>JAGUXX010000207.1 GCA_020061585.1 Betaproteobacteria bacterium | reverse complement strand
TATCCAGCCCATAAAACGGCGGCTTTTTCCGCCATGCGTCGTTGCGGTCCCTTGCCGTATACCCCATACGGCGGCGGGTCCGCGCCTAGCCTGGCGGAACAATCCATCCGTTTTATTTGGGCCGGCAAGCATGCAACACCACACTAGTGCGACGCGAAGATGCCTTCCCATTCGATGTCGTCCTGCGCCAGGAACCGATAGGCCGCTTGGGTTTCCGCCCAGACACCACACGCTTGCGGAATGCTCGCCAGGGTATTGGCCGCGAAACGCTCCACAAGACGAACCATCCGCTTGTTCAGGCGCTTGTCGCCCAGGTCGAGATCTTTGAATTCTTCCGCTGCCCAATTCATGAACTTCACCCAACAATGCACTAAAAGTCAGCATGTTACGGGGTGATGTTGAAGTTGTGTGTAATGACATGGATTCAGCCCAGCCGTTCCAGCAATACCTTCGCCGATTTTTCCGACACCACCAGCACCAGTTTCATCATCGCCCGGGTGGCGCCGACAAATAATTTGCGTACCGCGCGTTCGTCGAGACGCTCGAAATCGATTTCAGCGAACACGATGGCCGGCGCCGCCTGGCCTTTGAAGCGATAAACCGATTCCAGCAGCAGGTCGCCGTCGGTATAGAGCGGTTGGCCGAGCAGATCGTAGTGGCCGGAAAAGGTCTTCAAGCTGTGCGGACCGAGCTGGGTGTAGGGAAACAAGCGCGATTTTTCACGGCCGCTGTAACTGACCACGGCGATGTCGGCTTTCTTGTAGCCCTCGGCCAGGCACAGCCGGATGCCCTCCTTGACCTGTTGCGTCAATTCGGCGCCGTCACGGTAGCTCAACACCGTCAGTTCGCTGGCATGCAGGGCGCCGCGCGCTTCGATCGGAAATTCGTCCGGCAACAGGCTTTGCAGCATGCGCACCACCGAGCGCGGGCTGCGGAAATTGCTGTTCGCCCGCAGCCGCACCCAGCCGGGCAGTTCCACCGGGTCGCGGCCATACAGATTCTGCAACGGGTCTTCCAGCCACAGCGCGCGGCCTTGTGGTTGCAGATGGCGCAGCGCCAGATCGCGCCAGGCCTCGGTGAAATCCTGGCCCTCGTCGACGATCAGCGTGTCGAACAGCCAATCCGCCGTGATCGGCAACGTGGCGGCGCGGGTGAGCAAACGTTCGAAAGCGTCCGGCTGCTTGAAATCCGGGATTTCTCCACTGGCGCGCAGGCGCTGGTCGCACAGCATGTGCAAGGTGCAGACGTGTCCGCCAGGCGGCGCGATGAGCTGAAAATGATCGGCCAGCGGCCGGTTGTAACAAAGGTAGAGTGGCCGCTGGCCCTGATCGATGGCGGCGCGATACTCGGCCAGCGCCAACTGGGTCTTGCCGGAGCCGGCGGTGCCGGTGACGCGCAGCCGATAGGGCTGGAAATCGAGTTGCCGCGCCCAGTGCGCCAGACCGCCGGAGATCCGGGTCACCAGGCCGCGGGCGCGGCCGATCAGCGCGCTGACGTCGGTTTCCAGTTGCACGATGTCGCGCAGAAAGCGGTGCACTTGACGCACGGTATCGGCACTGCTCGCCTCGCCCGGCGGCAGGATGGCGACGATGACCGCCGCCAGTTGATCGCGGCGGCGCGCATCGACGATGCGTTCGGCCGCCAGGCCGGCGGTTTCGACTCGCTTGACCTGGTAGTCCGGGCAGTACAGCAGGCTTTCCAGCGGCACGTCGCGGCAGCCGGGACGCGCATACAACTTGTGTTGCAGCGCCGCGCGGCTGCGCGCCATCTGGATCGGCACGCTCTTGGTCTTCTCGGCATAGCGTTTTTTCAGGCCGTCCTCGCCCTCTTCGAGAAAGCCGCTTTTCTGCTCGATCAGCAGCAACGCGCCGGCCTGGTTGACCACCACGAAATCGATCTCGCCGTACACCGAATAACCGTGTTCGAGCCGCGTCCAGTGCACCGCGTGGTACACCGTGTAGGCATCCGGCAGCGCCGCGGCCAGCGCCGCCAGAGTTTCGAACTCGCGTTGCGCGGCGCCGGATTCCGCCGCGTTGTTGGCAAACTCGCGCCAGCCGTCGGGGACGATGATCGCCATGCGCTCAGCCCTCGCGCTTGGGCTCGGCGGCCAATTGCTGGTGCAACTCGCCAACCAGGTCGAACAGCCAGGCCGGGTCTTGCGCCTGGCTTTCGCCGGCGCGCGCGCGCGCCAGATTGATCGCCGTGCCGAACAGGCGCAGCGCGATGCTGTAGCCGAGTTTGCGATAACTCTCGAACTGGGCTTCGCTGAACCATTGATCGGCCGTGCTTTCATGCGGGAACGCCGGGTTCTGCAAGGCGTAGTTGAGCACGTCGGCCGGCGTCTTCTCGGTCAGGCTGGGCTTCAGGTAGACCAGGGTGCCGGTCATGCCATCGGGATAATGGATCTGTCCGACCGCGAAACACTGCCGCGCGCGGCGGCTTGTCGGGTCCGGGCGCATGCCCTCGACATCGATTTCGATGCGCACGCCGAAGTCGGTGTAGCACTTGCGGATGGCGTTGCCGAGATCCTCGAAACCGCAGTCGCCATCCTGTCCGGCATCGCTGGCGACGACATAGCGGCAGCGCCGCCGCACCAGCTCGTAGATGCCGAGGTTTTCGAAATGGCCGCCGTCGGAAAGATAGACATAGCGGGTCTTGCTGTTGGTCAGGCCGAACAATTCGCTGCCCAGATGGAAGCCGCCGAACAGCGGTCCGCTGCGTCGCCAGGCCGTCGCATGCAGCGGATTGCCGACCCAGTGGCCGAGGCGCACGTTGAACACGGTGAGCAGAAACGCGACGCTGGGCGAACTGTGACAGCCCATGTTGGGGCTGGCGGCGGCGCCGGAAATCGACATCGCGCTGCCCAGCCACAAGCCGCCGAACTGGGCGTACAGATAATCGCTGGCGGGACGGTAGCCGTGCCGCGGCCGTGCCGTCGCGCAGCATGGCGTCAGATCGAATCCGGCATACAGCGGCGTGATGCAGAACGCCGCCGCCTTGCGTTGCTGCCAGGCCAGGTTGTCGCCAGACACCAGATTCAACGCGGTATTGACCAGCAGATACGGCCGCTGATTGGTCAGTTCGCTGATATTCAGATCGTCGCGCGCATCGAAACCGGTGAACGGATGCGGCCTGCGGGCGCGCGCCGCATCGATCTCCGGCGTGCGGCTGGCGCCGAGATAACAGCGCACCAGTCGGTTGCGATAGAAGTGGTAGAGCGAGAACAGATTGATGTCGACCCGCCAGGACAGGAAGGCGCCGACCGTCAGACAGATCGCGGCGGCCAGCAGCCAGAGCGGATTGCTGATCGTGGCGGCGACCGCGATCTGGACGTTCAGATGCCAGACCACGCCCATGCCGGCTGGCGGCGGCAGCGGCTGGCCGCCGGCCAGCGTCAGCAGAATATGGTTGAGCAGCACCGCGATCAGCGTCAGAAAACCCAGCACGAAAATATAGGGCGCGCTGTAAACCAGCCATTTGCGCGCACCGCTTTCCAGCTTCGGGCTTTTGCCGAAAGCCACTCCGGCGGCGGTCGCCGCCGCCCAGCTCAGACCCCCGGCGGCGAGCAGGCTTTCCGCCGCCATGCGCGCCAATGCCGGGGCCAGCACGCACAGCGTGAACAGCAGCAACCAGCCGAGGGCGAACACGATGATCCAGCCGCCCAGGCGCGACAGCCATTCGCGGATGTCATTGGTCATCTGGCGTCCCAGCAGGCCGATATGCAGGGTCACCACCAGCGTGAACACCTTCAGCATCAGCGCCGCGCCCAGGCCGGACACCCACCACGGACCGGCCGCCTCGACCCAGACTGGCCCCATCCAGTCGTACATCGCCAGCACCAGCTTCGCCAAGCCATAGAACAGCAGGCCGCCAAACGCCCCGGCCACCGCCGCCCAGCCCAGCATCATCGGCACACCGCGTCCGCTGGCCTCCACCGAAGCGCCGCCGAAATGCGTCAGCCGCACCAGCAGCCAGCCGGCCAGCCAGGGCGTGGTATAGGCCACCAAGCCCCAGCGCAGCCACGATGCCAGTCCATAGACTTCAAGCCCGGGGCCGACGGCGAAGAATGCGAAGGCGAACAGCCAGGCCGCCAGCAGGCTGGGCAGCACGATCAGCAGCACCACCCCGCCATCACCAAGCCAACTGGGTTCCTCGGCGCCTGAGGGTTTGTGCAGGATGTTTCTGGCGATCATGAAGAACACGAAGATGATGCAGATCAAGCCCAGCAGGAAGAAATTCGGCGCGGCCAGCGTGATCCGGCCGAGCGACCGGCTCTGCTCGATGAAGGCCGGCGTGGCCCAGCCGCCGATGACTTTCGCGGCGCGCACCGACAGCGGCGGCAAGGCCATCAAGGCCGCCATCCAGAGCACCAGGATGCTCAAATTGAGGTACAGATTGCGCAGGTAGGTCGCCACCGCCGCCAGCGTGTCGGCGCTGAGCAGGCCGAGGCGTGGCGTCAGATAATTGCTGTACTCGCGCAGATGGCGGATGGCGCTGTGCTCGCGCTTGACCTCACCGCTGCCGGGCGGCGCCAGCGCGGCTTCCACCGGCTCGACACGGCCCTTGCCGAGACGGTGGATCAAGGCCGACAGCCAGGCGCCGATGTAGCCGCCGCCGGAAACCGTGGACAGATAATCGAAGCCGCGCAGCAACTTGAGTTCGGCCAGCGCCTGGATCAGACCGAGATTGAAGGTGGCGCTGCGGATGCCGCCGCCGGACAGCGCCAAGCCGACGAGTTGCATCTGCGCCGCGCGGATTTCCGGGTCGGCATCCAGATCCGGCGGCGCATCGCCGGGCGGGCGCTGGCGCGCGATGCTGTCGAGCTCCTCGTTCCAGACCTCGTCGAACCGGGCGCCGATTGCGCCGTATCCGGTTTTCGCTGGCTTGTTGTTCATACGCACCTCCCTTCGCATACTCCGAGGTTCCGGAGCACGCCGGCTTCGCGGTTACGCCTGCTCCCGCACCCGCCACGCCAGCGTTTCGCCGGCGCGCAGCGGCATCACGCCGGAAGCATGTTCGGTGTTGACCGTCCAGCTCTCGCGCGACAGCGTGATCCGCTCGGTATTGCGCGGCAGACCGTAGAAGTCCGGGCCATGCAAACTGGCGAAGCCTTCCAGCCGGTCCAGCGCGCCGGCCTGCTCGAACGCCTCGGCATACAGTTCCAGCGCCGCATGCGCGGTGTAGATACCGGCGCAGCCGCAAGCCGATTCTTTCGCGCTTTTGGCATGCGGCGCGCTGTCGGTGCCGAGGAAGAATTTCGGATCGCCGCTGATCGCGGCTTCGATCAGCGCATGGCGATGGGTTTCGCGTTTCAACACCGGCAGGCAGTAGTAGTGCGGCCGCATGCCGCCCTGGAACATGGCGTTGCGGTTGTACAGCAGGTGGTGGGCGGTGATCGTGGCGGCGACGTTGGCCGGCGCTTGCCGAACGAACTCGGCGGCCTGACGGGTGGTGATGTGCTCCAGCACCACTTTCAGTCCAGGCAGGCGACGCAGCAGCGGATCCAGCACGCGGTCGATGAACACCGCCTCTCGATCGAAGATATCGACTTGCGGATCGGTGACTTCGCCATGCAGCAGCAAGGGCATGCCGATTTCCCGCATGATGTCCAGCACGCCGTCGACCTTGTGGATATCGCTGACCCCGGAATCCGAATTGGTGGTCGCCCCGGCCGGGTAATACTTCACCGCCTTGACGATGCCGCTGGCATGCGCCCGCGCCACGCCCGCCGGGTCGGTGTTGTCGGTCAGGTACAGGGTCATCAGCGGTTCGAAATGGCTGCCCGTCGGCAGCGCCGCCAGGATCCGCTCGCGATAGGCCCGCGCATCGGCCAGCGTGCGCACCGGCGGCTTCAGGTTGGGCATCACGATGGCGCGGGCGAACTGGCGCGCGGTATCCGGCAGCACGGCGGCGAGCATCTCGCCATCGCGCAGATGCAAGTGCCAGTCGTCGGGACGGGTCAAAGTCAGAATCGGCATGGTCATGTCTCTTGTTTTAGCGTCAACGCCAGTTCGTACAAGGCATTCTTGCGCGCGCCGGTGATGCGCGCGGCAAGCTGGGCGGCCTGTTTGAGCGGCAAATCTTCGAGCAGAATTTCCAGCACGCGACGCGACTCGACCGCGTCCGCGTCGCTCTCGACGGTCTCGGGCGCGCTGATCACCAGCACGAACTCGCCGCGCCGATGATTGTCGTCCGCCGCCAGCCAGGCCGGTGCTTGCGCCAGCGGACAGGCATGCAGTTGCTCGAATTTCTTGGTCAGTTCGCGGGCCAACAGCAGCGTGCGTTCGCCGCCCAGCACCGCCAGTAGATCGGCGACGGTTTCCTCGATGCGGTGCGGCGCTTCATAGAGCACCAGCGCCTCGGGCCGGCTGGTCAGTTGTTGCAACACCTTGCGCCGCGCCGCCGGCTTGGCCGGCAGGAAACCGTAGAACAGCCAGGCGCCCTCGATGCCGGCCACCGACAACGCCGTGGCCACCGCGCTGGGTCCGGGAATCGGCGTGATCTCGAAGCCGGCGGCGCGTACCAGATTGACCAGACGCGCGCCGGGATCGGAAATGCCCGGCGTGCCGGCGTCCGAAACGTAGGCGACACTTTTGCCGTCGCGCAGCGCTTCGATCAGCCGCGCGGCGGCGGCGGCCTCGTTATGATCATGCAGCGGCGTCAATTTGCCGGCCTGAATCTGCTGCGTGTTGAGCAGGCCCTGGGTGGTGCGGGTGTCCTCGGCGGCGATGATGTCGGCGGTTTTCAGCACATCGAGGGCGCGCTGGCCGAGATCGCGCAGATTGCCGATCGGCGTGGCGACAATATGCAGGACGCCGGGTCGGGCCGGCTGGGTGGCATCGAACATGGGAATGGAATCGAAAAAAAGCGGGTTTCGCCGGATACTGCGGGCAAACAGTGTAACGAAACGGGGGGCGCATGAACAAAAGCACGCAGAGTAGCGGCGCCGCGGCGGAACAGTTGGCGGCGGATTATCTGACGCGCCAGGGTCTCGGACTGGTCACCCGCAACTATCGCTGTCGCGGCGGCGAGATCGATTTGATCATGCGCGACGGCGCCACGCTGGTGTTCGTCGAGGTGCGGGCGCGGATGCGCGACGATTTCGGCGGCGCGGCGGCGAGCATCACCGCCGCCAAGCAGGCGCGCATCATCCTGGCGGCGCGCCACTATCTGGCGCGCTACCGGGTCGACGCGCCCTGTCGTTTCGATGCCGTGCTGTTGCAGGCCGGACGCTTGCAATGGTTGCGGGCGGCGTTCGAGACGTAAGGGATTGCCCGACAATGACCGGGATGCGCCTGGCTATAATCCAAGCCGCCGCATCTCGACGAGCCTCGCCTTTCCCCTCATGCCTCCCCAGCAACGCATACAGGATCAATTTCAGGCCAGCATTCATACCCAGGTCGACGCGGCCGATCTGCTCGCCGAGCCGATCGCCCGATCAGCGGAGCTGATCACCAATAGCCTGATGCATGAAGGCAAGATACTGGCCTGCGGCAATGCTGCTTGCGGCCTGTACGCGCAATATGCGGCGGCCATTCTGACCGACAGACTGGATCGCGAGCGCCCCGGCCTGGCGGCGATCGCGCTGTCCGGCAGCGCCGCCGCGGACGTCTCGCGAGACCCGGCCGATCCGGCGTTCGCGCGACAGATCTCGGCATTGGGCCATGGCGGTGACGTGCTGCTGGCGATTTCGACTTTCGGCCATGCGCCGGCGACCCTCGAAGCGGTCCGCGTCGCGCAAAGCCGCGACATGATCGTGATCGCGCTGGTCGGCGGCGAAGGCGGCGGGCTGGCGGAAATTCTGCGCGAACAAGATGTGCTGATTTGCGCGCCAGCCGACTCGCCGGCGCGTATCCATGAAACACTGTTACTCGCCATCCACTGCCTGTGCGATGGCATCGACTATCTATTGCTAGGAGCCTGACCCATGAAAACCCCTTTGTTACGCAAGCTGCTGATGCCGACGCTGGCCTTGTCGGCCGGTCTGAGTCTGATCTCGCTGAGCGGCTGCGTGCCCATCGTCGCCGGCGGCATCGGCGCCGGCATCCTGATGGCGGAGGATCGCCGCACCAGCGGCACTTATCTGATGGACGAAGAGATCGAGTTGAAGGCCACCAGCCGCGTGCGCGAGCAGTTCGGCGAGAACACCCGGGTCAGCACCACCAGCTTCAACCGCCGGGTACTGCTGACCGGCGCCGCACCGGATGCCGAGGTGCGCGCCAAAGTCGAGGCCATCGCGCTGGCGGTGCCGAATGTGCGCGCGGTGCAGAACGAACTGAGCGTCGGCCCGGTCAGCACCTTTACCGCCCGCACCAATGACGGCTATATCACCACCAAGGTCAAGGCGCGGTTTCTCGATGACAAGCGCTTCAATGCCCATCATGTGAAAGTCGTCACCGAGGCCGGCACGGTTTATCTGATGGGATTGGTCAAACGCGAGGAAGGCGATGCCGCCGCCGAAGTCGCGGCGCGTACCAGTGGCGTCGGCAAAGTCGTCAAGGTCTTCGAATATATGGATTGAAACCCCGAATCGGGCTTGTAGTGCAGTGTCTCGACATTTCCTCGACATGAAACCGCGAATTTTTCCGCCATGCGGCATTTCCATCATGTCGATGTAATTGCGAGACACTGCACTAACGACATTCGACCAGGAGGAGACGAACATGAAAGTTCAGGCGGCGGTATTGTCCGCGCTGTTGGGTTGCGCGGTGTCCGGCAATGTCTCGCCGGCGTTCGCGGCGGACGTCAACATCACCCACGGCCTCGCGGCGGTGGAGGTGCTGCATCAGGGCAAGAAGGTAAAGATCGAGCGCCACCCGGATACCGACAATATGCTGGATCCCGATTATTCGCTGACTTCCCGCCCCTGTCCGCCATTCTGCATCCAGCCGATGACCCTGGCTCCGGGTGTGGAGACGATCGGCGAACTGGAGATGCTGGATTACCTGAAACGGCTGGGCCAGGATGCCAATCTGCTGGTCATCGACTCGCGCGACGGCGATTGGCCGCTGCGCTCCGGCATCATCCCCGGCGCCATGATTCTGCCCTGGCAGGAACTGCATCCGGCGCACAACGACCTGGAAAAAATCGCCGAAATCCTGATCTTCCGCTTCGGCGCCGCGCGACTCGGCGGGTTGTGGAATTTCGAGAACGCCAAGACGCTGGTGATGTACTGCAACGGTCCCTGGTGCGGCCAGTCGCCGACCAATATCAAGCAATTGATCGCCATGGGTTATCCGGCGCACAAGCTCAAGTGGTATCGTGGCGGGGTTCAGGACTGGAAAATGTTGGGCCTGACCACCGTCGCACCTAAGCAACCATAACAACCAATTCGTTTTCACGAAGAAGGACACATCAATGCAGATCCCAAGCCTGAAGCAGTCTTTACTCGCCACGCTGGTCATGACTCTGGCTCTTCCCGCTCTGGCCGCCGACCCAGCTCCCTCAGGCAACCCTTACCTGGTCAATACACCAGCCAGTTCCGCCCCGTCTCTGCCTTCGCTCCCGTCACTCCTGACACTTCCCTCGCTTCCTTCGATCCCCAAGTTCCCGGCCCAGGGTGTGCGTCCCTATGAGATGTCGGGCGTCGTTCCGCAGGAGGTGAAAGCGAAGTTGATCACGTCGATGATGCCCCTGATGAACATGACCACCCGCATGGACTTGAAGGACATGATGAATCTCATGACCATCAAGTACAAAGCCAAGCCGGGCCTGACTTTCGATGACGTGAAAACGTCGATGGAATTGCGCGCCAACAGCCTCAACTTCAAGAAAGTCGGCGAGAGCCCGATGTGGAAAGACTTCCAGGCGGTACTGGGCGACATGGATGCGCCGCGCATCGAGGTCTACCATTACTGCGACATCGCCGTCGGCCGTGAGATGCTGAAATATTCCCCAGAATCCGCTGTTTACATGCCTTGCCGGTTCACCATCATGGAAGACGCGGACAAGAACATCTGGGTGATGACCCTGGATTGGGATACCACCTGGCTGGATTCCGTCAAAGGCAGAATGGGCACGCCCGATGTGTTGTGGGACCATGCTGTCGTCATCCGCGACAAGATGGATAACATCATGCGCGCGGCCGCCGACGGCGATCTGTAACCAGCAAGCCGCGCCCGCGCCGCGACTATAGCCGGTCACCGGCGCGGGCTTTTCAACCCGGTTCTGAATCCCGGCACCGGAACTTATCCGCCCAGCCAAAACAGTTTCAGAGATGAAGGAGACAAACATGCAAAAATCCGCACTGATCGCCGTCATGGCGCTGACCCTGAGCGTTCCCGCCGCCGCCCAGCAAAGCGTCAATCCCTATCTGGCCAATGTTCCACTGTCCGCCGGCCCGATCACACTGCCGGTTTCTCCCGCCGGCCGCGGCATGCGTCCGTATGAAATGTCCAAGCCGGTGTCGCCGGAAGAAAAGAACAAGATGATGAAGCAGATCATGCCGATGATGGGCCTGGTCAAGAGCATGGACATCAAGGACGTGATGAACATGATGGCCATCAAATATCAGGCCAAACCGGGCCTGTCTTTCGATGACGTCAAGCAGTCCATGGAACTCTCGGCCAACAAGCTCAACTTCAAGAAAGTCGGCGAAAGCCCGATGTGGAAAGACATCCAGGCCGTATTGGGCGACATGGATGCGCCGCGCATGGAGGTCTACCACTACTGCGACATCGCCGCCGGCCGCGAAATTCTCAAGTACGCGCCGGAATCGATCGTCTATCTGCCGTGCCGCGTCGCCATCATGGAAGATGCCGACAAGAACATCTGGGTGCTGACCCTGGACTGGAACACCTCATGGCTGGATTCCTTGTCCGGCAAGATGGGCGCGCCCGACAAACTGATGGAATATGCCGTCGACATCCGCGACAAGATGGACGTCATCATGCGCGCGGCGGCGGACGGCGATCTGTAATAGCCGCATGCTTTGAAATATCGGGAAACCTGGCCTTCCGGCGGGTTTCCCGTTTTGTTTCCGCGCAATGAACCGCGCTGTTGCGATTCATCGCAACCCTTTGCGTAACGCATCAATCCAAGGCTACTCGTAATGCCGACGCTCGCTTGAGTCTCGGCAGTCATCCACCCGCAGGAGACATACATGAAACGCCTCAATTCCCTGTTGATTATTGCCCTCGCCGGCGCCACGCAACCGCTGCTGGCGCAGGTCAATCCGTTGTCCTTCCTGGCGCCGACCCAGAGCACGCCCTGGTCCGGCAGTTACGGCAACATCTCCAGTCCGTTCGGGCTCGGCGCGCTGAATCCGCTGAATCCGCTCAACAGCATCAACCCCCTGAGCCCGTGGAACAGCTACGGCGGCATGTCCAACCCGGTGCTGAGCCTGGGCGCGTTGGGCGCGATCAATGCCCTGACGCCCAACATCCTGCCCGGCAACAATGCCTATAACAACAATCCCTTCGCCGGCAATCCATACGCCGGCAATCCCTTCGCCGGTAATCCTTATGCCCGGCCGCAGCAGCCGTACGGCGCGCCGGGATTCAGTCCGTCGATGCCGTCTTTCCCCAACATGCCGTTTGCCGCGCAACAACCCATGATGCCCGGTGCTTATTACCCGCAGCAACAGCAAAGCTACCCCTTCATGCCCTACGGCGCGCCACAGCAACCCACCTACCCGAATTACTTTGCCGCGCCGCAAGCACCCGCGCAGCAGCAGCCCGGTCTACAGAATTTCTTCGGGATGCTCCCACCCCCGCAGCAGGCGGCGCCGCAACCGCGATCGCCGCAACCCGCCTCGGCTTTCGCGCCGTTCCTGATGCCGCAAGCGCCGCAAACACAAGCTCCGGCCGCGCCCAAGGTAGCGCCACAAGCGACTCCACCGGCCGCCCAGCAGCCTGTCGTCATGCCGTTCTTCCCGTTCGCGTCGGCACCCTCGCCCACGCCGACGCCAACCGCGCCGCCGCCGAAAGCAGCGCCAGCGCCCGCTCCCTCGCCGGTTTTCGACACCAGCAAATCGACCGCGCCACAGGCTCTGCCGCTGAACGCGTTTCCGTTCTTCTTCTTTACGCCGCAAAACGCCCCCGCCGCGGCACCGCAAGCCGAGTCCAAACCCGCCGCTCCGTCGCCGGGCGCGGCCAACACCGACGACGGCACACCGCTGCCGCCGCTGGACCCGGCCGCATTCATGCAGATGTACATGAATCCCGGCAAATAGCACACGCCTGAGCAAGCCGGAACGCGGGGCGCCGCGAGGCGCCCCGCGTTGTTCAGAACCGCAGGTCGTAATCGATGATCAGCGGCGCATGATCGGAAAAGCGCTGTTCCTTGTAGACGTTCGCGCGAATTGCCCTGGCGGCGATGCCGGGGGTGGCAATCTGGTAGTCGATCCGCCAACCGACATTCTTGGCCCAGGCCTGACCCCGGTTGCTCCACCACGTATAGGCCTCGCCTTGGTGCTCGGGATAGAGCCGGCGATAGACATCGACCAGTCCGATACGCTCGAACACATCGCTCATCCAGGCGCGCTCTTCGGGCAGAAAGCCGGAATTATTTTTATTGCCCTTCCAGTTTTTCAGATCGATTTCCCGATGCGCGATATTCCAGTCGCCGCACAGAATGATTTCCCGGCCGCAGTTTGCGAGCGCCTCAAGCCGAGGTAAAAAGCGTTCCATAAAGGCGAATTTGGCGGTCTGGCGTTCCTCGCCCGAGGAGCCGGAGGGCAGGTAAAGCGAAATCACCGAGAGATCGCCGCAATCCCCACTAAATGTGGTTTCGAGGTAGCGGCCCTCCGCGTCGATGTCCGGGATGCCAAGCCCTTCGATGATCTGGTCCGGCTGTCGACGCGAGTAGATGCCGACGCCGCTGTAACCCTTTTTTTCCGCATAGTGGAAATAGCCATACAATTCATGCGGGTTAAGCATTTCCAGACTCAGGTCGGCGGCTTGCGCCTTGAGTTCCTGCAAACAGACCAGATCGGCTTGCTGGGTTTGCAGCCAGGCATAAACACCCTTGCTGGCGGCGGAGCGGATTCCGTTAAGATTCAGGCTGATGACACGCATATAACAAGGGCTTTCTGTGCAGCGTTTTAAACAAGAATTTCTCGATTTCGCCATTCGCCAGCAGGTTCTGCTGTTCGGCGAGTTCAAGACCAAGGCCGGGCGTTTGAGCCCGTATTTCTTCAACGCCGGACTGTTCAACGACGGCGTCGCGTTGAAGCAACTCGGCGAATTCTACGCCAGCGCCATCAGCGCCTCCGGACTGGAATTCGACGGGCTGTTCGGACCCGCGTACAAGGGCATCCCGTTGGCCGCGTCGCTGGCGGTCGCCTTCGCGGCAAGCGGCCGCAATGTGCCGTTCAGCTACAACCGCAAGGAAGCCAAGGATCACGGCGAAGGCGGCAACATCGTCGGCGCGCCGCTTGCCGGTCGCGTGTTGATCGTCGACGATGTCATTTCAGCCGGCACTTCGGTACGCGAGTCGGTCGAATTGATCCGCGCCGCCGGCGCCACGCCCTGCGGCGTCGCGATTGCTCTGGATCGCATGGAGCGCGGCCTGGGAGAACTGTCGGCGGTGCAGGAAGTCAGCCGCGACTACGCCATTCCGGTGATCGGCATCGTCAATCTCGACGACCTTGTTCACTATCTGCAAGCCAAACCGGAATGGCATGAAACCTTGACCGCGATCCAGAATTATCGTGCTCGGTATGGTGTCCGAGACTGATGGAACTTCGTCAGCCGGACGCCGTCGGACAATTGCATCACCTTGATGTGCATTCGGACAAAGGCGGATTCATCGCGTTTCACCACAGCATTTTCGGACACAGGACCAGTTTCGTAATGGGTTTGACAATGCGATTCAAGCTATGGATGTACCTGCCGGTAGCTCTGCTCATCGCCGAACCGGCGCTGGCGGCGACCTATCGCTGGGTGGACCAACATGGCAAAGTGCAGTATAGCGATGTCATGCCGCCCAGCCAGGCTGGCAAAGGCCATGCCGAACTGGACAAGCAAGGGCGCGTGATCAAGGAAGTGCAGCGCACCCGGATTTCACCCGAGGATCGTCAACAGCAGCTCGACGCGGCGGCGCGCCAGCAGGCGGAACAGCGCAAACAGATCGAGCAGCGTCGGCGCGACACGGCCCTGCTGTCGACTTACGCCAACGAGAAGGAAATCGCGCTGGCGCGAGATCGCGCCATCGAACTGGAAAGCCTGAATATACGCGGACTACAGACCCGTCTGGATCGGGCCGCCGAGAAGCTGGCGGAAGCCAATGCGCAACTGGCCCGTTTCAGCGCCGCCGGCAAGCCGACCCCCGCCGCTATCCTGCAGATGCGCACCGAAGCACAGCGTGAACTGGCGCAGATCGGTGTTGCCATGGAACAACGCGGCAAAGCGGTCGAAGCCATCCACCAACGCTTCGAGGAAGACCAGCAACGCTTCCTCGAATTGAAATCTTCTAGGCGCTGAGTTTGCGCCGCAGCAGGTCGTTGACCTGCTGCGGATTGGCTTTGCCCTTGCTGGCTTTCATCACCTGGCCGACCAGAGCGTTGAAGGCTTTTTCCTTGCCGGAACGGAATTCCTCGACCGATTTGACGTTGGCGGCCATGACGTCATCGATGATTTTCTCGATCTCGCCGCTGTCGGAAACCTGTTTCAGGCCTTTGGTCTCGATCAGGGTGTCGGCCGCATTGTCACCTTCAGCTTCGCCGGCCCACATTGCCTCGAACACCTGCTTGGCCAGCTTGCCGGACAATGTGCCGTCCTGAATCCGCGCCAGCAGGCCGGCCAGTTGCGCGGCGCTGATGCGGCTGTCGACGATATCCAGGTTTTCCTTGTTCAACGTGGCCGAAACATCGCCCATCACCCAGTTGGCGACCAGCTTGGCGTCTGGTCTGCTCAAACCCGCCACCACCGCCTCGAAGTATTCGGCCAGGGCTCGCGATCCGGTCAGCGCGGCGGCGTCGTAGGCGGACAGATTCCATTCGCTTTGATAGCGCGCCTGCTTCTGTTGCGGCAATTCCGGCAGACTGGCGCGCACCTGTTCGATCCAGTCTTCGTCGAGCTTCACCGGCAGCAGATCGGGATCGGGGAAGTAGCGGTAGTCGTGCGCGTCCTCCTTGCTGCGCATGGCGCGCGTCTCGCCGGTGTCGGGGTCGAACAACACGGTGGCCTGCTGAATCTTGTGGCCATCCTCGATCTGTTCGATCTGCCAGCGGATCTCGTAGTTGATCGCCTGTTCCAGGAAGCGGAACGAGTTGAGGTTCTTGATCTCGCGCCGGGTGCCGAATTCCGCTTGTCCGAGCGGCCGCACCGAGACATTGGCGTCGACCCGGAAACTGCCTTCCTGCATGTTGCCGTCGCAAGTGCCGATCCAGGTCACCAGGGTATGCAGCGCCTTGGCGTAGGCCACCGCCTCCTTGGCCGAGCGCATGTCCGGTTCGGAGACGATTTCCAGCAACGGCGTGCCGGCGCGATTGAGGTCGATACCGGTCATGCCGTGGAAATCTTCATGCAGCGATTTGCCGGCATCTTCTTCCAGGTGGGCACGGGTGATACGCACGGTTTTCTCGTAGGCATCGTTGCCGCCGCCAACTTGTATGGTCAACGCGCCGCCCTCGACGATGGGCAGCGCGAACTGGCTGATCTGATATCCCTTGGGCAGATCGGGATAGAAGTAATTCTTGCGGTCGAAGCTGTTGACCCGGTTCAGCTTGGCGCCGATCGCCAGGCCGAAGCGGATGCCGCGCTCCACCGCGCCTTTGTTGAGCACCGGCAGCACGCCGGGCAGCGCGATATCGACCTGGCAGGCCTGGCTGTTGGGCGCGGCGCCGAAGGCGATCGACGCGCCGGAAAAAATTTTCGATTGCGTGGTGAGCTGGGTATGCACTTCCAGCCCGATGACGGTTTCCCATTGCATATTCAAATTCCTAAATTTGAGGCTAGGAGCCTGTCGGATTTTGGAATCGTCGGCTGCAAATCGACCGCAGCGGACCCTTTTTCACCGGCTTCTTGCCCCATGGAACAACCATGCGGCGGCGAATCCGGCAAAAAATGG
>JAGUXX010000153.1 GCA_020061585.1 Betaproteobacteria bacterium | reverse complement strand
TGGAGATCTGGTTTTCGTCGACCGCCTGCTGGGCGTGCTGCCGTTCAGCCATGCCGGCCGCACACTGGAATCCTTCGCGGCCATGGAACAGCTCGACCCCGCCCTCATCGTGCCCGGCCACGGCGAGGTGTGCGACCTCGACAAAGCCCGGCGCGAGACCCGCGATTACCTGCAATTGCTGGTTGATCACATGAGCCGCGCCGTCGACGAGATGGTCGAGCTGCAAGACGCCATCGACAGCCTCGATCAAAGTGCCTTCGCGCATCTGCAACACTACGAGCTGATCAAGGGCGGCAACGCCAGCCGGGTCTATCTGGAGATGGAAAGCCGGTAATCCTCGAACGCCGCTGATGCCGACTCACTTCGTCGTCTCCGGCGTCGAAACCTGGCTCTGGCTGCCGCCGCTGGTGGCCTTCATCCTGTCGTTTTTTCCTCCATGGTCGGCATCTCCGGTGTCCTTTTGCTGATGCCGTTCCAGATCAGCGTGCTGGGCTATGCCGGTCCCTCGGCCTCGGCGACCAACCTGATCTTCAACCTGTTCGCCACGCCCGGCGGCGTCCTGCGATACAGCCGGGACAGCCGCATGACCTGGCCGCTGGCGCGGCTGATCATCCTCGGTACCTTGCCAGGTGTCGTTCTGGGGTTCTATCTGCGCGTACTGGTTTTGCCGGACGCGGCCCGCTTCAAGCTGTTCGTCGGCGTCATTTTGCTGTTCCTGGCCTGGCGTCTGCTCGCAGAGTTCGCCCCTTGGGCGAAACGCCGCGAGCAGGCCAACCCAGCGGGCGGCGCGACCTTGCGATTGACGCGCAATGACCGGCAACGCATGGAATTCCGGCTGGGCGAGCACGACTACGGCTTTTCCGTGCCGGCCATGCTGGCGCTGGCCTTTGTCGTCGGCATCATCGGCGGCACTTACGGCATCGGTGGCGGCGCCATCATGGCGCCGTTCTGCATCGCCATCTTCCGGCTGCCGATCGCCGTGGTGGCCGGTGCGGCCCTGTCGGGCACCTTCGCCACCTCGGTAATCGGCGTGCTCGTCTATTCCGTACTGCCCTTGCCGAGCGGCGGATACGCCGCGCCGGACTGGGCGCTGGGCAGTCTGTTCGGGCTGGGCGGGCTGGCGGGGATGTATTTGGGTGCGGCCACGCAAAAGCACGTGCCGCAAAGCGTGCTCAAACTGTGCTTGGGGCTGTTGTTATGCGGTTTGGGCGGGATGTATCTGTGGCCAGTGTTTCTGTCATTGCGATGGTGAAGCAGCCTGGCCGTGCTTCTGCTCAAGGCAACCCGTTGCAGTGATACACAACAGAGGGAGCGTGGGGCTCCGTCTCCATTTCGTTCCCGCCTTTGGATTCGAAATCTCGGCAATCGTGATCAATCACTGTCGAGCGTGTGTGATCGGGCCAGGATCAGGATTGCCCGCAAGCCACCCTCGTTACGGTTTTCAAGCCGCAACTCTCCACCATGCAACAGCGCCGCATCGCGGGCAATAGCGAGGCCAAGCCCGACGCCGCCGGTTTCACGGCTGCGCGAGCTTTCCAGCCGGACATAGGGTTCGACGACGCGCTCCAGGTCGGCCTTGGCGATGCCGGCGCCGCGATCTTCGACGCAGATGCGCAACTCGGTGGGCGAATCAACAACGGACAGTGTGGCCTCTTGGCCGTACTTCACCGCGTTGTCCACCAGATTGGCGAGCGCGCGTTTCAGTGCCGACAGGCGGCCGGGATAGTGGGCGGCCTGCACCGCGCTCAGCGTCACCGGCCGGCCCAGCGCTTGTTCGTCGGCCACCAGACTGGCCAGCAGGGCCTCGATCTCGATGGTCTGGATCGGCTCGTTTTCGCGCAGGCCGCGCAGGTAGTCCAGGGTCGCCTCGACCATGGACTGCATGAGGTCGATGTCGGCGTCGAACTGGCCGCGCAAGTTGTCGTCGAGCAACTCGGCGCGCAAGCGCATGCGGGTCAGCGGCGTGCGCAGATCGTGGGAGACGGCGGCCAGCGCGCGGCTGCGTTCGGCGATCAGACGCCGCAAGCGCTCCTGCATGCGGTTGAAGGCTTCCGCAGCGCGACGCGATTCCGCCGGGCCGGTTTCCGGCAACGACGGGTTATCGAGATCACGACCAAAGGCATCCGCCGCATCGGCCAGACGCTGCATGGGTAGGGTGACCATACGCACAGCGACCACCGAAGCGGCGATCACCGCAGCCAGGGTCAGCGCCATGTGTATCCAGAACCGCACGGGAAGTCCAACGGCCCGGTACTCACCACGCGAAAGCAACAGCTCCCCTTCTCCCAAGTGGAACCACACGGTGGCGAATTGCGCCACCAGCAGGCCGGCGACCAGGATCAGGGTCAGCCGGCCGAACAGTGAGGCGGGCATGAGTTTCTCGATCAATCGCATGTCGCGCGTCCCTCGACCACCGCCGCCAGCACATAGCCCTCGCCGCGCAAAGTCTTGATCAGTTGCGGCTCGCGGCTGTCATCGCGCAAGCGCTGGCGTAACCGGCTGATCTGGACGTCGATGACCCGGTCGTAGGCGTCCGCCGCGCGGCCGTGGATCAGCTCGGTCAACTGGTCGCGGTTGAGCACCCGGTTGGGGTGTTCGAGCAGGATGCGCAGCAGCCGGTATTCGCCGCCGGATAGCGACACCACCACGTTGTCAGGCGCGGTCAATACCCGCGTCGCGGTATCCAGCCGCCAGCCGGCGAAGGCCAGGCAGCGTTGCGACTCGGGGCGCAGATTGGGCGGCAGCGCCCGGGTGCGGCGCAGGATGGTTTTGATGCGCGCCAGCAGTTCGCGCGGGCTGAAAGGTTTGACCAGATAGTCGTCGGCGCCCATCTCGATGCCGAGGATGCGGTCTGCCTCCTCACCCCGCGCGGTCAGCATCAACACGGGCAGGTTGGAGTTGGCGCGCAGGTCGCGGCACAGCGTCAGGCCATCGGCATCGGGCAGGGTCAGATCAAGCACCATCAGGTCGATGGCATGACGCTCCAACGCCTGTCGCATCTCGTGCCCGTCGCGGGCGGCCACAGGCGTAAAGTCGTTGCGTTCCAGGTAATCCACCAACAGGCGGCGGATTTCCGGGTCGTCATCGACGACAAGAATGCGATCGCGGTTTTCCATGGCGATATTCTGATCGTCCACGCGGAGTATTTTGTAACGTAGTGTAACAAGCCGCCATGCCGTAATACTGCGATGCAATATGACACATACCGGCAACGCGCCGTCATTCTCGCATCGGCGAAACTATGCCCTGACTCTGGTTAAGGGGTATCCCATGAAAACGGTGTTCGGTTTCGGAGAGCGGGTGGCAGGCTTTGAGGTACCGGTGCTCAATGAGCGCGAGGTGCGGGCCGCCGCAGGCATCCTGTTCTTCTTCGCGCTGGTCTCGTTCATGAATGCGTGGCTGATGGGCAATTTCCGCCTGACGCAAATATTCGTGATTGCCTTTCTGATCGATTTCACCATTCGCATCTTCGTCAATCCGAGATTTTCGCCCAGCATGATTCTGGGCCGCTTCGCAGTGAGGAAGCAGGCGCCTGAATGGACCGGTGCGCCGCAGAAGCGCTTCGCCTGGGCGGTCGGCTTCGCGCTGGCGGTCGTCATGTTTTATCTCATTGTCATCAACAACGTCATCGGGCCGATCAATCTGTTCGTTTGCGTCGTCTGCCTGACCCTGATGTTCTTCGAAAGCGCCTTCGGAATATGCCTCGCGTGCAAGGCCTACAATGCTTTCAGCGATAACCGGGCACGGCACTGTCCCGGCGGTGTTTGCGGGGTCGAGGCGCGTCATGACAGCCAGAAATTGGGCCTTGCCCACGCGCTCGTCGTTGCGCTGTTCGTCGGTGCAGTCGGCTTCATCGGCGTGCGCGGGTTTCCGTCGGCCGAGGCGGTGGCCGCGCCAAGCCAGCCTGCCGCGGGCACCGCCTCGGCCGACGAATGCACCCCGCCCGACTGGGCCGTGGCCATGGGCCACGCCGAGAAGTGGAAGCTGCACCACAACTGCAATTAGGACACGACATGAGCACCCAGGCATTGGGTTCAGACAAAACATGAATACCATCTCCGTTAAGCCACTTTCATTCAGGCGAGGGGCGCTGGCCTTGCTGCTGGTTCTTGCGGCAGCCATATCGAGCCCCATCGCCGCCGCCGAGCGGCTTACCCTGAACCAAGCCCTCGATCTGGCGCTCAAGGAAAATCCCAATCTTGGCGCTGCTTCGGCGCGGTCAAGCGAGGCCGAGGCGGATTACGCCATCGCGGCAGGCGGCCTTCTGCCCAGAGTGGCGGCCAATGCCTCCGTGAGCCGGCTGAACGAGGACCGGCTGGGCCCGTTGGGCAGTTCTTCGTCGGCGTTGTACACGCGCGAAAGCTTCGGCGGCGTGACGGGACGCCAGTTGCTGTTCGACGGTGGCAAGACTACGGCATTGAAAAGCGCCGCGCAGCGCGGGGTCGAGGCGGGCCGCATGGGCTTCCAGGCAACGCGCGAGGAAACCGTCTATCGGGTCAGCCAGGCCTTTTCCCGTGCCCTTGAGGCGCGCGACACGGTGCGCGTGGCGGCCAGCGCGTTCGAACGGCAGAAGGCGTTCGAGGCCTTGACCACCGATTTTTTCAAGGCGGGCAAGACGACCCGCCTGGATGTACTAAAGGCTGAAGCGGCGCGGCTGGATGCGGAAAGGGGGCTGGCCAACGCGCAGGAAGCGGAAAAAATGGCGCTCGTGTCGCTGGCGCAAGCGATCGGGCTGTCGCCCGGCCCGGCATTTTCCATCGAGGGGGTGCTTCCCGGGCGCTTCGAGGAACCGTCGTCGGATGATGAAATGCTGCGGGCGGCAGCCGCGCGCAACCCCGACATCCAACAGGCACATGCGCAGGTAGCGCAGGCGGAAGAGAGCTTGCGATCGGCTCAGGCCGCGCGCACCCCGGAGCTTGCCCTGCTGGGAAGTTACGGATACCGCGAGCGGGACGTCGGCGGCAGCGCGCCGGAGTGGATTGTGGGGCTGGTCGGCACCTGGACGCTATACGATGGCGGTGCATTGCCCGCCCAATCGAAAAAGGCCCGGGCGAGGCTGACCCAGGCCCGGGAAGCGCAGCGGGTCGTCGAGCTAGGGGTGCAGACCCAAGTCAAGGATGCCTTGCGTGCCTGGCGTATCGCGCTCAACGATGCCCGCGCGAGCGCGAAGCTGGTTGAAGCCGATAGCGAATCGCTCAAGGCCGCCGAGGTGCTCTACCGCGCCGGAAAAGCGACCGCGCTCGACGTGTTGACCGCGCAGGCCGACCTGGCCGGGGCCGAGGGCGCCCAGGTGCGTGCCGCCGCCGAATATGCCGTGGCACGTTATGCCGTGGTGCGCCTGGTTGGGAACCCCTCGGAATTGGAATCGGAGTCGAAACCGTGAAAGCAAAATGGAAAATCCTTGTTGTCGTGTCGATCGTCGCGGTGCTGCTCGCCCTGTTGGCCTGGCGCGTGTTCTTTTATGCGTCCCCGGTGGCGATGATCCAGGCCAAGGAAGGCAAGGTCGCGCTCGAAGTGCGCGGCCCCGGCGCGGTGGCGTCCCGCATCCAGGTCACGGTCAGCACCCGCGTCACCGGCATCCTGAAGGCGCTTCAGGTGGATCAGGGTGACAGCGTCAAGGCGGGACAGTTGCTCGCCTTGCTGGAGGACACCGATGCCGCCGCCAAGGCGAGCGGTGCGGCGGCGGCGGCCGTCGCCTCGCAGCG
>JAGUXX010000301.1 GCA_020061585.1 Betaproteobacteria bacterium | reverse complement strand
GTGGGGCGGCGGCATTTCCAAGAACCCCTACCTGGCGTTCAAGGTCAAGGGCGCCAAGAAGGGCGACAAGGTTGTCGTCAACTGGGTGGACAACACCGGTGACAAGAACTCCGCTGAAGCCGCCATCGGCTGATCGAGTGTCGCTTGTGTCCTGACCAGGACGCTACGGGCCGGCTTTCAGTTGCGACTGGATGCCGGCTTTTTGCATGAGAACGGCATGAAAACAGTATTCACCGCATTGGCTGGCCTGGCCTTGCTGCTCGGCATATCGATGGCCGTCGCCGGTCCCGAGCAGGATCGCGTCAAGCTGATCGAGCAATTCAAAGCCGCTTTTCCGGATCTGGCAACCGAGGACTTTGTGCATGGCGCGCTCGCCTTCGATCCGGATTCGATGGCGCAGTACGACAGCATCATGCAATTTCCGCCTTTCGCCGGCGAGCTGGAAATGGCCGAAGGGCTTTGGCTTACCCCGTTCGCGAACGGCAAGACCTATGCCGATTGCCTGCCCGATGGCGGCCGGATGATCGCCGGAAATTACCCCTTGTTCGATCCGCTCAAGTCGCGCGTGGTGACGCTGGAAAGCTTGCTCAACGACTGTCGCGTCGCCAATGGCGAAGCCCCTTACGAATATGGTGATCCCGCTACCATGGGACGGCTGACGGCACACGTGCGCGGCCTGTCGAATGGCATGCGGATGAACATCAAGGTCGACAGCGAGGCGGCTCTGCGCGCTTACGAAGATGGTAAAAATACCTTTTTCCGCCGCGCCGGCCAGTTGAACTTCTCCTGCGCCAACTGCCATATCGACCATGTCGGCAATCGACTGCGCTCGGAGATACTGTCTCCCGTGATCGGTCAGGCGACGCACTGGCCGGTGTTCATCGGCGGCGACCGCCTGGTGACGCTGCAAAAGCGTTTCGAGCGCTGTCATCGCGATGTGCGACATGTGCCGGACCAGGCTGGCGGCACGCGCTATGACAACCTGGAGTATTTCCTGTCCTATCTTTCCAATGGCCTGCCGCTGCGGGCCGCGGTTTTTCGCAAGTAAGCGCCGGTTGGCTCGCCAAGCAGCGGATTGAACCAATGGTATTGGCTCATCACTACCATTTACCGCGCGCCCAAGCCCCGCAAGAATGCCGCCTGCCGCGCAAACGACTGTCTCAATTGAATGCGCGGCACCACGCATAACAACATTGTTCTAATCCACCAGGAGAAACATCGATGTCCATGAGTCGCCGTGAATTTCTGCAAGTCCTCGCCGCCGCCGCCGCTTCCGGCCTGGTGCTGGATAGCAAGTCCGTGCTGGCCGGCAATCTGCCCGCCCACTTTTACGACATGCCGGCGAGCGGGAATGTGTCTTTCTTGCACTTCACCGACTGTCATGCTCAATTGAAGCCTGTGTGGTTCCGCGAGCCCAATGTCAACCTCGGCGTCGGCGCGTCGAATGGCAAGGTGCCGCACCTGGTCGGCGACAAGTTTCTCAAGCATTACGGCGTCAAGCCCGGCACCGCCGACGCGGCCGCTTTCACCTATATCGATTTCGATACCGCGTCCAAGGCCTACGGCCGGGTTGGCGGTTTCGCGCATCTGAAAACGCTGGTCGACAAGATGCGCGCTTCGCGTCCCGGCGCCTTGCTGCTGGATGGCGGCGACACCTGGCAGGGTTCCGCCACCTCGCTGTGGACCAAGGCTCAGGACATGGTCGATGCCTGTATCGCGTTGGGTGTCGACGTCATGACGCCGCACTGGGAAGCCACCTTCGGCGCCGATCGGGTCATGGAAGTGGTGCAAAACGACTTCGCCAGGAACGGCGTCGAATTCGTCGCCCAGAACATCATCACCAACGATTTCGGCGACCAGGTGTTCAAACCTTATGTGATGAAGCAGATGAATGGCGTGCAGGTCGCCATCATCGGTCAGGCCTTCCCCTACACGCCGATCGCCAACCCGCGCTACATGGTGCCGGACTGGTCCTACGGCATCCGCGACGAGAGCATGCAGGGGTTTGTCGACGAAGCCCGCGCCAAGGGCGCCAAGGTGGTGGTGGTGCTGTCGCACAACGGCATGGACGTCGACCTGAAGATGGCCAGCCGGGTCAACGGCATTGACGCGATTTTCGGCGGCCATACCCATGACGGCGTCTATCAGCCGGTGCCGGTCAAGACCCCCAATGGCGGCACCACGCTGGTGACCAACGCCGGTTCCAACGGCAAGTTCCTCGGCGTCATGGACTTCGATGTGAAGCATGACAAGGTGGTCGGCTGGAAATACCGTCTGCTGCCGGTGTTCTCCAACTTCCTTGCCGCCGATCCGAAGATGGAGGCGCTGATCAAGAAGATTCGCGCGCCCTATGAAGCCAAGCTGAGCGAGGTGTTGGCGGTCAATGAAGAAACCTTGTACCGGCGCGGCAACTTCAACGGCACTTGGGACGAGGTGATCTGTCAGGCACTGATCGAGGGCAAGGGCGCCGACGCCGCCTTCTCGCCGGGCGTGCGCTGGGGTACCAGCATCATGCCGGGCGAGCCGATTACCTACGAACTGATGATGGACCAGATGGCCATCACCTATCCGCAAACGACGCTGAACGCGTTCACCGGCGCCCAGATCAAGGACATCATGGAAGACGTTTGCGACAATCTGTTCAACGCCGACCCGTATTACCAGCAGGGCGGCGACATGGTGCGTACCGGTGGTATCCAGTACAGCGTGCGTCCAGGGGCAACCATCGGCCATCGGATCAGCGACCTGATGATCAAGGGCAAACCGGTGGATCCGAACAAGAAGTACAAGATGGCGGGTTGGGCTTCGGTCACCGAGGGCGTTCAGGGCACGCCGGTCTGGGATGTGGTGGCGGACTACCTGCGCGACAAGAAGGTGATCAAGAACGTCAAGCTGTACCAGCCGAAGATCATCGGCATGGACGGCAATCCCGGCATCTCGCTGTGATGCGGGTTGGCTGATCATCGAACAAGGGGGCTGAGCAGCCCCCTTGTTCGTTCTGGAGGACTGGCCGATGCAGGTCGGGTACAGGCTGTTTTTCGGGCTGTTGCTGGCGTTGTCGGTTACAGCGTCGGTTGCCGCCGCGCTGGACAATCGCCTGCGCGGCCATGCCTCGCCGTATCTGGCGCTGCACGGCGCCGATCCGGTGGCCTGGCGGGAATGGAATGCCGAGACCGTGGCCAGGGCGAAACGCGAGAACAAGCTGTTGTTCGTGTCGCTGGGCTATTTTTCCTGCCACTGGTGTCATGTCATGCAACAGGAAAGTTATCGCGACCCGGCGATTGCCGCGCTGCTCAATCGTCATTTCATTCCGGTCAAGGTGGACCGCGAACTCAATGCCGGGCTGGACGCGGCGCTGATTGAATTCTCCCAACAACTCAACGGTGTCGCCGGCTGGCCGTTGAATGCCTTCGTCACACCGGAGGGTTATCCCGCCTATGCCGTGCTCTATCAGCCGCCCGGCGAATTCAAGGCAACGCTGACCCGTCTGGCGGCCAACTGGCGCGATCAGTCCGAGGTGTTCAAACAGACCGCGCGGGAAGCGGCGCAAATCCGCCCGTCGCCCGGGCTGTCGGGCCCGCAACCCGAACTTTCCGCGGCTGTCGCGCGGCGTCTGCAACTCGACTATCTGGCCGCCGTCCGGCAACAAGCCGACACCCTGCAAGGCGGCCTCTCGCGCGTCAGCAAGTTTCCCATGGCGCCGCATCTGGCCAGTCTGCTGGAAATCCACGCCCGGCGTCCCGAGCCCTGGCTGGCCGATTTTCTGCAATTGACGCTGGATCAGATGGCCCGTTTCGGTTTGCGCGATCCGGTCAACGGCGGATTTTTTCGCTACACCGTCGATCCTGACTGGCACACCCCGCATTTCGAAAAAATGCTCGCCGACAATGCCCAACTTGCGCCGATCTACGCCCGCGCCGCCAAATTGTTCAAGCGACCCGATTACCGGATGATCGCCCACCAGACGCTGGATTTCCTGCTGGAAACCCTGCGCGCGCCGCAAGGCGGCTTCTATACCGCCACCTCGGCGCTGGACAAGCGCGGCCAGGAGGGCGGCGCGTATCTCTGGCGGCCGGAAGCGCTGCGTCGGTTGCTCAACGCCGACGAGTACGATCTGTTGCGCAAGCTTTGGCGACTCGATGCCCCGGCGCCCTTCGATCTCGGCCATTTGCCGATGGCGCTGGACCCGCCTTCCGCCGCCGAGCGCGCGCGCCTGCAAGCCATCCTGGTCAAGCTGAAACAGACCGGGCGGCAGCGGCAGGTGCCGGTCGACACCAAGATCAACGCCGCGCTCAACGGCCTGGCGCTCAGCGCATTCAGCCAGGCCGGGCGCGGTGTGCCGCGTTTCGACGCGGCGGCCCATGCGTTGCGGCGCTACATCGAACAGCATCTGCTGAAACACGGCCGGCTGGTCAAAACCCGCGCCGGCCAGCAATTGTTCGACGACGCGGAACTGGACGACTACGCCTACATCGTCGCCGGGCTGCAACACTACGCCACGGCGTATCGCGACACCGGCGCGCGCGGCCTGACGCATGAACTGGCGAAACAGGCCTGGCAAAGCTTTTACAGCGCCGATGGCTGGCAACGCGAACGACACCCCCTGCTGGCGACGATGCGCGCGCAGCCGGCGTTGCCTGATGGCGCGCTGCCCTCGGCCTCGGCGAAGCTGATCGGCGCGACGCGCGAATTGTTCGAACAGGTGCGCGATGCGGATCTGCACAATCGCCAGCGACTGGCGCGCGTTTCGGTCTTGCCGGTGATCATGCGGCAACCGTTCGAGCATCCTTCGGCGCTGCTCGATATCGTGACCTATGCGACCGCGCGGACATCTCGCCAGGCCATCCTGGATTGACGGCGTCAGGCAGGCCCGTGATACTTGTCCGCGCCGGGCAACCTTGTTGCTGTCTGAGTTGGGTGCTGCTCGAATTTTCGCGTTTGTCAAAAATTGGCATTCCTTCACTTGCAACATGCTCCTTTGCCATAGTCTGAAAACCGCGTGGGTTTGCGTGCTGTTCGTGTTGCTGGTCGCCGGCTGCGGCGGCGAAGCCGAACTACAGGCCAGTCTCGATCGAGGCCGGGCTGCCTTTGATCGGGCGGAATATGCATCCGCCATCGTCGACCTGAAGAATGTCCTGAAACAGCAGCCTGGTCATGCGCAAGCCCGGCAGTTGCTGGGGCGGACCTATCTCGCCCTCGGATCGCTCGCGGATGCGGAGAAGGAACTGATCGAAGCCCGGAAACTGGGGCAAACGGATGACAGCATCATCCCCGACCTGGTCAAGGCGCTGCTCAAGCAAGGCAAGTTTCAGGACGTCATCGATCTTGCGTTTCCCGAAACCGGGCTGGCTCCGGCAACCTTGGCGACGCTGCACAGCGCCCGGGCCATGGCGTTTCATGCTCTGGGCAATGCTGCTTCCGCGCAGGTCGCGTTGACCATGGCCGGGGTTGCCGACGCGGCTCATCCTGATTTGTTGTTGACCCGCTCGGCGTTGGCGTTGTCCCGAGGCGATCGCCAGGAAGCCGCGAGACTGATCGAATCGGCGTTGGCCAAGCAGGGCGATTTCATCGACGGGCTTTACATGAAGGCCATTCTGAAACGTGAAGCCGGACAACAGGCGGCGGCGATGGAAATCTACCGCCGTATCATCGAGCTGAATCCGCGCGAGTTCGTCGCCTATGTTTCGATCGCCACGATGCGGCAGCAGGCTGGTGATCTTGAGGCGGCGGCGGAGATCATCGCGGCGGCGGAAAAGCATGCGCCGAACGTGGCCATGGTCCGGTATGCGCGCGCCAATATCGAATTTTTGCGTGGCCGGCTGCGGGAAGCCCATACCGCAAGTCAGCAATTGATCAGGATCGTGCCCGAGCATCAGGCCAGTCAGTTGCTGCACGCCAGAATCAGTTTTGCGCTGGGCGATTATGAGCAAAGCCGGAAAATGGCCCAGGCCATCATCAACCAGCGCGCCGATCATCTCGAAGCCGGAAAGATACTGGCCGCCAGCCTGCTCAAATTCAACGAAACCGAAGCCGCCCTGGCGGTTCTGCGCGTGCTTGTCGCGGCGCACGGCGAAGATGTCCGTCTGCTCGGCCTGCTGGGTGAAACCCACCTGGCCCGACGTGATTACGCCAAGGCCATGGCCTACTTGCGGACGGCCGCCGCGAAGGAACCGACCAATCCGGCGATCAAGACCATCAAGGCTCGCGGTCATCAAGCGCTGGGACAGATGCAACAGGCCTACGCCGACATGGAACAGGCGGCCAGCCTGACTCCGGATGCCGGTTCGGCGCATCAGGCGCTGGCGTCTTTGTATGTCGAAAACAAGTCCTATGATCAAGCGCTCAAGGTATTGTCCGCATGGGAGAAGCAGTCTCCCGCGAATCCGCTGATCCATAATCTGCGCGCGCAGGCGATGTCGGGCAAGGGTGATTCGGTCGCCGCCCGGAAGGCGCTGGAAAAGGCTTTGTCGATCGATCCGAATTTCCTGCCCGCGGTATTGAGTCTGGCGCGACTGGAGCAGCGGGAAAACAAGCTGGACGAAGCCAGAAAACATCTGGCCGGGGCGCTCCAGCGCCAGCCCGACTACCAGCCCGCGATGCTGGCGCTGGCCGATCTGGCGGCACAGGAGAAAAATTTCGACGATTACGTCAAATGGCTGGAGCGCGCGAACCAGGTTGGCCGCGGTTCGTTGGCCGCCAGGACCAAGCTGATTCGCCACTATCTTGACACGCGGAATCATTCCGCGGCGCTGGAACTGGCTCAGGAAGGCTATCGGCGTGATCCGAAGAATCCGGAAGTCCTGTTGCTGCTGGGTCGCACGCAATTGGCGACAGGCAACGATATCGCGGCAATGGACACCTTTACCCTGCTGGTCGGCGCCTCGCCACATTTGCCGGAAGCTCATCACGGCATGGCGCGGGCTCAATTGGCCGCGCGGCGTCCCACTTCAGCGCGCGCCAGCCTGGAACGGGCGCTTGAACTGCGGCCCGATTTCGTCGCGGCGCTGGACAGCCTGATTCAACTCGACCTTGCCGAAGGCCGGCGGCGCGAGGCGATCGCCGGCGCTCGGCGGATGCAGGCGCTGGAGTCCATCGGCTCGCTGGGATACCGGCGGGAAGCGGAAATTCTACTTGGAGATGGTCGGTACGCCGAAGCCGTCGTTGCCTATCGCAAGGCGCTGGACCTTGGCGGTGGTTCGGAAGTGTTTGTGCTGATGCATCGCGTCCTGGTCGAATCGGGCGCCTTCGCCCAAGCCGACGCGGAGTTGGCCGAGTGGTTGGGCAAATATGCCCAGGATAATCGCGTACGACTCGGCGCCGCCGAGTCCTACATGCGCGCCGGCGAAAACCGCAGAGCCATCGCGCTGTTCGAGGCGGTGCTGCGCGCCGCGCCGAATCAGGCCGCCGCATTGAACAACCTGGCCAATCTGTATCAGCGGGAAAAGGATCCGCGTGCCTTGGACACCGCCGAGCGAGCCCTCAAGCTGGCCAGTGACAATCCTTATCTACAGGATACCCTGGGCTGGATACTGCTCGAACAAGGGCAGTTGCCGCGCGCCCTCGAATTGCTCAGGCGAGCCAGCGAAGCCGCGCCAAATGCCGGAACATTGCGCTATCACTTCGCGGTGGCCTTGTCGCGCGCCAACAACCGGGAGGCCGCCAGAATAGAATTGCGGGCGGCCACGGCGCTCGGCAATACCTTTCCCGAGTATGACCAGGCCCTGGCGTTGTTGCGGGACAGCGATTGATTCCGCCGAACGCGGCATGACATTGCCGCGGCGCCGAAAAATGTTCCGGCAAAGGCCGAGATTCAGTCATTGAACTGAAACGGTACGGAGCAAATTTTCGATCTCGCCTCGGCCGGCCTGACGATCAACCTGGAACATCCAGGCGGGGACAAGCTGCCAGGGATCCCGCCCGGGTCAGCTTTTCCGGTTGCGGTGGCGCGCGTAACCCAGACCGATCAAACCCGCGCCCAGCAGCATCAGCACGTTCGGCTCGGGTACGCCGTGACCGGTGGTCACGTTACCGGCGACGGTATACAGGCTGACATGGGAGTTTTCACGGTTGCTGTACATCGACCAAGTACCGTTCATGTCGCTGCCGGTGTCCGGACCGATGATGAACCATACCCACATGGTGTTGTCGTAGTCTGGCTCGTTGGCATTCACGCCATCCTTGAGCACCAGCAGGAATTGCGTGCCATCGGTGAACTGGCTGCTGTCGATCGACCAGGTGCCGGTCGGGTCGTCGCTGTAACCGGTCACGGACCAGCCGGCAGTGCTGCCTTCATTGCCCGAGGCGTCGTACTTGCCGTAAAAGTCCCAGTACTCAACGCCGCCGAAGCCGGCGACATTCGATACGCTGGAGTTGACGTCGATGCCGAGACCGCAATCGGCGCTCGCCGAATATCGACCGGTATTGGCCGCGTTGTCGCCACCGATACCTTCGTCGCCGCCGCGCGCGCCGGTGATGTAGGCGTCGGGATTGGTCGAAGTCGTGACATAGCAGTCAGCCGCGAATGCGGCACTATTCACGCCGAGCAGCATGCCCAGCGCAAGGCCGGCACCGATTCCGAATGATTTATTGGGGATTTTCATCACGGTAACCTTTGGTCAGTTAAGCTATTTGTGCAATGAAAATATAGCAATTCTTGTGCCTGTAACCGGTGCGGCTGCCGCTGGCGATCCTATCCTGATGATTGCATGGGTACTTTTCGACCCATCCACAAACGATCAGGTTGCCATCCAGGCGGATCCGCCAAGGCTGTGTCAAATTTTTCGACTTTCGCTAGTGTGGTGTTGCACGCTTGCCGGTGCAAATAAAACGGATGGATTTTTCCGCCAGGCTAGGCGTGGACCCGCAGCCGTATGGGGTATACGGCAAGGGGCCGCAACGACGCATGGCGGAAAAAGCCGCCGTTTTATGGGCTGGATAGCGTGCAACACCACACTAGGGCGGCAACCGACGTCGAGTTGCCTAAGCCGCGACGCTTGGCGCTTAACGCTTGATGCCGCGCCCTATGTAGCCCATGCCGAATTGCGTGGACTGCCAGGTGAACGTGTCGCAATGGCCGGCGACGATGTCCCAGGGCTGCCAGAGATCGCCCGGACGGGCGTTGTAAGGGCGATTCTTCAGCCAGGCCAGCAGGTTCAGCGGACCGGTCCACCAGGGAAAGAATTTCATGCCGTCGATGGCGATCCGCGCTCCGGGCCGCAGTTGCCGCATGATGTTGGCCACAGCCGCCGGCGACATCGAGCACAATCTCGCCCGGCTGCAAGTCCAGCAAGGCGATGGCGCGTCGCCGCAGCGGCGTGGTGAACCGCGCCGATGCGTCGTAACGCGCGGCATGCTGGCGGTAGCGTTCGATGGAACGCTGGTGTTCGCGCCGAACGGTCATGCTGACTCAAACGGGGCTGCCTGGCGCAGGGAATGAACAATATGCGACCCCGGGTTGATGCGGTCAACCGATCCGACTGGTTCGAATTCGCCTTTTCGGGTTGAATGAGGGCTTTTCAGGCCCAGGTCGGTCATGTCATCTCCCGCCACGCTGGTGTTATTCAATTACGACTGGGATCGCGCCGGCTTCGCTCGCTGGCAGCGTGACTTCGCGCTGTGCGGCGCCGGCTTCGATCTGTTCAACTTCCCCAGCAATGCCCGCCTGGTCAGCTTCGACCTGGAACGCTTCGTTGCCGGTCTGGCGCGTCAGGCGAGGCGCAAAGGCTGGCGCGCGGTGGTATCGAATCACGAGCAGTTCGGCGCGCTGGCGGCGGCCTTGCTGGCCGAACGCATGGGTTGGCCGGGCACGCCGGTCGATGCGGTGCTGATCTGCCAGCACAAGCTGCAGGCGCGGCGGCTGTTGCAGGCGGTCGCGCCGGAGGCGAATACCGGTTTCGAATTGTTGCCGGCGCTGTACGGCGAGCCGATACCCGATGGCCTGAGCTACCCGGTGTTTGTCAAACCGGTCAAAGCGGCGTTCTCGGTGCTGGCGCGCGTGGTGCACAACCGCGCCGAACTGGCCGCGCTGACCCGGTTCAGTTGGTCGGAATTGTGGGTCATCCGGCATCTGGTGGAACCCTTCGAGCGGGTTGCCCGCAAGCGTCTGCCGCAAGCCGGCAGCGCGCATCGGATGTTGCTGGAACAGCCGGTGATGGCGGCGCAATACAACCTCGACGGCTACTACTACAACGGCGAGCTGCGGCCGCTGGGCATCGTCGAGTCGGTGATGTATCCCGGCACCCAGGCCTTCATGCGTTTTGTCTATCCGTGCGGGCTGCCGGATGCCGGGCGGGCGCGGGCGCTGGACGTGGCGCGGCGTTTTCTCGACGCGGCGGGATTCGATCATGGCCTGTTCAACATGGAGTTCTTCTATGACGCGGCGACTGATCGGCTGACCGTGATCGAATTCAACCCGCGCATGGCGGCGCAGTTTTCCGACCTGTATCAACGTGTCGACGGCATCGATCCGCATCGTGTCGCGCTGGAACTGGCGCATGGTCGCGACCCGGCCTTGCTGCCGCGCGCGCGGCCGACGGCGGGTATCGCCGCCAGTTTCGTCTATCGCAGTTTCGACCCGGCGGCGCGGCCCGCCATTCCCGGCGCGGCGCGGGAGCGCGCGCTGGCGCGAGCGTTCCCGGATGCGCTGCTGTTCCATTACGCCAAGACGCCCGGCCAGATCGCGCGTGATTTCAAATGGCTGGGCAGTTACCGCTATGGCATTCTGCACTTGGGCGGTCGCGATGCAGTGGATCTGCGCGAACGCTGCGCGCGGGCCAGCGAACTCCTCGGTTGGCGCAGCGTCTGTATGCATCAAGACCCCGCGGTCAGCACGGTCTGGCCGATCAACGCCCTTTCCCTGGAGAAGTCCTGATGATCCGTTTCGCGTTCCTTGTACCCATATTGATGTTGTTGCTGAGCGGTTGTGGGCCCATGTCGGCGCAAAATCCCTCCGGCGCCTACCGCCCGGTGAATGCCGTCGCCGAAGGCGAGGCAGCCAATCTGTTGTTGAAAGGGGCCGATGTGGTGGCGTATTTCACCCAGGGCGCTTACCAACCCGGCAAGCCCGAATTCAGCAGCCGGCATGAAGGCATCGACCTGCGCTTCGCCAGCGCCGAACACCAGGCGCTGTTCGAGCGGGATCCGGCGAAATATCTGCCGCAGTTCGGCGGCTACTGCGCCAACGGCATCGCCTACGGCATCCCCTGGGGCGGCGATGCCGATACCTGGAAAATCATCGACGGCAAGCTGTACATCTTTGGCGGCCAGGCCTCGAAGGACGCGTTCGAGCTGGATGAAGCCAACAATCTGGCGCTGGCGAAGCAATACTGGACGGATGAAATTGCCGGCCGCAACAGCTTTGTTCAGCGCGTCAAACGCCTGGCGCTGCGTGTGCCGCATTACCAATCTGGCGAAGAGTTGGCCAATGCCGTGGCGGCGGCGAGGAACGCGGAAGCCGACGCGGAAGCCGACGCCGGAGCCGCCCGGTGAACACGCCTCGCCTGATCCAGCTCGGGCATGAAGACCCGGCGGCGACACGCGCTGAGCTGATCGCCGGACTCGGCGCGCCGCAATCCGCTTTATCGCCCAAGTTTCTCTATGACGCGCTGGGTTCGCGCCTGTTCGCGGCGATCACCGAACTGCCCGAGTATTACCTGACGCGCACCGAGGCGGCGATCTTTCGCCAGTATCTGGGCGAGATGGCGGAGGCGCTGGGTCCGGTGGCGACGCTGGTCGACCTCGGCGCCGGCAACTGCGAGAAGGCGGCGCGATTGTTCGCGGCGTTGGCGGTGCGGCATTATGTCGCCGTCGATATTTCCGCCGACTATCTGCGCGAGTCGCTCGACCGGCTGCAATACGAGCATCCGGCGATGCGGATGCTCGGCATCGGTCTGGATTTCTCGCATACGTTGAACTTGCCGGTGGAAGTCGGCGCAGGACCGCGCACGCTGTTCTATCCGGGTTCCAGCATCGGCAATTTCACGCCGCATGAAGCGCTGATCTTCCTGCGCCAGGTGCATGCCGCCAGCCAGGGCGGCAACCTGTTGATCGGCGTCGATCTGGTCAAGCCGGACGCGGTGCTGGTGCCGGCCTACGACGATGCGCTGGGCATCACGGCGGCGTTCAACCGCAACTTGTTGCTGCACCTCAACCGCTTGATCGACGCCGATTTCGATATTGCCGATTGGCGCCACATCGGCCTGTTCAACCACGCCGAATCGCGCATCGAAATGCATCTCGAAGCGCTGCGCGATTGCCGCGTCAGTTGGCCCGGCGGATCGCGCCAGTTCAGCGTCGGCGAACGCATTCACAGCGAGAATTCCTGCAAATGGCGGCCCGACGATTTCGCCGATCTGCTGCGCCAGGCCGGCTTCAGGCAGGTGCGCCAGTGGCGTGATGAACGCGACTGGTTCGCGGTGTTCGCGGCCTTTGCGTGATGAGTCACAGCGCGCAGCTGCGAAAGCCGTTATGAACGTCGTTGCGCTCCGCCCGGAAGAAGTTGCGATAGCGCGGATGCCCCAGGCGCGGCGCGGTGGCGCTGCTGGCGCCGCGCAGCACGTAGCGGTCGCCGAACCACGGCGCCGAATAGTCGCGGTAGGCATGCGCGACGAAGCCGGGGTAGGGCAGGAAGCGGCTGGCGGTCCATTCCCAGACGCCGCCCCAGTCGAATTCCGGCCGGGTCAGCGCGGCGATTTCCCATTCCGCTTCGCTGGGCAGCCGGCGTCCGGCCCAGCGGCACCAGGCATCGGCTTCATGCCAGGTCAGATGCACGGCGGGCTGATCCAGATTCACCGCGCGCCAGTCGCCGAAATGCCGCATTTGCCAGTCCTCACCCTGGCGTCGCAGATAGCGCGGCATGACCACCGCGCCGGCTTCGACCGCCGCCAGATAGCGCCGCCAACTGAGCACCTGGCTGTCGATCTCGAACGCGGCTACTTCGACGGGATGCGCGGCGAGTTCGTTGTCGAAGGCAAAGCCGGGTTCGACATAGCCCAGCGTCCAGGTTTGACCCGGCAGCGCCAGGGCCTGGTTTTCCGGCAAAGCCGGCGCTTCCCGGTACAGCGCCGCCGGCAGCGGAATCTCCAGCGCCTGCGCCATGTAGGTGGCCGCCTCGGCATGCATGTCCTCGTGGAACAGCACCAGGCGATAGAAGTAGAGGCCGACATCGGTTTCCGGCGCGCAGGCCAGCAAATTCAGCGTGTCGTCCAGGCCGGCCGCCAGATAGGCGCGCGTGGCGGCGAGATTCGGCAGCGGCAGTTGCCAGCGCGTGGCGTGTTCAACGTCGCTGGAGTTGTACAGTATGTCGGCATCCGCCAAGCGACCGGGCGGCCGTGCCTGACGCGGGTCGGCGGCGCTGCCCAGGTCGCGTTGCGGGTTGCGCGCGATCCAGTAATCCTGAAACCAGCCGATATGCCCGGCCTCCCACAGCGGCGGATTGAGTTGCGGCGAATACGGCACCACCAGCGCTGCGCCAAGCGCGGCGACATAGGCATCCTGCAAGGCCAGCGTGCGGGCGCGGCTGTCGCGCAGCGCGGCGGCGAGGATATCGCGGCCACCCTGGCGGGCGGCAATGCTGGGGGCGTTCGGAAAGTCAGTCATGGCTAGGGTATCGGTCAAACCGCAAGTGGTGATTGTCACGCCAGCCTTGCGTGCCGCCAACAACGGCAACTGGAAAACCGCCTGGCGTTGGCAACGGTATCTGGCGCAATGCTGCAAAGCGCGCATCGTCGCCGCCTGGCCGGATGCGCGGGCGGCCGGCGATCAGTTGATGATCGCCTTGCACGCGCGGCGCTCGGCGGCGTCGATCGCCGCCTGGGCCACCGAATATCCGGGGCGCGGCCTGGCGGTGACCTTGACCGGCACCGATCTGTATCGCGATATCCAGTTCGACGCCGCCGCGCAAGATTCGCTGCAACGGGCGCAAATCCTGATCACGTTGCAGGAGAAAGCGCCCGAAGCGTTGCCGGCCGAGGTACGCGGCAAGGCGCGGGTGATCTATCAATCCACCTCGTCACGGCAGATCCTGGAAAAGTCAGGCCGGCATTTGCGCGCGGTGATGGTCGGCCATCTGCGCGAGGAAAAATCGCCCGAGACGCTGTTCGCGGCGGCACGCTTGTTGGCAAGCCGCCCCGACATCCTGCTAGATCACATCGGCGCCGGCCTCGACCCGGCGCTGGCCGACGCGGCGCAAGCGACCATGCTGGCGGCGCCGAACTACCGTTGGCTGGGCGGTTTGCCACATGAAACCGCGCGGCGACACATCCAGCGCGCGCACGTTCTGATCCACGCCAGCCGCATGGAAGGCGGCGCGCATGTCATCATGGAAGCCGTCGCCAGCGGCACGCCGGTGTTGGCGGCGCGGGTGGACGGCAACGTCGGTATGCTGGGCGAGGATTATGCCGGCTATTACGCCTGGAACGACGCCCCGGCGCTGGCCGATCTGCTGTTGCGCTGCCGGCAAGATGCCGATTTCTTGCGCCGCCTGCTGGCCCAGTGCCGCTTGCGCGCGCCGTTGTTCGAGCCGGCGAGCGAGCGCGCCGCGCTGGAACGTGTTGTGAACGATTTACTGGAATGTTGAATGCAAGCGTCTGAAACACCCGTGGTACGCGACATTGTTCTGATCGGCGGCGGCCACAGCCATGCCGTGGTGCTGCGCATGTGGGCGATGAACCCTTTGCCCGGCGCGCGTCTGACGCTGATCTGCACCGATACCGACACGCCGTATTCCGGCATGCTGCCCGGCTACATCGCCGGCCATTACAGTTGCGACGACGTGCATATCGACGTTCGCCGCCTGGCCGAATTCGCCGGCGCGCGCTATTACCGCGATGCCGTCATCGGCATCGATCGGGTGACGCGGGAAGTCATCTGCCGCGCGCGTCCGCCGGTGGCCTACGACGCGCTGTCGATCAACATCGGCTCGACGCCGAAGCTGGGCAATGTGCCCGGCGCCGACGCGCATGCCGTGCCGGTGAAGCCGATCCGCCAGTTCAACGAGCGCTGGCTGGCGCTGCTGGA
>JAGUXX010000161.1 GCA_020061585.1 Betaproteobacteria bacterium | reverse complement strand
TTTGGTCGTCGATAGCGAAAATCGGCCCCAGCGAGGCCATTTTTTGCCGGATTCGCCGCCGCATGGTTGTTCCATGGGGCAAGAAGCCGGTGAAAAAGGATCCGCTGCGGTCGATTTGCAGCCGACGATTCCAAAGTCCGACAGGCTCCTAGGCGATCTTGAACTCGCCAACCCGGACCGGCACGCGCTGGTGCTGGCAATCCGACAGGCGATTTTTGCGGTCGCGCCGGATGCCGCCGAACGGGTGATGTACGGCGGCATCATGTTTTCCGCGCCAACCCAGTGTTGCGGTGTGTTCGCCTATGCCGAGCATGTCTCCGTCGAATTCGGGCGCGGCCGCGAACTGGACGATCCGCGCGGCGTGCTCGAAGGCCAGGGCAAGTTCCGGCGGCACATCAAGCTGCGCAATGCCGCCGACATCGCGAACAAACACCTGGCCGACTACGTCCGGCGGGCGATAGAGCTGGAACCGGCGGCATGAACCCCGCGCGCGTCCGGCGTGACCAGTTGGCGCGCCTGCAAGACCTGCCCAATATCGGTCCGGCGATGACCCGCGACCTGAACCTGTTGGACATTCGAACCCCGGCCGACCTGATCGGACGGGACGCCTACGCACTGTACGAGGAACTCTGCGTGCGCACCGGGATGCGCCACGACCCCTGCGTGATCGACGTGTTCCTGTCCGTGACCCGATTCATGGCCGGCGATCCGGCGCAGCCGTGGTGGGCGTACACCGCCGAGCGCAAGCGGAATCTGGCCGAAATCGCGGCCACGCCACCGTTAACTGACCCAGCCGAACCGACGATGACCAATATCTCGTCCCGGGCATCCAACTGACCACGCCATGCACGCCGAAAACTTCGATCTCCAGCGCTACTTCGAGCGCATTGCATACACCGGCGCGGCACGCCCCGATCTCGATTGCGTCACTGAAATCATGCGCCGCCAATTGTGCGCCGTGCCGTTCGAGAACCTCGACGTGCAGGCCGGCAAACGCATCTCGCTGGCGTTGGAAGACATCGTCGACAAGATCGTGGCACGCCGGCGCGGCGGCTATTGCTATGAGGTCAACGGCCTGTTCGCGATGGCGCTGAGCGCGCTGGGCGTGCCTTTCCGTTTCGTCGGTTGCCGGCCGATGACCTACCCGGCACGGCGGCCGCGCACGCACATGGCGATACTGGCCCGAATCGACGGCGAGGAATGGCTGTGCGACGTCGGCTTCGGCAGCTACGGCATACGCGCGCCGATGCGCCTGAACGAGACCGGCGAGGTGCGCCAGGATTGCGACACCTTTCAACTGTTCAAACCGAACCAACACGAATTCCAGTTGCGCGCGCGAGTCGACGGTGACTGGGCAAACCAGTATTGCTTCGATCTGTCGCAGCACGAGTGGATCGACTTCCTGCCCGCCAACTGGCTCAACTCGACGCATCCGGACACGTTGTTCGTGAAATCACTGATCGTCATGCGGCAAACGCCGGAGGGCCGCGTCATCCTGTTCGGCGACCGGCTGAAAACGGCGGTGGGCGATGAAACGACCGTGCGAACAGTGCCGCCGGATCAACTCGCAAGCGTGTTGCGCGAAGTGTTCGATCTGTCGCTGGAGGACTGAGCCGGCGCTGCCCAGATGCCTGTCGAACTTTGGAATCATCGGCGCCATTCCACTTGCCGAGTACTATCCGTCCTCGCCCAGCCAACAGAAACCCAAGCCGTATGCAAAGAGATGATCAGGACAAAACCCGATATGCCATCGCGGCGGCGGTGCAGTTGCCGGGGGTGAACGACGCGGAATTCCAGGCGTCGCTGGCCGAACTGCGCGAATTGGCGAAGACGCTGGGATTCAAGGTCACCCGCACCTTCGTGCAAAAACGCACCGGTTTCGACAAGGCGGCGTATATGGGCGTCGGCAAGCGGCAGGAGATACGCCACTATGTCAACAACCTGACCGCCGACGAAGCCACGCTCGCCGAGGCGGAAATCGAGGCTGACGCCGAAGTGTCGGCCGTGCCGATCGACGTGATCCTGGTCGACCATGAAATCACCCCATCGCAGGCGCGCAATCTGGAGAAGGAAGTCGGTTGCCAGGTGATGGATCGGACCATGGTCATCCTCGAAATTTTCCACCGCAACGCGCGTTCTCCGGCCGCCCGGGCGCAGGTCGAGATCGCCCGTCTGGGTTATCTGGCGCCGCGTCTGCGCGAGGCGGCGAAGCTCGCCGGGCCGCAGGGCCGGCAGCGCAGCGGTGTTGGCGGACGCGGCGCCGGCGAGTCGCACACCGAACTGGATAAACGCAAGAATCGCGATCGCATCTCCGAACTACAGAAGGAAATCGTTGCGCTGGAACTGGAGCGCAAGACTCAGCGCGCGCGACGGCTGGCGAACCAGAGCCTGGCCAGCGTGGCGCTGGTCGGCTACACCAACGCCGGCAAATCGACGCTGATGCGGGCGCTGACCGGCAGCGAGGTGCTGGTTGCCGACAAGCTGTTCGCGACGCTCGACACCACCGTGCGCAGCCTGCATCCGGAGAGCATTCCGCGGGTGCTGATCAGCGACACGGTCGGCTTCATCAAGAATCTGCCGCACGGCCTGGTCGCGTCATTCAAGTCGACGCTGGAAGAGGCGCTGGATGCCGCGTTGTTGCTGCACGTCATCGACGCCAGCGATGCCGGCTACGAGCGGCAACTCGAAACCACCGACGCCGTCCTCGCCGAGATCAATGCGCAGGACGTGCCGCGCTTCCGCGTGTTCAACAAGATCGATCATGTCGGCGACGCGGCGGCGCAAGCCGAATGCGAGGCGATGCTGCGCGCCAATTATCCGGATTGCATCGTGATGAGCGCGCGCCGACCGCACGATATCGCGAAATTGCACCAGGCCATCGTGGCATTTTTCCAGCGCGATCTGGTCGAGGCCGAGCTGTTTCTGCCCTGGTCGGCGCAGCAACTGCGCGGCGAAATATTCGCGCGCTGCGAGGTCATTGCGGAGCGTGCCGATGCAGACGGGGCGTTCTTCCGCGTGCGCGGCGAACCGGAAACCCTGGAGAGTCTGCGGGCGCGGTTCGGCTAACTTGAAATCAGCATTTTCCGCACTGCTCCGGCCAACGCCGCAACGAGAAAGCGACACACTGCCGCGGGCTGCATCCGCAAAGCCCACGAATACATGCTGATTTGTAACGAGTTGCCGCAAGTTGATGTGCTGAAACAAAAAAAGGGGGGGCATTGCGCCCCCCCAAATCCCAGCCTTGGAATTGGCTTCAGTCCTGACCGGCCCGAAGTAAAGACAACTTACGCTGCCTCAAAGTGAGACCGATCAGGCCCAGACCGACGGGTATCAAAGCCCAGGTCCGAGCTTGCGGGACTGCGGTTGAGCGGCCGTTGAAACGGGCTGTTTTGCTGCTGTAGTGACCCGCCTCGACTCGATAACCGACACCCGGGGTATTGAATGCACCGGTCTGAACCGATTTGCCTGCGATACTGACCGCTATCCGGGCTGCCCCCGGGTTAGTCGGCCCCATCGTCTCCAATACCGCGGCATCGGCCGGAACGCTGCCGGTTGAGCCCGCCGACAGCATCAGCACGCCTATCCACATTGAAAATGCTGATTGTTTTTTCATCTCTCCCCAACCTAATGATGTGATTCACCGCAACATTCAGCGCTGACTGGTTTTCTCCGCCCCCATGCCTGCCGACGCGAATTCTTCCAGGCTCAGCTTGCCGTCTTGATCGCGATCCGCCGCCAGGAAGGCTTCCGACGAGAGCTCGGCCCTGACCGCTTCAGCGGCGGTCACATAGCCGTCGCTATCCGCGTCAAGCTGTTTGAAGTTGTCCGTGGTGGCGTCGACCACCGCCGCCTGCGCCGAGGTTGCACCCCAAGCCAGAATGGTCAATGTCGTCAATACCAGTGCGCTTTCCATCATCCTGCTAACTTTTTGCATGATCTACTCCCGTTAAAGTTGAGAACCTGGACTTCAATGCCCAAGCATCTTTAGCAGACATCGTGCCAACTTTATTTTCTTATTATTTTCAATAAGTTATTGGATTCAACCGGTTTTAGACAGGTGCAAGACTGTCGCCTGCCAGCGACAGTCTTGCACCTTGATCCAGACACTTGCTTGAAAACAAAGGGGGAGTCACTGTCGCCGAACAGCGACAGGTGTTCAGGACTTGACTGGATTCGGCGACAGTGTCGACCATGGCGCACGAGGGGGGTGAATCTGGAGCGGCCTGAGCAGAAATGCTCATTTTTGAGACATGCACAGAAAGTTCGGTTGTCACACAGTGCATTTAGATTCTATTCAAAATGGGTCAGACCAACAGCAGTCTGACAAAGGGTAACCCCCTTGGAGCCTAGCGGGCAAGAAAAGCTGCTCGATATGAAATTGAGCGGGTAAGCCCGCGCATAGCGGTTTCCGACAAGCGAACGAGAAGTCCAATTTTCCGCAGAGGAAGTACGCCATGTTGGTGAAGTTCTGGATGTTGCGGTATCCGCGAGCGCGACGTTTGGCGTGCTGGGTTTTGTGGTTGATGCACTCCAGCAGGCTGTTGGGCAGGTGCGATTCGTTGAAGCGGATGAACCGGGTCGCCTAATCAGCCGGTAGAAACACCCATAACCAATCGTCCGGAACAAAGCATTCCGGCCGACGCAAAGGGAAAGGGAAAGCATGAAGAAACCAAGGTTGTGGCAGGTCGCCTGCCTGAGGTTCCGCCAACTTCAGGCGGTGGCTTTGCGCGTGGGATGGTTACGTAAGGAACGCATTGCCCAGCAAACCGCAGGGCAAAGCTTGTCTGCCTCGCAACAATACCCGCGTCTCGCCCTGATGGCTTTGCTCTTCATTCCGCTCTTGAGCGCGTGCGACCAGATCGAAAAATCCCGGCAGATCGGCAAAGCATTGGAACAGGCCTTCTCCGACATCGGTGCCACCGCCCTGGTCTGGGATGAAGAAGTCCCCCTGCACGATGGCAATGTCATCGTCATCAAGCGGCGCGAGGTCAAAAGCGGCGACGGCTTTCCTATCAATGGCATGAACAAGCGCGGCATCACCCGCTCCTACGAGTTCTGTTACCCGCCCATGGGGTTGTACTGGAAGTCCAAGGGCGGTCCCCGGTACCAGCCGGAAATTCTAGAGATCGTCGATGGCAAGGCCTACGTCAAGGTGCCGATCAGCGGCCCGGAAGAGTGCATGTTTCACGACTACCCAACCACCAACTCTATCTACTTCGTCTGGGAAGACGGCGGCTGGAAGAAGATTCCCTACGAGGCATTCCCCCAGGAAATCCGCCGCACCAACTTGCTACAAAACCCCTGGGGCAAGAAGCCCGAGGACGACGCGCGCGGCCTAGTCACGCAGTCCGAGAAGGAAAAGCGGGACGGCATTTACGGCGCCATGAGACGGACCAAAGGAAGGATTCAAAGCCAGACCGATTATCCAAGTATGCACGACGCTTGTGAGCGCCAGAGGGGCGGCGTTCGAACTACCAATACCCCAGAAGTCTTTCTCACCCCCACCCCGAATTTCTGCCCACAACACAACCAAGGAGGTAACACACCATGACCAGCAGCATCGAATACGCCCAGATGCCTTCCAACGCCTACGCAGTAAAAGACTTGGTAACCCACGAGAAGAACATCATCCCCATCCCAGAAGGTTGGGAAAAGCTAGGCGATGACCGCATCAACGACCTCACCGGCTTCAGCGCCCGCGCCTACCAAAACACCGCCACCGGCGAAATCGTCATCGCTTACACCGGTATGAACTCCAGCGTCGCCTCAACGCCGCCACGCGACGCACTGCAACAAGGCGGAAAGCCTATTACTTTCGACAGATTGTGCGGATGAAGCAGGTCGCTTACTCTGCCGGTACAAAATAACCAGATGCAAATGTCCGGAACCAAGTATTCCGGGTGATCCACAAGGGATGAAAAAGCATGATGAAACGATGGATTGGGCTGGTGGCGTTTCTGGCGATCAGCCAGGTTCAGGCAGCGAGCTTCGATTGCGCAAAGGCGCGCACGAAGATCGAGAAGCTGATCTGCGCCAACGAGGAACTCTCAAAGCTGGATGAAGCCTTGGCGGCGGCGTATGCCGTTGCGTTGAAATCCCCAGATCCGACCATCCTCAAGGCTGAGCATCAGGCTTGGCTCAAGCTGCGCAGCACCTGCATGGATGTGACTTGTATCAAGCGGGCTTACGAAAACCGATTGCGGGCGGTTTCCACCACGATCGCGCAATCCCTTCCTGCGTCCGCGATGTCGGATGGCATTGCCCTATCCGGTTCGTTCGTACCGAATCCCAACTGTGTAAAACCCATGAACGATGCCTGGCAACGCCAGTGTTACCCGCCCGATATGGCCAAACTGGAAACGGAACTGGCCCAGGTTTACTCAGCTACTCTTTCCCATGTAAAGGAACAGGACAAGACCCGGCAAGACCAGCAAATCTGGATCAAGGAACGCAACGAATGCGCCAAAGCCTGGTCGCCCAGGCTATGTCTCGATTACGTCTATCGGAAACGGATCGTCCAATTGCGCTACGCCCTCTCTCCGCAGGAACCCGCCGAACCCATGCCCGGCAAGCCCAAGGGCGAGTTCTTCCTCTCCCGCACCTACGACACCAGCACCTCCTTCTGCCAAGACTTCACCCGCAACTTGAACCAGTTCCGTCATCTGGATTATGGAGAGTGCAACCCACGCCTGTCACCGAAGTTCCCGGAGTTCAGCAGGCCCAACTGGGAGGAGATTCCGTTTGATCTGGGGGTGGCGGAACAGGTAGTCAGGAGAGGCTCCGGAACGGAGGATTGGCGAGAAAAGTTTTGGCGGCTATGGCTGGCAAACAGCGGGGCTCTTCGCAAAGCCGGCCAAATTCGCCTATGGCGCCTTCGTATTGATATCGATGGCGACGGCAAGATGGACACGGTTATTCGCATAGACCCAATGCCGGGTGAAATAGCCAGTCTCATGGGTCCGGTTTCTCAGAAACCGCCATCGCCTTATGGGTGCGAATATAACTTTGGCTCCTTGTTCATGCTTTCTGATGCGACGACTTACCCGGACACCGCGAGGGATTTCAACCGTGCGTATTTCCAAGACATCATCTTCAACGCTGCCAACAATAACTACTACCTTGTCTCCTGGAGCCCGGAATATCGAGCAGATGGTCTGTTAGGTATATCTGGTGACACTGCCGATATTGGGGCCACTGCTGGCGTGACTCTTGCGTCGTTACGCGGCTGGCCCATTTCGTATCTAGGTGACAAATGCAAGATCGACTGGGTGCTTACCGGTCGATACAAACCACCCAAGCGTCTCCCCGCACGCAATTGAATCCAGTACCACCCATTTCCGTCACATAACCAATAGAGGGAAGGAAAAATCATGACCATGATCAACTTCAGCACCCCGCTCGCCAACTACGCCGACACACGCTACGACACGCTGCTCAAGCTGGAGGAAAGCGGCACGCCCAGCCTCAACGTCTATACTGACTCCAAGGGTTACGCCACCATCGGCGCGGGCTTCCTGGTTTCAAGTTGGGCGGAGCAAATACTCGGTCAGATGTACCCCTTGCTTGCGCAGGACCAAGCAAAGCTGTTCAAGGCCCGCGACGCCATCAGAGCTGCGACCCTCAACAAAAACTTCGGCCAAGGCTACGCCGGTGCCACCGCCGCCCTCAACACCATTAATACAGCCCTGCGTCAGGCCACTGGAGATAACAGTCTCAATTTCGCGTTCACCAGTAGCACTCAAGTCAGCAGCACTTTCGACAGCATCGCAACTGTATTTGAGAATGAAGTAACCGATTGGCTCGGTGTTCCACGCAACTCCCTCCCCGACAGCAAGGAAACCCTCGCCCTCTTCTCCCTCGCCTACAACAACGCCAGCAAGCTTCTCGGTCCCGGCCTCAAGGATGCCATCCTCACCGGCAACTGCGCAGAAGCTTGGTATCAAATTCGTTACGTCTCCAACGGCGATAAACTTCCTGGCATCGCCAAACGCCGCTACTACGAAGCCGAGCTTTTCGGCCTCTACGACGACCCTTCCAATGTCAGCCTGGAAGAAGCCATCTCGGTCTACCGCATGTTCACTGTGCGCATGCCCAAAATCGAGTCCTACGAAAAACTCTACGGCATGGCCTTCAACGGCACGCTGGGTACAGAATTAATTAACGGTGTTCCACCGCTCTTTGCCGCCGGTCGCGACTACAACCTTTCTGCTGAAGAATCCCCTAACTCCATCGACAACGAACTCACGCCCGCCGCCAACGCCCTCCTCGCCGCCTACGTCACCACCCCCGGCTACGGTCTGGCAAGCGACTTCACCGCCCTCAACATTCAAGTCACACAGAAGACCGGCGGCGAACTGCACGGCGAAGACACCACCACCCGCACCGGCTCCAACAACGACTTGCTGATCGGCAGCAATCTGGATATCGCCACCGACTACCTATACGGCCACGCCGGAAACGACGTTTTGTATGGTGGCGGCGGCCACGACTACCTCGAAGGTGGAAAAGGCAACGACATTCTCAATGGTGGCGCAGGAATCGATGTCTATCGCTGGCGCACCGGCGACGGCAACGACAAGATCATCGACGCCGACGGCGGTTGGCTGTTCATCAACGATGGCCTGCACGACCTCAACGCCGCCGGTGTCTTCATCCGCCAGGGAACCAGCGACATCTGGCAGCGCACGCTAGACGACGGCTCGGTCCTCACCCTTACCCACAACTCTCCCTGGACGCTGGTGCTGGAAGACGGCAGCACCATCCAGCTGGGCGAATCCCAGGACGATTTCCAGTCCGGCGATTTCGGCATCACCTTCATAGACCAACCCGATACCGCCACCACCCTCGCCGGCCTGGACGACTACAGCGACGATCTGATCGGCAGCACCGGCGCCGACCTCGTGCAGGGTCTCTCCGGCAACGACGCGCTCGATGGCGGTGGCGGCGAC
>JAGUXX010000251.1 GCA_020061585.1 Betaproteobacteria bacterium | reverse complement strand
CCCGGCAGCAGCGCGCGCGTGGTCTGGGCCAGCCCGGAAATGCATGTGCCGGCGGAACTGCTGGCGCGCCGCCAAGGACGCCTGGGGGTGTTCGTCGCCACCGACAAAACCGCGCGCTTCCATCCCTTGCCCAATGCCCAGGAAGGCCGTCCGGCAAAAGCGGCGGGCTTGAACGCCGCCAGCCGCATCGTGGTGCTCGGACAGGGGGCGCTTTGAGGCTGATGGCGGAAACCACGAACGTTGGGTGCGCCGCGCGCACCGATCCGCGTTGCCTGGTGCGCATGGCGCGCCCTACACGAGCGGGATTTGCATGCGTTTCTATCAAGCCCTGATCCGCAACCATCCGCTGGCCAACATCACCTTCGTCGTGGTGTTGCTGATGGGCGCGCTGGCCTATCTGAACATGCCGCGCGAGCAGGACCCGGAAATCAATTTCAATTGGCTGATCGTCACCTCGGTGCTGCCTGGCGCCGCCGCCGAGGATGTCGAACGGAAAGTTACCCAGCCGATGGAAGAGGCGGTGGCCAAGATCGGCGACATCCGCTTCATTTCCAGCACCAGCCGGGAGAGCGTCTCCACCGTGCTGGTGCGGTTCCGCGACATTCCCGCCGGCGTGTTCGACAAGCGCGTCACCGATCTGCGGCGCGAGGTGCAAGCCGCCGCCAAGCGCGACCTGCCGCCGGAGGTGGATGATCCGCGGGTCGATGAAATCACCACCAACAACGGCTTTCCCAGCGCCATGCTGTTGTTGCAAGGCCCGGCCAACGACGAGGCGCTGCGCGATGCCGCGCGGCGAATCAAGGTCGATCTGGAACGCATGGCCGGCGTCGACAAGATCTTCGCCACCGGCCTGTCCAACCCGGAACTGCGGGTGACCATCGATGCGCAAGCGGTCGCCGCGCGCGGTCTGACCGCCGGCAACGTCGCCGACTCGGTGGCGAGCTGGTTCCAGGACACGCCGGCCGGACGTGTCCGGGTCGGCGACGACGAATGGTTGTTGCGGGTATTCGGCCAGGAGGTCACGCCGCAGCATCTGGCGCGCTTGACCGTGTTTGCAGCCGACCCGGCGCGTCCCGGGTTGACGCATCTGCCGCTGGAGGACATGGCGAGCCTGACCCGCGCCCGCGAGAAACCGGCGACGCTGGTTTCCAGCCAGGACCGCCCCGCGGTTCTGCTCGCCGTCACCAAGAAAAGCCGGGTCAACACGCTGGAATTGCTTGAGCGGGTCAACGCCTATCTGGACAGCCAGAACCCGGCCCTGCAAAGCAACGGTTTGCGGCTTTCGCTGCTGGACGATCAGACCGTGCCGACCCGGCAATCCATCCAGGTCATGCAGAACAACGCGCTGACCGGCTTGGCGCTGGTGTTTCTCGCCACCTGGCTGTTCCTCGGCAGCCGCCTGGCCGGGCTGGTCAGCATCGGCATTCCGTTTTCACTGGCCGGCACCTTCTGGCTGCTGTCGGCGATGGACTACACCGTCAACATGACGGTGTTGCTCGGCGTCATCATCGCGCTGGGCATGCTGGTCGATGACGCGGTGGTGATCCTGGAGGACATCTATTACCGGATGACGCGCGGCGTCGAAGCGGTGGAGGCGGCGACCGCGGCGATCGCCAGCGTCGGCCTGCCGGTGCTGGCTTCGGTGCTGACCACGGTAGCGGCCTTCCTGCCGCTGATCCTGCTGCCCGGCATCGTCGGCAAATTCATGATGGTGGTGCCGCTGGTGGTGACGCTGGCGCTGCTGATCAGTTTGTTCGAGGCGTTCTGGATGCTGCCGGCGCACGTCTCGGCGCTCAAGCCGGATTTCGCCCGACCCAGCCGGCTGCATGGTTGGCGCACCCGGTTCACGCATGGCCTGCGCGTCAAATATTCGCGCTTGCTGCTGTTTTCCTTGCGGCATGCCTGGGCTTCACTGCTGCTGCTGTCGGCCGCCTTCGCGCTGGCGCTGTATGCGGTGGCCGGCGGCTGGATCAAGCAGAACTTCTTCGCCGCCGACCCAATCCGGATTTTCTATGTCAGCCTGGACATGCCGCCGGGCACCGCCATCGATGTCACCCTGGCGCGCGCGCAAGTGCTGGAACGCGAAGTCGTCGCCCGCCTCGAAAGCGGGGAACTGCGCGCCGCCGCCAGCTATTCCGGCCTCAAATTCACCGATACCGAACCGTTCTACGGCGATGCCTACGGCCAGGTCGCGGTATCGCTGTTGCCGCGCGAACATGCGTTCGGCAAACCCGAAGGCCGCACCTCGGACCAGATCGTGGCGGCGATGCGCGCCGACATCGAGCAACTGCAACTGGGCGGACGCATCAGCTTCACCGTGCTGTCCGGCGGGCCGCCGGCCGAGAAACCGATCAAGGTGCGCCTGCGCGGCGATGATTACGCGCAACTGCGCGCCGCCACCGACGCGCTGAAGGCCGCCATCGCCGAGATTCCCGGCAGCCGCGACCTGGTCGACGACGACCTGCCCGGCCGCCGCGAATACGTGTTGCGCGTCGACGCCGACGCGGT
>JAGUXX010000164.1 GCA_020061585.1 Betaproteobacteria bacterium | reverse complement strand
GACGGCAGCGGCCGGGTAGCTCAGCCGTTCGATCCGTCCCGCCTTGATGGGCAGGACAACCTCCGGCTGGTTCAACTGGTCCGGCCAATAGCGCAACTTAACTTCGACCCGGGTGCAAATGGCTTTATTGGCGGGCAATTTGGGGCCGAATTGACCGACCGGATTGGGAACCTGTTGCTCGAAGTCGACCTCGGCCTTCAGCACGCCATCCTCGGCCTTGCCCCGGACGCGCGCGCCCTCCACGTAGCGGAACGCCATGCTGGGCGGCTGAATGTCGGTTCGCACGCCGTTGGGTCCGATCACCGCCATGATCTCGACAACCCCGCCTTCCCGGAAAAACCGGATGTCCGCCACCAGGCTGGCGTGTTCGCTGACTTGCCCAACCTGCGAACGCAACGTGAAGATTTCCTTGAACGAACTGCTCCGGAGGTCGAGACCACCCAGCATGGGTTCCTGCACCGTCCATTCCACATCCAGGCGCCAGTCGATGGCAAAAATCTTGCCATACCGTTCCTGCTCCATGGCGCCGGTCCATTCGGCATTGCGGTGTGTGCCGAAGGCGCATTGTTTCATCCATGACTCCAGGGGATCGTCGCGGGATTTTTCGGTGTCGTACACGAACCAGATCAACCCAACAGTAAAACCGGCGGCCAGCAGAAGCCAGCCGACGGGGCCCATCCCAAGAAACACCACCGACGTATTTGTTATTGCTGACATAACCATGGTTCCGCCGGCAATAAGTGATGATGCTGATGCAAGAATTAGAGCCAACTCTTGTCCAGCCATGTATTTTGCTGCGTCACCGTCCCCCGTAGCAACAAGTGACCCGCGTGCAATATCAAGCTGCCAAACCCCAACAAACCCCGCTACACCGCCCACCAACTCGCCGATCCCGGCAATCATTCCGACCCGCTTCGCCAGCGCCTTCATCGCCTCTTCGCCGGCCTTCTTGGCGGCATTTCTCTGCGTCACCTGGGTGGCGGCGGCGACGACCTCTATAGTGAAGCCGATCGACGCGACGGCGGCGCTGGCCATCGCGGCGCGGGCGTTCATGACCTCCCGGTTGGTCGGCATTTTCAGCGCGCTGAGCGACTGATAGGCGCTGTTGAAGCTGTAAGCCTGAAAGACCAGGGCGACACTGGAAATCGATCCGCCGACATAGGGGTTGCCGACCATCCTGGTCACCAGTTCGCGATTGGCCGCCCACCAGTTGCGGCTGGCGTACGCCATGTTTTCCATGCCACGTTTGGTGGCGGTGCCGATGCGTGTCCCGATACTGAGGCCGCTGGGCGGTTTGGGAGTGTTGGCGGCAGGGCCTTGCGGCGCGGGCATGGCGTTCGGATTCCGCAGGGTCAGTTCGTAAGGCTTGAACAATTCGGTCGGTTTCCAGATCGTCCCTTCCCGGATGCGGGTGATGACATACTGGGTAACGGTGATTTTTGCGGTGATCTGCACATCGGCGGCCTGCATCAGTTGCGCGACATCGACCCGCCATTGGGTTTTTGTCGCGGTGCGGTGCTGGACCTCGAAAAAGCTGCCGACCGGTTTCCAGATGACCTCGCGTTGCATGCCGACGATGCGCTTGACGGTGTCTTCAACCTTGACCGGCAGCAATTCGACGCCATGCAGATAGGCGCACAGCAGGGTCGCGCGGGTGAATCTCAGTGCCTGGTCTTGCGCCGCGCCTTGCAGCATTTGCAGCGCCAGCAGCAACCTGCTGTAGGCGGCCGCATGGCTCTGGCGTCCATAAGGGCTCACCAGACCGGCTGCCTGGAGCTTGTTCAGTTCGGCCAGACGATCCTGCTGGGCCAGCCATTGATCCAGCGCGGAATAAATCCATTTGGCCGCGTTGTATTCGGTCGGCTGGTTGCCGGCGCTTTTGAGGAAGGTGGCCAGATCCGGCTGATTCAGTAGCGTGGCACGCCACAGATAGTTCCGCTCGTTGTCCGGGTTGATCGCCACCGGCAGCCACTGCTCGCGCTCCACCTTGCCGTCACCAACGCCCGCGGCGGTCCACACGGCGGCGCAGCGGAAATCCTGAGAATCCCGCATGGAACCGCCGAAATCGACATCCATGACAGTCCGCAGCGCTGCGCCCAAGGCCCACTTGGTCCAGTCTTCGGCGGCCGTGTCGATGAGCTTTCTGAAATCTTCACGCTTGGGCTTGAGCTTGTCCTCGAACTGGCTGACTTTTTCCCATTTAACCGCGTGCTTGTAGGTGGATGCCCACTTCTCGCCGAGCAGGCTGTTTTTCCGGGCCTGCATCTCCAGCGATCGCAACGCCGAGGCAGAGAAAATCTCGCGTTCGTGTTCTTTGTCGTATGCCGTTTCGGCCCCGCGGGCCGTATTCCGCCGGGTATTCAAGGCGGCGGTGATGCCGATCGGGTCATGCAACGCCAGGATGAGTCCGGGAAGCTTGAGCGTTCCACTGTGCGCCAGCATGTATCTGGCGATTTCCTCTTCTCTTCCCGAGAGATCGACGAGATCCAGACTGTCCGGAAGATATAGGTTCAGTTGTTTGACCAGAACGGGATTGAAGTTGGCAATCCGGCTCTTGAGCATCCCGACGCTGGCCTTTTCGGCATGATCGAAGTCACTACCGTCCAGCTTCGAGATCGCCTGCATGCGCTGCTTCGGCTCCTTGGCGATCTTGTCCCGGACCGTTTTGTCCCATTTGTGGCGACTGAACGCGACCCAGACCGTGCCGCCGACCGCATTGGGCGATTCGATGGTGAAACTCTGGATGGCGAGGCTGTTGTGCGCCTGACGCTTGCAGGTTTTCTTGAGCGGTAGGGTCGGCGGTTGATCCGGCATGTCCTCCTTGGTCAGGCTGGGGTAATACAACATGGCGCCCTCGGGGTCCACCAGGTATCCGCGCCAGACCTTGTTGGGATACAGCAGGTAGAGATAGCCTCCCGGCAGATTGCGCAGGAAATACTGCGAATCCCGCAAGCTGACGTCGGTCACGCCTTTCCCAAAATTGCCTGACGGCGGCACAAGCGAGGCGACATTTTTCGGCGCGGCGGCATACAAGGCCGGAAAGATGGCAAGTCCTTTGCGCTGGCAGCCATTGCACGAATCGTTCATTAAGTCATTCTCCCAAGCCCTGTTTCAGCAGCATTCGGGCATTTCCCGGCGCCAGCCCGTTGCGGATCGTTGAGCCAACGCACCATTGCCCGCCAGCGATCATCGCCAATCTGCTCAACCATGAAAGAAAAATTCGGCGCGTCGGCTTCTTCCCCGGCAATTCGCGCCAATATCGATTCGATGTCCGGATGCGCATGAAAATCGGGATGCCAAACCAGCGCGCAATTGGCAAAGGCCAGAATGTCCTTGTCGGTGGTCAAACCGCATGACAGCGCGGCACTGGCGATATGCTCGATGCGCTGGCGTGTTGCGGTACCGGGCAGATCCCATTGGTACGCGGCCGTTTCAATCCGGTTGCTCCATCCCAGATGCTCGATGCCACGAAACTCGCGCTCAGTCAGATGTAGTGGCGGTTTGCGTGGTGCAATCACGGTAGCTTGCGACGCTGAAACAACGGGCAGAACAGCTTCTCGCGCATCCGCCACCCACCAGGCATTCCAGGACTCCCCAGTCAGCGCCTGCCAGCCGTCCAGTCCGATGATGGGTATGAGCCGGGCGCTCAAGCGGGGGTCGTAATAGCGAAACACTGTCGACGTCGGAGAGAAAGGCGCTTTTGCCGAGGCATTTTGGCCTATCCGCAAGGCAAGCGTACGCAGGCTCATATCCATCATGTCCAGTCTCAACCAGGCATGCACGCTGCGCGCAACTCCTTTGGAAACACCCGCCAATTCACGACGGGCGAGTTCGATGGAGGCTGACAAGAGACGTTCGGCATCGCGCGGGTTGTCGGCTCGCAACAGGTAGGGGCAGTAGTTTTCGGGAAACGGCAATCGAATGCGGCGCCGTTCAATTTGACGCTCCATCCCTTCAAGCAGACTTTCGCTTGGATCACCCAGCGTAGGATCGATCAGGACACACCAATTCAACGGCGAGGCTTGATCCGTCAGACGCGTGTAGGCTTGCTCAGTGAAGTTGGCGACTACGCTCATCGGGTTCAGTTTTCAGGAGGTGAAGGGCGTGCCATTTTTTGCGGCGTTGGTTATTTGTTCCGAACACGCCTTGACCTCCCCCGCCTTCGGCAAATCCGAACTGCTCGAAGCGCTCTTCGGCCCGGTCCAGTTCTTCATGCTGGCCTTGAACTCCACCTTGCCCGGGGCGTGCAGTTCGATGTTGCCCCCTTCGAGCTTCAGGTAGGCCCCGCCGGCGGTGGCCAGCAGGTGGCCTTGGGCGCTGGCGTTGAGGCTGGCGTGGGTGCTG
>JAGUXX010000030.1 GCA_020061585.1 Betaproteobacteria bacterium | reverse complement strand
CTCGTCCAGCGCGGCGCCGGCCGCCAGCGCCCGGAACAGGCCGGCATGACCGAGACTGAGCCGGGCTTGCGGGACTGCGGCGATGCCCAGCGCCGCGATCAGCAGTTCCTGAATTTCCAGATCGGCCGCCACGCCGGCATGGCCGAACAACTCGGCGCCCAACTGGAACGGTTCGCGACTGGCGAGGAAGCCGGCGGGCTTGGTGCGCAATACCGGTCCGGCGTAACACAGGCGCGTGGCGCCTTCGTGATTGATCAGATGCGCATCGATGCGCGCCGCCTGCGGCGTCATGTCGGCGCGCACCCCCAGCATGCGCCCGGACAGGCCATCGACGACCTTGAAGGTTTTCAGGTCGAGATCGCGCGCGGCGCCGGTCAGCAGCGAATCGAGATATTCCACCAGCGGCGGGCAGACCAGGTCGTAGCCGTAGCCGTCGAACAGGTCCAGCAGGCGACGGCGCAGCGCCTCCGCCTGACGGGCATAAGGCGGCAGAATGTCTTCGACGTATTCGGGGAGTAGCCAGGCGGGAGACATGGAGATTATTGAGTAAGGATCAGCAGCGCGAGGCCGGCGAGCATGGACACCAGGCCCATGAAACGCAACTGGCCGTCGCTGAACCGGATCATGCGGGTGAAGGCTTCACGCCAGGCGGGGGGCGACAGAAACGGCAGCAGGCCTTCCATGACCAGCATCAGCGCGAGCGCGGGTAACCATAAATCGCCCAGACTCACGCCAGTTCGCCCCACATGTTCGTCGCGTTACTTGCCGGCGCCGCGCGGCGACTTCAAATAACGGAAGAAGTCCGAGTTCGGTTGCAGCACCATCACGTCGTTCTTGCTGGAGAAGCTTTGCTTGTAGGCTTCCATGCTGCGATAGAAAGCATAGAACTCGGCATTCTGACCAAATGCCTGACTGTAGATCGCCGCCGCGCGGGCATCGCCCTCACCCTTGGTGCGCTGCGCATCACGATACGCTTCGGCGATGATCACCTCGCGCTGCTTGTCGGCATCGGCGCGAATCTTTTCCGCTTCCGCCGAACCGGTGGAGCGCAATTCGTTGGCGACCCGCTTGCGTTCTGCCTCCATCCGGCGATACACGGACTCGCTGACCTCGGACGGCAGATCGACGCGCTTGATGCGCACGTCCATCACCTCGACGCCAAACCGGCGCGCATCGGCATCGGCCGACTTGCGCAGCATTTCCATGACTGCATCGCGCTGACCCGATACCACGTCATGCACGGTGCGCTTGCCGAACTCGGCGCGCATGCCGTCGTTGACGGTCTGCGACAGGCGATTCTCGGCGCGGCGCTCGTCGCCGGCGAAACTGACGTAGAACTTCTCGACATCCTGGATGCGCCATTTGACGTAGTAATCGACCAGGACGTTCTTTTTCTCGGAGGTGATGAAGCGCTCGGCTTCGGACGGATCCATGGTCAGGATGCGGGTCTCGAAGAATCGGATGTTCTGCACCACCGGCAACTTGAAGTACAGGCCGGGTTCCTTCTTGACCGCGACGACTTCACCCAACTGGAACACCAGCGCCGCCTGACGCTGATCGACGGTATACATCGACAACGCCAGGACCAGCACAACGACGACCAGACCGACGACGATTGCGGCGGGATTTTTCATTACCGAACCTCCCGATCACGCGCGCGGAACGCCTCACGCGAACGAAACAGGTCTTCGTTGCGCGCCGGGTTGGCGCTGTCCTGACGTTGCGGCGTCAGTTCGATTTGCTGCGGGCTGGATTGCCCCGATGAAGCGGTCTGGGTCATGTTCATGAGTTTGTCCAACGGCAGATAGAGCAGATTGCCGCCCTTCTGGTCATCCACCATCACTTTGGTGGTGTTTGTAAGTACCTGTTGCATGGTGTCTTGATACAGACGTTCGCGCGTCACTTGCGGCGCCTTGGTGTATTCGACCAGCACCTGCTTGAAGCGTGAGGCCTCACCTTCGGACTGCGCCACGACCCGTTCCTTGTAACCCTGCGCTTCCTCGATCAACCGGGAAGCTACACCGCGGGCTCTTGGAATGACGTCGTTGGCGTAGGACTCGCCTTCGTTCTTGAAGCGCTCGCGATCCTGACCGGCTTTGACCGCATCGTCGAACGCGGCCTGAACCTGTTCCGGCGGCTGAGCGTTCTGCATGTTCAGCTTGCTGATCTGGATGCCGGTCTTGTAGCGATCCAGGATGCCCTGCATCAGCGTGGTGGCGAGAACGGCGATCTCGGCGCGACCTTCATACAGCACGTAATCCATCTTGCTCTTGCCGACGATTTCGCGCATCGCGGTTTCGGCGGCATGTTTGACCGCCTGATCCGGATGGCGATTGTTGAACAAAAAGTCTTCCGGGTCCTTCAGCAGGTATTGCACGGAAAACTGCAGATCGACGATGTTCTCGTCATCGGTCAGCATCAGCGCCTCGGACAGCACTTTCGACTTCACGTTGTTGCTGTATCCGACTTCCACGGTACGCACTTCTTCGACGTTGACCACTTCGACCTTTTCCAGCGGGGCCGGCAAATGCCAGCGCGGGCCGGGCATGGTGGTTTCGGCGAACTTGCCGAAGCGCAGCACCACGCCGCGCTCGCCGGCATCGATGATGTAGAAGCCGGAGGCCAGCCAGATCACCACCGCGATGCCGATCAACAAGCCGGCGCCGCCGGGAATGTGAAAATCACCCTTGAAACCGCCACCGACGCGCGGCGGCTGATCGCCGCCATTACCGCCGGACTTCTTGCCGAACATCTCGTTCAGGCGGCGATTGAAGTTTTTCCAGAGCTCATCGAGATCGGGCGGACCACCGGAATTCTTGTTGCCGCCACCGCCACCACTGCCCCACTGCGGGTCATTCCAGGCCATTCTGATAGGTTTCCACATAGCTTTGAGAAAGTTCGGCATGCTGAGTTGCCAGTATTTGAGTTTCATGTCGTTGATCACGGGCGATCTCCGCGAGGGCGTCCCGAAGCAGCTCCACACCTGCGCCGGTCTTGGCGGAAAGCCAAACGGCGGCGATCTTACCATACTCGTCCCGCGCCACTTGCGGCGCGGCATCGGTAAGATCGACCTTGTTCATGACTCGGAACTGCGGCACTTGTTCCGCGCCGATTTCTATTAATACCTTGTCGACCTCTTCGATCTGCCGCTCGCGGTTGGGACTGGCGGCATCCACCACATGCAGCAGCAGATCGGCATGCGCGGTTTCTTCCAGCGTCGCCTCGAAGGCGGCAACCAGGGTATGCGGCAGCCGGGTGATGAAGCCAACCGTGTCGGATATCACGACTTGCTGACCCGCTTCCGGCAACCACAGCTTGCGCGAGGTGGTATCGAGCGTGGCGAACAACTGGTCGGCGGCGTAGGCGCCGGCATGGGTGAGGGTATTGAACAGCGTCGACTTGCCGGCATTGGTATAACCAACCAGGGAAACCGACAACACCCCGCCGCGCTGGCGACCGCGGCGCTGCACCGCGCGACTTCGGGCCAGCTTGTCGAGCTTGCCTTCGATGGTCTTGATCTTGTTCAGCAGCATCCGCCGGTCGAGTTCCAACTGGCTTTCGCCCGGACCGCCGCGCATGCCGATACCGCCCTTCTGACGTTCCAGGTGAGTCCAGCCGCGCACCAGCCGCGTCGAATAATGACGCAACTGCGCCAGTTCGACCTGCAACTTGCCTTCGTTGCTGCGCGCCCGCAGAGAGAATATTTCCAGGATCAGCGCGGTTCGATCCAGCACCCGACATTGCAGCAGGCGCTCCAGGTTGCGCTCCTGCACCGGCGACAGCTCGTGATTGAAAATCACCAGCGTGGCGCCCGCGTCACGCACCACCTGGCCGATCTCCTCGGCTTTGCCGGAGCCGGCGTAGAGCCGCGCATCCGGCTTGGATCGCTTGCCCTCGACCAGCCCGACCACCTGCAAGCCGGCGCTGCCGGCCAGCAGATTCAGTTCATTGAGACCTTCGGCGTAGTCGGGAAGGCCAAAATCAAGCGAGACCAGAACAACGGACTCGCCGCGATCCGGGCGGTCAAACATCAAGCGATGTCGAGGCTGCGCAAATCAAGCGTTATCGCCGCTGCCGTGCTGCACAGTGATCGGGCGCGCGGGCACGATGGTGGAGATGGCATGCTTGTAAACCATCTGGGTGACGGCGTTCTTGAGCAACACGACGTACTGATCGAAGCTTTCGATGTGGCCTTGCAGCTTGATGCCGTTGACCAGATAAACGGACACCTGAACCTGCTCTTGACGCAGCACGTTGAGGAACGGGTCTTGTAGCAACTGCCCTTTGCTCATGATTTTTCCTTTGGTAAGACTATCTGTAGTGGGGGGCGGATTTTAACTGCGTTAAGCGAAAAAATAACCGGTTGCGGATGTCCGCGCTGAAAAATTAGCAATCGAGTTCAACTTCCGGCCGGCCGAAATACCAGCCCTGGCCTTGATCGACACCCATGTCACGCAAGATGCGGGCGGTTTCGGCATCTTCAATACATTCAGCGATGGTAATGATCCCTTCTCGCCTGGCAAAGCCGGCCAGGCTTTCGACGATCGCGGCGATCTTGCGCTCCTTGCGGATATTGGCGACCAGCCAGCCTTCGATCTTGAGGAAACTGATCGGCAGACGGGCCAGGTAGAGAAACGACGAATAGCCGCTGCCGAAATCATCCAATGCCAGACGAAAGCCGAAATCCAGCAACGGTTTCAGATCCGCTTCCAGGGTATCGAGATTGCGCAGGAACTGGCGCTCGGTGATTTCGAAGACCACCGGCTTGACCGGCCCGAATTCGACACCGCAGGTCTGACAAAAATTCATCGCGTTGCCGAGCATTTCCTCGACCAGATCGCGGCGCGCCAGAAATTGCGGCGAGAGATTCACGAAATGCGCGAATTCCTGGCCGACCCCGCCGCCACGCAAGTTGTCCGCGCAACGCGCCATCGATAGTCGCGAGACGATCCGGTCAATCTGCGGCATCAGGCCCAGCCCCTCGGCGGCCTCGATAAACTCACCCGCCGCCAGCAACGATCCGTCCGGCAAGCGGACCCGTGCCAGCGCCTCGTCAGCGACCGTCCGCCCGCTCGCCAGATCGACAATGACCTGAGTTGCCATGACGACCTGGCCGTCCTGCAAGGCCCGCTTGATGACCTGCGCCGGCCACAGCACCCCCGCCCCGCCGCGCGCTTCGACGCGATCGCGACCATTCGCCTTGGCCTGATACAGACAGGCATCGGCGACTTCGACGGCAAGACGGAAGTCGAAGTCAGCCTTGTCGGGCATGCCGATGCCCGCCGACAACGTCATTCGGATATCGCCGGCGGTGGTGGCGATCGGCGCCTGCTTGACGCCGGCGGAGAGACGTTCAATGACGAATACCGCTTCCCGCACATCGGCACTGCGCAGAAACACCAGAAATTCCTCGCCGCCCCAACGCGCCACCCAGTCATCCTCGCGCAAGCCGGCCAGAATGCGCTGCGCCACCGCCCGCAGGACCGCATCGCCGACCGCATGGCCATAACGATCATTCACCGCCTTGAAGAAATCCAGGTCGAGCATGGCCAGGGCGAATCCTTCACCATGGCGTTTCGCCCGCGCCATTTCCTGTTCCAGACGCGATTCGGCCGCGCGTCGATTCAACATGCCGGTGAGCTGGTCGGTCATCGCATATTTTTCCAGCAACTGGCGCTGCTGCGACTGCGACAAGTGATAGCCCATCCAGCCGGCAACCAGTTCCATGTAGGCGATATCGGCTTCGTTGAAGCCGCCCCGCAGCGGTTCGCGACGCATGAACGCCAGCACCGCTTGCACCTCTTCGCCCGCCCAGACCGGAATCCCGGCATAGACGTAGAGGCCGGCCTGAACCACCAGATGATGCGACTGAAACAGCGGATGCTGGCGCAGATCCTCGACGAACAGCGGCTCGCGGCTTTGCTGGACATGCTGGCACAGCGTATCCTCGATCGACAGCACCGCGCCCTCCTCCGCCAGATTCAGCGTGTCGTAGACGTAGCGCAGGGTATACAGCGATGAAAACTCGCCCAGCACCGCCAGTTCCATGTTCATGGCCTGGCTGGCGAGTCGCAACATGGCGTGAAACCGCTGGTCTTCACGAAGATCGCGCTGGGTAACCAACTTCCACAGCGACTTCAGACGTTGGGCATGCAGCAGCGACTCATCAAGGGCTTGCGCCTGCTGATCCGACGGCAAATTCATCCTGACCGTCCTCGCGCTACACCGCGTCCCAATGCGGCGTGGCGATACCACTGCCGAGATCGGCCTCCACCAGGCGACGCCGCACTTCCAGCAGCTTCTCGATCAAGGCCGGCTCGGCGCGACCGTAAGCCTCGGCATCCGGAGTGCGCTTGACCACCACGCCGAGCAGCTCGGTGATGGCATTGCCGATCGAGTTCTGACTGATGGTGACGATCAACTGGCCGGCGTCGTTGCGATAGATCAGTTGCTTGAACGCCGGCTGCCAGCGAATCGAATTGGCGTACTTGGCATCCTTGATGCAGCGGTCGCGCACCATCTTGGCGGTCTTCAGCAGATCGTTGTTGAACTGCAGCTTGTTCTCCACCAACTCGGGGAAGTAGATATCACGCGGCAGTGGCGCGTTGCGGGTGGAAACCTGACCGAAGAAGGTGCGGTAGAAGTCGATGAAGCCCTTCAGGATGGTGTCGTACTCCTTCCAGAAGCGGATGTCCTTCAGCGCCTCGGCGCCGCCGGTCACTTCCCAGCTCGGCAAACCCTGCGGATAACCGGTCAGCGCGATCTTGCACGAACCGGACTGGCAAGGGCGCAGAATGCGCAGATCGAGCTCGTCGAAGAAATCCTGATAGACATTGCGCATGTAAGCCTGGAACAGCGAATGCTGGCCGCCATCGGTCAGGTTCGGATTGTTGGCGTCGGCGATCGGCGCGGCGCGCAGTTCGGCCTTGTCGAACACGATGAAATGGTTATGCAGCATGCGGATGCTCGGCACCCCGGGCGACGTCAGCGGCCAGGTCGCGTCGAGGCTGGCCTCGCCGGCCAGCACCAGGGTTTCGTCCGGGTCCGGGTACTGTTCCAGCATGTACTCGATGATCACCTGGTTCATCCGGTTCCAGACGTTCTTCACCTGTTCCGGCACCTGGGTACGGCGCACCGGCCGACCGAGCGGATCGAGGATGGTCTGCGAGGTGTTGTAGATGATCGAGGCGTCGAACTGATTGCTGTGGCCGAGCGCCTTGCGGTACAGCAACAAGCCTTCCGGGTTCTGCAACAAACCGTTGTTGTTGACCAGATCGTTGAGATTTTCGGTGCTGTTGAAGAACTCGTTCGGCTTCATGCCCTCCGGCACATCGAGCGGGATTTGACGAAACGGAGTGACGATTTCTCTGGGGCCGGACTGCATGGATTGTTCCTCGTAAGTGCCGATTGTTGTTGCGGGAAAGTGGCATCCGCGGGCGGGAATGCCAAGCCGCCTGTCGACCAAAGTCCGACAGGCTCATTGGCGGTGAATCATAGTCGAAGCCATCGAGGCGACAAAATCGCGCCGCATCGGGCGGCATATCGGCATCGGTATAATCGCCGCTCGATCTCCCACCTGATGACCATGTATCTGAATTACTTCGGCCTCGCCGAAGCCCCCTTCTCCATCGCGCCGGCGCCGCGCTACCTGTACATGAGCCAGCGCCATCAGGAAGCCTTGGCGCATCTGCTGTACGGCGTCGAGGGCGGCGGCGGCTTCGTGTTGCTGACCGGCGAGGTCGGCGCCGGCAAGACCACGGTTTGCCGCTGCCTGCTGGAACAGGTTCCCGAAAACTGCGATGTGGCCTACATCTTCAATCCGAAACTAACCGTCGAGGAGCTGTTGTCGTCGATCTGCGTCGAATTCGGCATCGCCTGTCCGGCCGGCAACAGCAGCATCAAGGTGTTCGTCGACTGCATCAACGCGCATCTACTCGAAGCCCACGCGCGCGGTCGGCAGGCGGTGCTGATCATCGACGAGGCGCAGAATCTGTCCGCCGATGTGCTGGAACAGATGCGCCTGCTGACCAATCTGGAAACCAGCGAGCGCAAGCTGTTGCAGATCATCCTGATCGGCCAGCCGGAACTGGCGACGCTGCTGGAGCGCCCGGAACTGAAGCAACTGGCGCAGCGCATTGTCGCGCGCTATCACCTGGGACCGCTGAACCGCCCGGAAGTCGCGGCCTATGTCCGGCACCGGCTCGATGTGGCCGGCGCGCGGCGGCAACTGTTCCCCGCCGCGTTGACCCGGCGTCTGCACCGGCTCAGTGGTGGCGTGCCGCGGGTCATCAACGTGCTGTGCGATCGGGCTTTGCTGGGCACCTATGTCCAGGGCAAGGAAACCGTCGATCGCAAAACCCTCGCCCAGGCCGAACGCGAGATACTCCACACGCCGGGCACAGATCGGCGGCAACGTCGCCGGCTGCTGGCGGCGGCGGGGCTGCTGCTGGCCGCCGCTGTTGGCGCGGGCACG
>JAGUXX010000065.1 GCA_020061585.1 Betaproteobacteria bacterium | reverse complement strand
CTCGCTCCGAGCCGGCCCGAGCAGCGCGCAAACCGGCTGAGCAGGGCGAGGCCCGCCCGCCCAGAGACGCTGCGCTGACCCCCGAACCGGCATTGCACGGCGAGTCGTCCAACTCAGCCGTACCCGCCGAAGGAGAAGATCCGTGGATGCCCAAGTCGGCGGCGCCAATGGCCGGCGAGAACGCCGTTCCCCTGCCCAGGCCTGCCGCACCCGTGCCTTTCGCCGCCGCAAAGCCCAAAGCAACCCAGCGGGCCGCGGAGATTTCCGGGGTGGATAGCGGTATAGATAGCGAGGTGAGCAGTGAGGTGGACAGTGAGGTGGACAGCAACCCGCAGCAGGCTATCCGGCGGATTCGCGACCTATTGCGCGAGGGTAAGCTCGACGCAGCACGGCTAGCGCTACAGGCATTCGCGCAGCGCTATCCGGAGCAGCCTTTGCCGGAGGATTTGCGCGCGTTGCGCTGAAGCCATTGCCTGGACGTAACCAGTGCCTGACCGTCCCCTCCCCAGCAAAAGCACAGGAAGCGCGGAATCTACAGCGGCGAAGAATTGATGGCAGTAGGGGTAGAAGCGGTTGGATGCACAGAAATACAGGCTGACAAGGTTTATTGGAACTGGCAAATCACCATGTTGGAACTGTGGTTTCAATCCGCGCCCGGCCGTGAGGCCGGGCGATGCAAGCAAAAACAGACCACGCCCCAGCCACCCCCGCAGTTACAACACGCGCGAAACATCCGGCATTTTGTCGTTGCTTGGGGTTCGCGCGTCATACCAAGAGGGGGCCTTCAAAATCCACCGAACGAAATTTTCCGAACGGCTTGACTCGCACTTCCACCGGTTCGGTGATGCGATAGAAGCGCAGGTTGTCTTGCTTCTCGTCAATTTCGGCGAGCAATGTACGTTCCAGTTGTTCGAATTGCATATCGTTGACCTGGCATTCGAACACCGATTTCTGCAGGCGCTGACCCATGGCTTCGCAGGCTTTGGCGACGCGGCGCAGGTGTTTTCCAGATGCGCGTAGGCCTGGGCCGTCATCACATAAAGCGTATTCAGTATGTTGTGCATTTTGTATTACGATACGCAACACAATTTATGTTTAAGGATGTTAGTCATGTCTACCCTGACTTTGCGTTTGCCGGATGAACTGGATGCACGTCTGAACCGCTTGGCGGCGTTGGAAGACAAAAGCCGCTCTGAACTGGCGCGGACCGCACTGGATAGTTTTTTGCGCGAATTGGAAAGAACGCGTTTCATGGACGAAATGGTTGCCGCTGCCCGCGTTCTGGCGACCAGCCCGGAGGCTCGCGCTGAAAGCATTGCCATTGCGGAAGAATTTCTGCCCCTGGAAAACGAAGCCCTCGATATTGCTGAGGGAAGAAAGCCTGGCGAACCTTGGCCGGAGGAACTGGGTGACGTGTGGTGGAAGTGACGCGGGCAGGACAAATGCGCCGAGGTGAAATCTGGCTGGCCCGCTTGAACCCGAATGTCGGCGCGGAAGCCGGCAAGATCAGGCCGGTTTTGATCATGCTCGCCAACGATTTGTTGGCCACCGGCATGAGCCCGGTGGTCTGCATTCCACTGACCAGCAAATTGTTCAAAGGCATGGAAGGACTGCGCTTCGCCATCGCACCGCGCGACAGGTTGCTCAAACGCTGTTACCTGATGTCGGAGCAAACGCGCGCGCTGGATTTGAACCGCTTTGGCGACGGCCCGCTTACCGCCCTGACTAGCCAGGAAATGGCGGAAGTGGAACGCAGCCTGATGGGGGTTCTCGGTTTGTTCCATCATGTCAATCCGGTTCACTGAACAGTTCTTCCCTCAAACGACTGATCAGGCATAGTCCCGCCAGCGCCTCCGGCTGGCAAATCTCCTTCAACGAACATTCCCGACAGCGCGCGTCATTCACCGGCGGCGGCAGCTTGCCCGATGCCAGCATGGCGCGGATGGCATCGGCGGTTTCGATCACCTTTGCCCGCAAGGCCGGCGAGATGGCGACATCGCGCCGTCGATGGCTGCTGGCGTGATAGATGGCACCGCGCGGCACAGGCTGGCCGAGCATGTCTTCCAGGCACATCGCCTGCGCGGCGAGCTGGATGTCGTCGTACAGCTTCTGCCGTTTGGGTCCATGTTTGAACTCCACCGGAAAGACCGTGCCATCCGGATGAAACTCAACAAGATCAGCGTTGCCGATCAAACCCAACCGGTCGGACCAAAGCGGCAGCGCGCGTTCCACTTTCACCCCGGCCTTCATCTCGTAACCAGGTGTATCAACCAAATGATGCACCGCCTGCCCGCGCGCGGTGTGCAGGTTGTCGGCAAAAGCCTGTTCCAGATGGATCAGCCCGCATTGGCGCGGGCAATAGGCCCAGTGCTGGAGCGCGGCGAGGGCAACGGGGTCGGGGGTTTCATTATTCACGGATTCGCAGGCCTCAACTGCACATCATCAGCGTGAAGACGATGAAGCCAGATGGGCGGCATCATGGAATGCCGGAATGTCAGCGAGGAGCGAGATCGAAAGGTCGGAGACGGATGCTATCCCGGCTGACAGCTGCAAAAGAACCATCAGGAACCTCCTTCAAGGCGCGCAATGCCGCCTGCACCACTTCTTCGACAACAATGGGATGCAGCCGGAAATAAAGAATGGCGACGGGCGCCTCGACACCCTGTGCAAAGACCAGATCGCCGAAGTCGGCATCAAAGGTCAGCAAACGGCGCCCGCTGCTGCGGGCTAACTCCAGCACGGCTCGATCACTGATGCCTGGCGAGACACTGGCGACGGACAGGACATCGTGCCCCGCCGCCACGAGCGCTCGAATGACATGGCCGGGAAAGTTTTCGTCGGCCAGCAGGGCAAGACTCATGCAGACGCCTGCGCGGCTTCCGCCGTCGCTTGCATGATGAACGTCTCGTCCTTCATGCAATCTCGGACAAAGGCGAACACCGCCTGCAAATCTGCCTGCGTGAGGTGCGGGTAGTTTTCCAGGATTTGCGTCTCGCTCCAGCCGGAAGCCAGTAGATCCAGGATGAACTCGACACCAATGCGAGTGCCCCGGATACGCGGCTTGCCGAACAGCGTTTCAGGGCTGGTAACGATGCGCTCTTGCCAAGTGGTCATGATTCGTCCTTTTAGAACCCGTCGAGCACTTCCGCTGTTTTAACAGGAAGCGGTTACCGGTCATGGGTAGCATCCCCTTCAAACAATACAAGTCAGTGTAACTGCCAGGCAGGCTTGTTTCATTGCCGCGCATTTCCAAACATCGAACCACGCGATACGTTACAGCTAAGCACCTGCACGGCTATAACTGTCCCGGAAAATGCCTGGCCTTCGGCACACGACGCGGAGACCTGCTGCCACGCGAGCTGGAAACTGAAACAGCCAGCGAGCCATCAGGTTGCACATCGCATTGCAGCGAGTAGCTGCGCCCCCGACGAATCACGCCGTGATACCAGCACAGCACGGGATGGCGGGAGAAATCGAAACGGCGCAAATGAATCTGCCGACGCGGCAAGACTGGCAAATGTTCGAGCTTGTTCAGCAAAGCGACTTCTTTGGGAGCGCTGCGTGGGGTCATGGTGGCCTCATGGTTGGGTGGTTAAAAACCGTCTATTTCTTCCGGCTACAACGCTTCCAGATTAGCCAGCACCTAGCTGCCATCTGTATTGACCGTTAACGAGCGATGAACCTTGGCGGAAGAATACTGCCAAGATTTGCAATTGTGTTTCCACCAGATCACTTTCCGCACCGCCATGCTTCCAGCGGGGCGCGCCGAGGATTCGTCGTTCTCAAACAACCTCGGCAGCACCTGCTTGATGGCTTCGGCATCCGAGTCTGCTACACCCGTGTGAACGAGGATCGAGTGCAAAAGCGCTACAGTCTGTTGGCGGCGACTCATCACATCGGAAGAGATACAAATAGCGTGCGAGTTGCTGGATAGCCCGCTTCTCTAGCACGCTTCAAAGCGCTGGAATTCAACCCGCAATCAAGCGGCGTACGCCGCTCAGGAGTTAAACCATGGAACACTTGATCCAGTTGCACATCGAGAAACTGCCAGAAGGACTTTTTCTGGCGACCAGCGATGACGTGCAGGGTTTGATCGCACAAGGACGCACGCTACAGGAAACTGTGGAGATCGCCCGCGATGTGGCCAAGAAGCTGATCGAGTCGCAAACCGACGTGACCAATGCCACGCTGCCGCCACTGCGCGAGTCCTTCGACTATCCCTTGATCGTGGCGGTTTGATGGGACGGCTTGCGGGCTTCGGTTATCGGGAAATCGTCAAGCGTTTGAAGCAACTCGGCTTCGAATTCCACCGTCAAGCCGCTGGCAGCCACGAAATCTGGCTCAACCCGGCAAGCAACCGTTACACCACCATTCCCAACCATCCCGGTGACATGCCCGAAGGCACTTTGCGCGCAATCCTCAAGTAGGCCAATGTCTGGCGGGTGGACCTGAGCGTAGTCGGTTTAAAGATCACATTGCTGACGTTCAAAGTCGTAGCCTATATGGCGGAAGATCGGCCACTGCTGCCGTTGGCGGACATGCTCGGAATTTTCTCCAACGTCGGCTTTTCGGAAGCCCTTCCCAAGAGCCGCTGCCGGCCAAGTGCGGAAGTTCGACGCACCGACCGCTACTTCCGGTCCTTGCCCAATTCAGCCGTTCGGCGCACTGTAGCCGTTGTGCGGGCTTCCCAACCGTGGCGAGGGTGAACCACAGAATGTCACCCAGGGACGGAGGATGCTGCTGAAGCGACCTATGGGCGCAAATGGGAAAAATTGTAAAGCTGGAAGCACTCCCATAGCGTGATTAACCTATGCCCCAGCCATTAGCTGAACGCATTTCAATTCGGAAAAGATGAAGAAGAAAACAAGATATTTCAAGAACTGTCTCGGCGTGTTCCAAGGGGGAGGATGTAAGGCCTTAGCGTTTGTTGGTGCATACAAGGAGGCTGTCGAGCGCGGGGTCTTCTTCTCGGGTGTTGCGGGCACCTCTGCCGGTGCCATAGTAGCTGCCATGATTGCGGCTGGTGCGTCACCGGATGAGTTGGAGTCGGCGGTGCTCAACACGGACTTCAGCTCTTTCAAACAGGTTCCACGTGACGCCCCGGCCCCGGCCGACGCCGGATGGGCTAGGTATTTTCTTAGGTGTAGCTGGAATGAGAACCACCGACAGGTCGCAAAGTTATTGCGGTATCTCGGGTTGTTTAGCTCACAAAAGATTGAGGAATGGCTTGAAAATCAACTTAGATCCGTCCTCGGGTTTTCGGAATTACGGGCTGTCCGCTTCAAGGACTTGAACATTCCATTGCACGTGGTCGCTACTGATCTGCGAGGCGCCAAGCCGATCATATGGAGTTCCGATACAACTCCTGATATTTCGGTCGCTTATGCGGTCCGGTGTTCCTGCACGATCCCTGGGTACTTCCAAGCTGTGGATTCCTCTTTTGTGGACGGCGGCATTGTCAGTAACCTCCCCGCATTTGTTCTTAACGGGCGGAGTTCTGTCCAGTTTGAAAAACTCCTTTGCTTCACGTTTGCTTCAGAAAAAGACGCGCCCGAACATTCGAACGATAAGGGAACGCCGCTTATCGAGGACTATGTGAAGAGCCTTATTTCTTCGGCCATTGATGGTGCGGTCCACATTCAAACCGAATTGCAGCCCAATCTCCATGTAATTGAAATCGGCAGCCTTCCGCTCGGAACAGTGGATTTTGAGAAGGTCTGCAAGGAGTCGGTTCAGCAAATGGCTTTTGTTGGACAGGATTCGGCTGCCCGTTTTTTTGATGCTGAAATTTCGCATATCCGATCAGCAGGAGCATCTAGACCCGTTCTACATACGGAAACAGAGACGCTCAATCAGATCGTACGGGAGGAATTGAATCGCGGCGATAAGGTAATCTTTTCTCTAAAAAGCACTCGCTATACCTACAACCTTTTCCCCACATTCCTGCACTGGAGTACAACGGGCGTACGTATAACGTACCTTTGTGAGCCCGCACCACGCAGTGGGTGGGCTGGCGAGCATGAGCCGTTCCAACGCTTGGTATTGACGGCTCTTGGAGTACGAGTCGTGGAAGTTTCTGCATTACCTTTTGAGGGGGTGTTGTTCAGCAGGCAGGGCGGCCTGGAAGATATGATCGTTCTTGATGAACTGCGAAAGGACGACAACGCTGCTTGCTTTGGTGTTAAGTATGACAAGACCTTCGATGCAGCTGCCATTATCTCTATGCACCGACAGCTAACCGATTGCATTCCGTCGATGACTTCGGCATACGACCATTTGGAGACTAAGGTAACCATCGAGAAGGGTGGGCTTGATGAACTCTTCCGGCGATTAAAGATGGTGCGGGAATATGCTCCGGCTCATGTCACACTTGGGCTTGAAGAAGTGGACATTGACAAGATCGTCTTCCTAACCAATCATGATCCCCTGGCTCGCCCCCGAAGATGAAAGCCGGGTGTGACGCGCCGCGAGATCTGATAATAAAAAAGCGGGAGCCGACGGGCACG
>JAGUXX010000119.1 GCA_020061585.1 Betaproteobacteria bacterium | reverse complement strand
CGGCGCACGACTGCATGCGGCCGCGCCGGCTACACCTGGTCGAGGCGACCGCCGCCGAAGTGCGAGCCCGTCACGACCGGCTGGCCAGCGTCTACCATTCCGCGACCCGGCATCGCGAAGACCAACCGGTGCATCTGCGGGTTCACGATGCCGCAACATGCGCGCGTTGTAATCGAGAGTTGGGCAGTCCCTGCCAGAATTTCTGCCCCGCCGGCGTTTACGAGTGGGCGGCACCCGAGCAGACCGGCGCGGCGGGCAGCCTGCGGGTCAACGCCGCGAATTGTTTGCATTGCAAGGCCTGCGATATTCTCGACCCCTATCAGAACATTACCTGGACGCCGCCGGAGGGCGGTGGCGGCCCGCGTTATGAAGGCATGTGACCGCTCGATACGCTCTATTTCACAAACTCTGAAAATGGATGATTCATGCATTTCGACTTGAATGAAGACCAGCAGGCCATGCGCGCGGAGATCATCGCTTTCGCGCGCAACGAACTAAACGAGGACATGATCGCGCGCGACAAGGAAGGACGTTTTTCGCGCGATGCCTGGAAGAAATGCGCCGAATTCGGCGTGCTGGGTTTCCCGTTTCCGAGCGAATTCGGCGGCAGCGATGGCGATATCGTCACCACCACGATGATGATGGAAGCGCTGGGCTACGGCAGCAAGGATGCCGGATTGCTGTTCAGCATCAATGCCCAGATGTGGAGCGTGATGATGCCCATCCTGCGCTTCGGCAACGACGAGCAGAAGCGCCGCTACCTGCCGTCGCTGTGCAATGGCGAGATGGTCGGGGCGCATGGCATGTCGGAGCCGGATTCCGGTTCGGATGCCTTCAACATGCGGGCCACGGCGCGCAAGGAAGGTGATAACTATGTGATCAACGGCGTCAAGACCTGGTGTACCAACGCGCCGGTGGCCGATACCTTCATCGTCTTCGCCAATACCGACAAGGTCGGTGGATTCATGGGCGTCACCGCGTTCATCATCGATATCGACACGCCGGGCCTCAGGGTAAGCAAGGAAATCAGCAAGATGGGCCTGAAAACCTCGCCCATGGGCGAGGTGATTCTGGAAGACTGCGTGGTGCCGCTGTCGGCACGTCTCGGCAAGGAGCGTCAAGGCGCGAAGATATTCAACGACTCGATGGAATGGGAGCGCGCCTGCATCCTCGGCAGCAATCTCGGCGCGATGCAGCGCCAACTGGAAGTCTGCGTGCAGTATGCCAACGACCGGCAGCAGTTCAGAAAACCCATTTCGCAATTCCAGTCGGTGTCGAACAAGATCGTCGACATGAAGGTCAGGCTGGAAACCTCCCGCTGGCTTTTGTACAAGGTGGCGTGGGCCAAGCAGAACAGCCAGGACGCCACCATGGACGCGGCGATCGCCAAACTCTACCTGTCCGAAGCCTGGGTGCAGTCGTGTCTCGACGCGATCCAGATTCATGGCGGTTACGGTTACACCACCGAGTACGAACTGGAACGTGATCTACGCGACGCGGTGGGGGGCAAGCTCTATTCCGGTACATCGGAGATTCAACGCAACATCATCGCCCGCGCCCTGGGTTTGTGACATTTTTTCAACTTTAAGCAAAGGAAGGTAAAACCATGAGCAATACCGTAGAAGTCGTGCTGAATTGGGTCAAAACCAATTGTCTGAAGGACAAGCCGGGTCTGACGCTGAATCCCGAGACCTCGTTCCTGTCCAACAATGTGCTGGATTCGCTGTCGTTTCTGCATCTGGTGACCTTTCTCGAAGAGCAGTACGGCGTCAAGATCGACGAGGACGACATGTCCCCGGACAATTTCGAGAGCGCCCAGACGGTCGCCGATCTCGTCGAACGCATGCGCGCGGCATAGTCCAGGGTGATGCCGGTATGCCTGGTCATAGCATCGCGCGCGACATGAGCAAAGCTGAAGCACCGTCCGCGACACCCGCCGCCGCCAGCGGCGATCGCCTGCAACGTTACCGCTCGGTCAAGCAATTGCTGGGTCTGCTGCCTTATGGACCGGGCGCGAAAGCGTTTGCGATGTTTGCGTGCAATCCGCTGGTGCAGGGGTTGGCGAAAAGCCATCGTGAGCGGTTGCGCGAATTCATGCGCGATCGAGGGCTGATCGTTCCCTTGCGCGAGACTTTCGCGCGCTATCTGGTCAGCAACCATTTGGCGGCCTGGCGGCTGTCGAGCCTGGCGAGATGTTCCGACACGGCGTTCTCGAACTGGGTGACGCTGGTCGGCGAACAGCATTTCTCCGCGTTGCGCGACGCCGGCAAGCCGGTGATCCTGTGCAACAGCCATTACGGCAGCGGCAAGGCGGTGATGCTGGCGCTGATTCGGCGCGGGCATGTCGTGCATTCGCTGGATCGCCAGGATGTGTTCGCGTTTTTCGGCATCCAGTCGCGCGGTCGGGTGGAAAGCATCAACCTCGGCGATCGCGAGCAGGGTTTCATGCTCAAGCAGGTCGCGCGCGCCCGCAAAGTGCTGCTCGGCGGCGGCATCCTGCATATCGCCGGCGATGGCTTGCGTGGCCAAAGCGGCAGGGAGATCGCCTTTCTCGGACGGGCGCGGCGTTTTCCCACCAGCGTCGCGGAACTCGCGTTATTGACCGGGGCCGCTGTGGTGCCGGTATTCGGTTCGTTGAATTTGAACGGCCAGATTCGCCTGGAATTCCTGCCGCCGCTGAATCCGCCCGAGCCAGGTTTGTCACGCGAGGCATCGGTCGATCATTTGATTCTGCAATATCGCGATCTGCTCGAAGCGCGCTGGCTTGCGGATCCGGGTTCGATCTTCAAGAGCGAGCTGACGCTCTGGCAAAGTCTGCCGCGACTGCCGTCGGTTTCCGGCGCAACCGGTTGAACCTTGAAACATGGCCCACGACGGATTGCCTAATTTTCTGATCATCGGCGCTGCCCGCGCCGGTACTTCATCGCTGTATGAATACATGCGGCAGCACCCGGAGATTTATTTCAGTCCGGTCAAAGAGCCGATGTTCTTTGCTCTGGAGGGGCGCAAGCCGGATTTTCGCGGTCCTGGCGACGATCTGGAAATCAACCGCAAGTCGGTCACCGATCTGGCGGCATACCAGGCGTTGTTCGCCGATGCCGGAAACCGCCGGGCGGTTGGCGAAGCTTCGGCCAACTATCTGTACTCGGCGAGCGCCGCCGATCGCATCAAGCGACATATACCCGATGCGCGCCTGATCGCCGTGTTGCGCAATCCGGTCGAGCGCGCCTATTCCAGTTTTCTCTACATGATCCGCGACCGGCGCGAACCGCTGCGCGACTTCGCCGCCGCGCTGGCGCAAGAGGAACAGCGTATCGCCGATCACTGGGAACATATCTGGCATTACACCCGCATGGGTTTCTATCACCAGCAACTGCAGCGCTATTACCAGTTGTTCGATCGCTCGCGCCTGCGCATTTACCTCAACGAAGACATGAAGCGCGATACGCCGGGCATGCTGCGCGACGTGTTCGGTTTTCTGCAGGTCGACACCGCCTTCGTGCCGGACACCTCGGTCAGCTTCAACGAGGGCGGCGTGCCGAAACGGCCGTTGCTGAACACCCTGCTGACCCGGCCGAGCCTGGTCAAACGTCTGTTGCGGCCGCTCATGCCGGCCGCCGCGATGAAGTTCTACACGCGCCTGAAGCACGGTAATCTCGACAAGCCGCCGCTCGACCCGGAAGTGCGCGCGCGGCTGGTCGCGCTGTTTCGCGACGACGTGCTGCGCTTGCAGGATTTGATTGATCGCGATCTTTCGCTCTGGCTGAAGACATGAATACCGCCGCCAGCGCAAGATTGCCCAATTTTCTTTATCTCGGGCCGGACAAGTCGGGTTCATCCTGGCTGTTCGAGGCGTTGCGACATCATCCGGCTTGCCATGTGCCGGCTTGCAAGGATGTCTACTTCTTCGACGAGCACTACGACAAGGGCTTGAACTGGTATCAAGGCTTTTTCGCCGATGCGCCGGCGGAGGCCGTGGCGATCGGCGAGTTGTCGCACAGCTACCTGTTCTCCATGGACGCCGCCGACCGCATCCGCAAGGACCTGCCAGGAGTGAAGCTGATGGCCAGCCTGCGCCAGCCGGTGGAGCGCTGCTATTCGCACTACCTCTACCTGGTATCGAGCGGCCTGGTGACCACCTCCTTCGCCGAAACCATCGACAACCGGCCGGGGCTCACCCGCAGCAGCTACTACGCCAAATCCGTGCAGGGCTACCTGGAACGCTTCGGACCGGAACAATTCAAGGTGTTGTTCTTCGACGACCTGAAGAAGGATCCCCGCGCTTACGCCAGCCAGGTCTACGATTTCCTCGGCCTGCCCTTCAACGAGGCCTTTGACTACGACAAGAAGGTGCGTGAGGCCCGCGCCGCGCGCAGCTTCTTCATGGCCCGCCTGGCCAAGCATGGCGCCCTGATGGCCCGCAAGCTGGGCCTGGTCAACCTGGTCGGGGCGGTCAAGCACGGCATCGCCGCCCGGCTGCTCTACCGGCCGATGAAGAAGGGCGAGGCGCCAAAGATGGACCCGGAGGTGGGCAAGCGCTTGCTGGAACGCTACATCCCCGACATCGAGGCCACGGAAAAACTCTTGGGCGTGAATCTGGACCACTGGAAAGCCTGAAGATGTCAGCCCGCCCCAACACCTTCATCGTCGGCCAGCCCAAGTCGGGCACCAGCGCCTTGTATGCTTTCCTCAAGGACCATCCGGAGGTTTGCGTGGGGACCACCAAGGAACCCCAGTACTTCAACACCGACCTGAATTCCCAGTATTTCCACCTGGCCCGCCTGGAACGCAACGAGTCCAACTACCTGAAGCTATTCGCCCACTGCGCGAGCCAGAAGGTGATCATGGAGGCCTCCACGGCCTACCTCTATTCGCGAGTGGCGGCGCGGGCCATCCACGCTTTCGATCCGGCCGCCAGGATCATCATGGTGCTGCGGGAGCCGGTGGATTTCCTGTTTACCTATCACATGCAGTTGCAGCGCAACAGTTGCACCTTCGAGACCGAGCCGGATTTCCTCAAGGCCATGGCCCTGGAAGCCGAACGGCGCCAGGGGCGGCAGATCCCCGGCAATTGTTTCGACGCCAGTTTCCTTTATTACCGGGCGCGGGCGGCCTACACGGAACAGGTGCGCCGCTTCCTGGAGGTTTTTCCCCGCGAGCAGGTGCTGATCCTCCTGCATGACGAGTTCAAGGCCGATAACGAAAAGGTCTATGACCAGGTGGTGGCCTTCCTCGGCCTGGATTCATCCTGGAGGCCCCAGTTCCGGGTGGTGAACCAGAAGGTGGTGGTGCGATTCCGGGCTTTGAAGCAGGCCTCGGACCAGTTTCTATTCCCCATCAAGCAGGCCATCAAGCCCTTGATGCCCGGCGGCTTCTACAAGGCCGGGCGCAGTTTGTATCGCAAGCTGTTCTTCCGCACCAGTGGATTGCCGGTGTTGTCGCCGCAGGACCGGCAGCGGCTCAAGGCCGAATTTTGCGACGAGGTGGCCGCCCTGTCCGGCTTGCTCGATCGCGATCTGCTCGCGCTATGGGACTACGAACGCCGATGATCCCGCGCCCAGGCCAACAGATCGTCGAATACCCGTGCCAGATCGGCGCGGAAGCGGTCCATGCCGTGGCGCGCGGTGACCTCGTCGCGCAGCCGCCGGTAGGCGACGCGGTCAAAGGACGCGCCCAGGGCGAGGATGCGCTCGGCGATCTGGCGCGGCTGGCGCGGGTCAAAGCGCCACTCGGCGGGTACAGGGTAATCCTCCAGCAGGCCCAGGTCGGAAATCAGGAAAGGCTTGTTGAGGTGCAGGGTCTCCAGCAGGATCAGCGGCAGCCCTTCGTAGAGGGAGGGGATCAGCAGCAGGTCCACCTGCTCGCTGAGGAAGGGCACCAGTTGTGGCTTCTGCATCCAGCCGTGCAGGATGATTGTCTCCTCCAGGCCGGCGGCGCGGATTTCGCCTGCCAGCTGCTCCCGGTCCGGGCCGTCGCCAACCACGTGAATACGCACCGCCCGGCGACCCGCCAGGGCCTGGACCAGCGGCACCAGCACGCCCTGGTTTTTCTGCTTGAAGACCAGGCGGCCGACCACGGCGATCTCCAGGGGGCCATCGTCCGGAAAACGCACCTCGCCCTCGGGGGGAGCAAAATCAAAATCCGCCGGGTTGCCGATCACGTGGATGGCCTGGTCCGCGCGGGTGAAACGCGCCAGCAACCGGGCCTGATACGGGCTGATGGTGATGTAGGCGCCGGGCAGCCGGTAGATCAGTTTGCAGAGCAAGTCGCGCGGCAGTGCGAAACGGTTGTTGAGTTCGGTGTTGTTATTGCCGAACGGGATGTAGGAGCAGGTACGCACGCCGCCGCGGAGTCCGGCGAGCAAACCGCGCACGCCGGACTCGGCATAGCCCTGCGACACCACCAGCAAATCCGGCGCAATGTCCGCGATCTGCTGACGGATATGCCCGATCTGGCTGTTCAGTCCACCGGGCATGAAGGGCGAAAGCGTCTTGGTGTGAAACGGCAGGCCGCGCAGTTCAATCTCCGGCGCCAGATGCGATTTGAATCCCGTCGCGTGGCAAAGCCCCGCGACGCGCATGTCCGGGTTGGCGGCGAGACTGTTCATGATGCGATAGGTCATGATTTCGTGGCCGCCGAAGACCTCGGAATCGTTGTAGAACAATATGGTTTTCAGGTGCATGAAGGGCTATGGAACTCTCGGATGGTTGGGGAGAACACTGACTTTCAGTTGCGCGAAAAGGCGTATACACAAGCGCGCGCGAGCAAGCTGCATGGCAAGCCTGACGCGGTTTTCAACATTTGTCCTGCTCAATAATCTTCACTGATCCCTCATGTACAATCGTGCCAGCTCTGATCCAGGAGTATTTATGAACTATATCGCGAATGGCGCGCCCCTCGGGCGGGCCATTATTTTTGCCTGTATGCTTGCTGTCGGATTTTCCGCCGCGGCGCAGACGACATCGAATGTTTCAACTTCGGTAGCGGCCAATGCGGAGGGACGCAGTTCCTCCAGCTCAAGTTCTTCGACATCGACGCCCAGCACCGCCACGTCAACTGGTGTTGCCGCCACGCCCTCCGCCACCAGCGCCACTGTGCCGGCGACCAGTACGGAAACCACGCCCAGCCTGACGCTCGATACCACGATATCGACGCCCATTCTGGCGGCTGGCGATACCATTTACTTGAAAATCACGCCTCCGGAACCCGTTCCGGGGGCCAAGCCGACCATCCCGCTGCCTTCGACGCGGATCTTCATGCTCGACAAGCAAGGCGTGCTGGATCTGCCTTATGTCGATCGCTTTCCGCTGGCCGGCTTGAAAGAGGACGAAGCGATCCTGCGTCTGCGGGCTTCGGGGGCGCTGGACAACCACCAGATCGAACTGCGTCGTCTGCCGGTCGCCAAGGCCGGTGTCGATGCGCTTGAGCCGCTCGGCTACAACCTGTTCCTGACGCCGACGACTTTCGCGCCGACCGCTGACGTGCTGGTGCCGGACGATTACGTGATCGGCGCCAATGACACGCTGATCGTCCAGCTCTACGGCGTGATCAACGAGACCTACACCTTGGTCGTGGCCCGTGATGGCGCGATCAACATTCCCGAAGTCGGACCGGTGCAGGTCGCGGGGATGTCGTTCTCCGAACTCAGACGCAGTATTTCGCGACTGGTTTCCAGTCAGATGATCGGCGTGAAAGCCCATGTCAACATGGGCCCGTTGCGCACCATCACGGTGTTCATCATGGGCGACGTGACAAAACCCGGTTCCTATGTGGTCAGCGCCTTGTCGACCATGACCAATGCGTTGTTCGTCGGTGGCGGCGTGCAAACCACAGGTTCTTTGCGCGACATTCAACTCAAGCGGCTCGGCAAGGTGGTGACCCGCTTCGACCTGTACGACATGCTGCTGCGTGGCGATACCTCCAAGGATGCCCGCTTGCGCAATGGCGACGTGATCTTTGTGCCGCCGATCGGACGCACCGTGTCGGTCACCGGCGAAGTCAGACGCCCGGCGGTCTATGAACTGCGTCAGGAAACCAGTTTTGAGCAAGTGGTGGAACTGGCTGGCGGTCTGCTGCCCTCGGCCTATCCCAAGGGCGCGCAGTTGCAGCGGGTCAGCGGCAAGCAGTTCCGCGTGCTGGAGGAGATCGACCTGAGCAAGAAAACGAATTTGCTCACCCAGGCTCGCGATGGCGATGTGCTGAATGTGCCGGCGGTGCTGGCGCGGCTGGAGGAAATCGTCAAGGTCGGCGGTTATGTGCGGCGTCCCGGCGCACGCGCCTGGACCAAGGGCATGAAACTCAGCGATCTGGTCGGCTCGGTCAACCAGTTGTTGTCCAAGCCCGATCTGGATTATGCCGTGCTGCGTCGACATGTCGTCGGCTCGCGTGAAACCGAAGTGCTTTCGGTACGTCTCGGCGAGGCGCTGACCAATCCCAGCAGCGCCGCCAACATCGAACTGCTGCCGCTGGATGAATTGACCGTATTCGGCCATGAAGTGGTCGGTGATCGGCAGGTCAAGCTGGCGCCCATCGTCGCCGAACTGGAGCGTCAAGCCACGCGCGACCGGCCAGCGAAAGTGGTCAGCGTCAGCGGCGCGGTCATGGAAGCCGGCATCTATCCGCTGGAATCCGGCATGCGCGTTACCGACCTGCTGCGCTCGGCCGGCAGCCTCAAACAGGAAGCTGATATTTCCTCTGCCGAGCTGACCCGTTACGCCATTATCAACGGCGGGGAATTGCTGGTCAGCCATCTGGGTGTCGATCTGAGCGCCGCGTTGCGCGGCGATCAGGCCGCCAATTTGGAATTGCAGCCGAAGGACTTCCTGAACATCAAGAGCGTTCAGGAGTGGGGCGTGCAGCCGACCGTGGAACTCAGCGGCGAAGTCCGCAACCCTGGCGTCTATCCGATTGCCCGCGGCGAGAAACTGTCCAGCGTCATTCAGCGCGCCGGCGGTTTGACCGGTGTCGCGTTTCCGCAAGGAACGGTGTTCACCCGTCTGGAACTGCAACAGAAGGAAGAGGCGCTGTACAAGGATCTGGCGGATCGGCTCGAATCGGAAATGAAGACCACGCTGCTGGAACGGGTGGACGAAGCCGGCCGTCCGCAGGAAGCGGCCGAGATCGCGCGTTCCATCGTCGATCTGCTGCGCAACGCCAAATCCGCTGGGCGGTTGGTTCTGGATCTGCCGCGCATCGTCGAGCCGGATAATTCCGGTTACGACATCACCTTGATGGCCGGCGACACGGTGTTCATCCCGCAACGCAAGGATGAGGTCACGGTGGTCGGCGAAGTGCGCAAGAGCACCACGCATCTGTACGCGCCCGGCAAGACGGTCGACGACTACCTGGACATGAGCGGCGGCCTGACCGAAAAGACCAAGCGCAAACTGGTCTACGTGATCCGCGCCAATGGCGCGGCGGTGGCTACCCCGACTTCGTCGCGCCGCGCCTGGATGTGGTGGGATGAGGGCGGGGCGGTTGTGAAGGTGCAGCCGGGCGATACCGTGGTGGCCTTGCTGGATGTGGAAAAGGTCAGCAACCTGAAGATCTGGCGTGATGTGGTCGGCAGCATGGGTGGACTGGGTTCGTTCATGTCCGGCCTGGCGAATACCTATACCGCCACCCATGGTCAAAAGATCATCAACCAAGGCGCATCGACTGTCATCAACAACCCCGATCCAGCTGAATGACCGTGACGCACCTGAACCGCAAACCCATACCGAGGCGAACGCAATGACCGACACCAAGGCGGCGATTGAAGCAGGGCCAGCCGCGTCTGCCGATGCCGCGCAAACCGTACAGCGGCTGCCGAACGGCTACTACCTGCAACTGGGCGCGCCGGAGGAGGACACGAATATCCTCGATGTCTGGGAGGCGATTACCACGCGCAAACTGCTGGTGTTTCTGGTGGTTCTGGCGTTCGGTCTGCTGACCGGCTTCCTGGCCTGGGTGATGCCCAAGCAATATCTGGGTGAAGTCGCGCTGTATGTCGTGCCGGCCGACAAGACCAGCAGCAGTTCCAGCAGCGGGTCGACGGAGGAAGCCTCCGTCGACTTGCACATGGATTACTCGGCCGACCAGATCACGACGATGATCATGGGACGGGAATTCCTCTACAAGTTCCTGCAGGACAACAACATGATTCAGGTCCTGTTCGAAAAGGACTGGAACCAGGAACAGCAGCGCTGGGAAGTCAAAGGTCTGCGACGCTGGATCTATGGCGACACGATCTCGGTCTGGGACGGCTACAGCAAACTGACCGACATCCTCACCATCAGCACGGATGAGGGCACCGGTATCACCACGCTGTCGGTGAAGTGGACCGACCCGAAGCTCGCCGCCGAGTGGGCGAACAAGATCGTCGATACCGCCAATCAACAGTTGCGCGAGCATGCCATCAAGGAATCCGAGGCAGTACTTGCCCAACTACAGGCGCAACTGCGTCGCACCAGCGTGCTGGAGCTGCAACAGGCCCTGTACGGACTCATGCAAACCCAGATGTCCAGGGTCATCGCCGCGCAAGTGCATCCCGAGTTCGCGCTCAAGGTGCTGGATCGGGCGGTGGAGCCGGAGGATCAGGCGATACCCTATCTGCAACTGATCCTGGTTATGGTCGGGTTGTTCCTGGGTTTGATCATCGCGCTTTCCATCGTCTTGTTGTTGTACTCGATCACCAAGCACAAAGCCCGGCGTCCGGCGGGCGAGAGTGGCAAACGCAAGCGCCGCGAGCGCAAGCCGGTGGAAAAACTGGTCAAGCCGGCCGAACCTGAACGCGTCGAGACTTGATCCTTGGGTATCGCCACTCAACTTTCCGCTGTCTACCGCTAACCTCATGAACCAGACCACACCGGCTGGCGCGGATACCTCCGCGCCGGCCCACGCGCCCAAGGGCTCCCTCAAACGACGGCTGGTATCCGGCGGCGCCTGGACCCTGGCCAATCGGCTGCTGGTCACGGTGACCCAGCTTGCGGCGCTGGCCTTGCTGGCGCGGTTGCTGGGCGCCGACGACATGGGGGTTTATTTTCTGATCGCCAATCTGGTTGCGGTGATAACCGTCGTCGCGCAACTGGGTCTGACGCAATCCGTGGTTCGTTTGGTTGCCGAGGCGCTGGCGCGCGACCTGCCGGGGCGCGCGCGATCGGCCATCATCAAGGTGCTGCTGATCGGCGGCGGCAGCGCGCTTGCCGCCGCCGCGATTCTGCAATTCGGCCTGGGGGATTGGTTGGCGCATGCCGTGTTCGATTCTCCGGCGATGGCCGCCGTGACTTTTCTGACCGCGCTGTGGATGCTTGCGCAGACGCTGCAACGCTTTCTGGACGAGACTTTCCGGGGACTGCACGACTTGCGGCTCGCGGCGATCTTCGGCGGCATGGTGTCAGGCGTGCTGATGATCGTCTTGCTCGGCGCGATGCGCTTGACGCAGGGCTCCGCCAGCCTGGAGGATGTCATGTTGCTGCATGTCGTGGCGTTCTCCGCCGGCGTGCTGCTGGCCGCGCTGGCGCTGCGCCGCAAGCTGCGCACGCTGCGCGGCGATGGCGCTATCGCCACCAGTGAAATCATGGCGATTTCCTGGCCGCTGTTGGCCGCTTCGATCACCAACATCATCCTGTTGCGCGCCGATCTGTGGATCGTCGGCATGTATCTGCCGGAGCAGGAAGTCGCGGTGTATGGCGCCGCGGCGCGCATCATCACGGTGGTGACGATTCCGCTGATGATGGCCAGCGCGGTGCTCGCGCCGATGATCGCCGAACTCAACGCCAAGGGCGAGAAGGCCCGTCTGGAAAAGGTTCTGCGGGTGGTCGCCACGCTGGGTGGATTGCCGGCGCTGGCGGTGATTCTGATTTTCATCGTGTTCGGCCAGCCGTTGCTGCAAGCGATCTATGGCGATGAACTGTATGCCCGCGGCTGGCCGGTTCTGGTGCTGCTCGGGCTGGGGCAACTGGTGAATGTGTGGTCTGGGGTGTGCATCCAGTTGCTGATGATGACCGGCCATCAGAAGGCCGTGATGTTCATTACCCTCGCGGCTTCGGTATTGGCCGTGCTGCTTGCCGTGGTATTGGCCGGCACCCACGGCATCCTGGGCGTGGCGTTCGCATTCGCCTTGGCCATCGCGCTGCAGAACATTGCCGTGGTCGTGCACAGTCGTCGCAAACTGGGGGTCAAGTCCTATATGTTGGTCAACCCCTTGGCGCTGCGCGGCATGTTGGGCGAAATTCGCGCCGCCGCCGCTGAACGGCGACGCGCGCGCGCAATGCCGCCGAACGCCGAGTGACAACATGTTCGGTCTGGGCATCAAATTAAACCCCTTCGCGCTGCAATGGAGCCTGATCAGCACGATCGTGTTTTTTCTGCTCTGGGGGACCTTTTTCATCGAGATTCAGATTCCGTTGCTGATCGGACTGCTGTTCGCCGTCAACCTGATGTATCTACGTTTCTTCGGCACTGGCAGCATCGACCGATTGGGCTTGTTGCTGGTGGCGAATTTCGCTTACTGGATAATCAGTGGCATGATCACCGGCGCAATCACGCCGATCGATCTGCTCAACATCAAATTGTGGAACGGCGACGGGCGCATCGTCATCGGCTCGCTGCCCCTGCTGCTGTTTGCGCTGGTACGCGTCACCCATGGCGATCTGGAACGCGCGGTGCGCACCATGATGTGGATGGGGCTGATCGGCATGGCGTTCTATACGTTGTGGTTTTTCACTCAGATATCCTGGTTGGCGGGCGCCGGTCATCCGGATGAATTTCACGGTTTCCTGAGTTCGCATACCGGCGCCGGTACGTTCTTCGGTTGTCTGGCGACTTTCACCATGGTTTATGGCTATGAGCGCAAGCGATGGGCCATCACGCTGATGGGCCTCGCCCTGATCGGCCCCACCTTTTCCAGCGGCTCGCGCGAGGCGTTGACCGGCATCATGGCGGTGATCGCCTGGTATCTGATGTGGCGTAATCCACAGCCGAAAATGGTCTTGGCGGGATTGGTCGCGGGCACCGTGCTGTTCGTCACGCTGCCGAATTTCATCAGCCAGAAAACCTATGAACGGACCTATGGTCTGCTGGAATGGTCATTCGTGGAGAACACGCTGACCCAGGCCGAGCGGGCGATCGCCTCCGACTGGCAATATGGCGACTGGAACGTGGAAAGCGGCACGGATAGTCTGGAGGAGGGCGACGTGACCAGTCTGGTGCGCATCCAGTTGTGGGTGTACGCCACCAAGCGTTTTCTCGCCAGTCCGCTGTTCGGCATGGGATGGGCGCGCTTCAATGATCCGCAAACCGAATTCATCGATGCGCCGCCCTTGCTGTCCATCGGCGCGAAGGCGGATAACAAGATTTCGCCGGCCACCGCGCACAATTCCTATTTTCACCTCGCGGCGGAGTCCGGCCTGATTGGTCTGGTACTGTATCTGTCCTTGTGGGTCGCGCTCTACCGGCGCTGCGGGCGCGCCTCGGTGATACTCGAACCGATACGGGAACTGAAGGCCTATTTCGTCGCCGGCCAAGGCTTGATTGTCTTCATCCTGGCCTGCGCGGTGACCGGCCACGCCTTGGGCTCGCCTTCGGTGATGGTGCCGACCATGACCTTGCTCGGTGTGGGAATCGCTTTTTTGCGCAGCAACCTGCGGCATGCCGACAACGTGGTCATGTTGCCGATGCCGGCGAACAAGCCGGTGATCAACGCGGCTTGATGTCTTCAAAACCTGGCGGGCGGTCAACTGCCGGTCGCTTGCCAGAATGACCATGCGGCGCAACCGACGCTTAGCATCACAACCCGCCAGCGCACCCTTATTATTCCAACTCATTATTTCTCGGTACCTAAGGGGAGGCTTATGAACGCTATCGGTTTTCTTGCAATCCTGCTGGGCGGATGTGCGATGTTCGTTCAGGCACAGGCCGTGGAAGTGCCTTGGACCGATTATTTCGGCGCGCATTACGAACAACGCCCATGGGGCAAGTCGGTACGCGATCCCGGCGGGCCGGGGCGCTATGGCTACCGAGTGCCCGGCAGTCGCCAGCCGCCGGCCAAATGGTCTGGTCAAGGCGAGCCGAATGAACTGCGACCATTTCTGGAACGCGGACCTGTGTTGCTCAATGTCGGCGGTCTTGGTTCCGGCAGGGATGATGTTCAGACGCGGAATTTTCTCGATGGCGTGCGCCGCGACGGCGGGGAGACCTGGAAACGCGAACTGGCGTTACGCGTCAAACGTGTCGCGGTCATGCCCGGGGCGATGCAGCGGGTGTACTGGCAATTTGGCAATGAAATCAACGGTCCGCGCTTCCTGCGTAATGTTGTGGCCTGGGCGGGCGATGTGGGTCGCGACCGCGAAGCCGCGTTGCAAAAATTCATTCCGCTGTATGTGGAATATTTCCTCGCGCCCGGCGTGGAAGCGGTGCGCGGCGTCAGCCAGGAATTGCATGGCGACCCGGAGCGAATACGCGTCATGTTGGGGTCTTTGGCGAATGCCCGCGATCCCCACGCCATACGCTGGTACGAGGCGTTGCTGAATTACTCGATAAAGGGCGGTCATGCGCCGACGCTGGCCGGCAGGAAGGTGCATGAGGTGGTCCACGCGCTGTCGATTCATTATCTGGTTACGGCCGAGGATAGAGGCTGGACGGCCATGCTCGACCAGCTTGCCGACAACTGGATGGGCAAAGGCGGGATCCGGGCGATCTGGTCCACTGAAGAGATCGGCGTGCGCCGAGCGCAGTCAGGCTATGGCGGAGCCGCCGCATTGGCGGTGACCGCGCGCTATCTCGACTGGTGGTCCGCCCGGGGCTGGGATGCGTCGCGCGGGCATTGCTTTTTCTGGGGATCGGAGATGGGGCCAAGCGGGGCGCGCGCCGAAGACGCGCTCGGCACCTTGTTGGATTTCACCGGTCATGTGCCATTGCGACGCTTGCCGGCGGGCAATGTCGGTGGCCTGGAGAATTATCAGTTCAGCGCTGGCCGCGACGACAAGCGGGTGGTGATCGCATTGGCAGGTTCCGGTGAGTCGCCCAGCCAGACGACAATTCTGATTCCCGCCGCCGGATGGAGCGGTACGCCACGGATTCGGACATTGCTGTACACGCCGGATGGCTCTCGCCCGCTGCAGGTTACGACCCAGCGCGTGAACAACGAATTTCAGGTGAGTTTGCGTGACCCGCTTAGGCTGTCCAGAGGCGAAGCGATCATGCTGCTGCTGGAAAAAAATTGACCTGATCAAGGCGCCGCCCGCCTGGATCCTAAGCGGGATCCGGCGGGGAGCGCAGGATGTCAGTCGTTCAGCAGCGTGATCATTACCGCGTCGCCGTCACCGGTCATATTGATGGGTGAGCTCAGCGTTACGGTGTAAGTAGTGGCGTTCTCGGTCACGGTGGGGGTGGAAACGCCATGGCCCGCGGTGGTGAAGCGATGCACTGTGGCGGTTACGTGACCGGACCAGCCATCCTTGTTGAAGGTGACGCTTTGCAGGCTGGAGGACTGGGACTGATTGGTGACCGTGCCGACAGTGATTACCCGCCGGTCGGGATCATCCACAGACGTGAACTGAGTGGTTTTCAGGGCGCTGCTGGCACCGGTGACGGTGGCATAGTTGGCTTCCACTTCCAGGGCGGCATTGCCGAAGAATTCATGGAAGGTCTTCATCGCTTCATCGGGAGCGGTGCCGGCAGCGGCGCCACCCACGTCCCAGCCGTAGATGCTGACTCGCGCTTCATCGGGCGTCAGCCCCTGATGGTAATGCCAGGCCAGATGATTGCCGAGTTCGGAGACCGCCACAGCGGCGCCTGAACCCGCATCGGCGGCGCGTATCCCGACGGTTTCGGTTACCCACAGTCCCCGCAGACTGCCCATGCCGCGCCATTTGTTCCAGATCAGGTCGAGATTGCTGGAAGAACCGGGGTAGTGCACGGTGATCAAATCCACCAGTTCATAAACCCGTTTTCCGGCCAGACTGGGGGCATAGGTGCCTTCCACTTCGAAGTCCAGCAAGGCGTCAAGAAAGGCGCGAGCACCGGCATTGCCGCCATTGCCTATGGAACCCAGGGCCAGATTGATGGCTTCCGCGTCACCGTAATGTTGCAGACTGGACTGGCGGGCCGCTTCCACGGTGGGGGCAAGGTAGTACTCGACATAGTAGGGAATGAGCTCATGGTCGTACTCCTGCTTGGAGCCGGGCAGGGCGATGCCGCGGCTGGCAGCCCAGGTGCGCAATGTATTGCTGAAAGTCTCTTTGGTGATTTCGTTGCCAAGCTGGTAGATCAGATGCTTGGCTTGCGGATCGGTGGGAGACAAGCCATCTATCTGGGCTTTGACCACGTCTTGCCAGGTTTCCAGACCACCGGACTGAAGCAGGTCGAACAAATCGCCCATGGTGGTCATGTCCTGATCCGAATCGCCGCCGAAGCCGGCGATGGTGACGATGACATCACGGTCCTGTATGCGCTTGCCGACTTCCGCCGCCAGGGTGCCCACCTTGCCGGTGTTGTCCAGTAGGTTGATGCCGGTCAGGTAGCCGAGCCAGGCGCGTTCCATCGTGGCCCAGGTCGCGCCGGTCCACTGGGAACCCCAGTAGGCGTTCCAGGGGCGGGGGAAGGCGCTGTCATCCAGGGTCACGGTAACCGGGAAGGTTTCGCTGTCGCTGGCTTTGCCGTCGCTAACGCTGAAGGTCACATTGTAGTTGCCATGCATGCCGGCCGTGGGACGGGCGCGGAAGGTACGGCCATCGAAGCTCATCCAGGATTGCAGTCCGCTGGTGGTCACGGTGAGGCTGTCGCCATCCTCGTCGCTGGCGTTGATGGGCAGGCTGAGCGCCCGGCCTTCTCCCACATTCCAGGCGCCGATCGCGTTCAGCGTGGGCGCCCGGTTGGTGTCCGTCACGGTCAGCGTCACGGTGGACTTGGTCTGCTTGACACCGTCGCTGGCCGTGAAGGTGATCGAGTAGCCGCCGGCCTTGGTGTGGTCCGGGGTGGCGGTCAACTTGCCGCTGTCGAAGCTCATCCAGGCGGTTTGCAGACCGCTGGCGGTGATGGTCACCGGACTGCCATCCGGATCGGTGGCGGTAATCGTTTTGACCAGACTGCCGCCTTCCGCGACGCTGAGACTGCCGATAGCGCCGAACACCGGAGCCTGATTCACGTCGGTGACGGTAATGGTCTGCACGGCGGAGGTGCTGAGTTTGCCGTCGCTGGCGGTGATGGTGACGGTATGCGTGCCGCTGTCGCTGTAGCCGGGGGTGGCGGTGAACGTGGTGCCGGTGAGCTTCATCCAGCTTTTCAGCGGAGCGGCGCTCAGGGTTACCACATCCCTATCGGGATCGGAAGCGCTGATCCCGAACGACAGGGAACCGCCCTCCGCCACGCTGCGGGTTTTCAATCCGTTGATGGTCGGCGCCTGGTTGGTGTTGGTCACCGTGATCGGCACGGACAGGGTAGCCTTCTTGCCTGTCGTATCGGTCGCGGTGAACGAAACCGTGTAGCTGCCGGAATTGCTCAGGCTCGGCTTCGCGGTGAAGACGTTGCTCTTGAACGTCATCCACGTCTTCAGGTTTTTCCCGATGATGGTGACTGCCGTGCCTTCAGGGTCCGTGGCTGAAACCGTGAAGCTGAGGGATTGGCCTTCCGCCACGGTCTTGGCGGGAATGGCGGTGAAGGCGGGAGCAAGATTGGCGGCATGTCCAGAACAGGACAGCGCCATCAGGGCGCTCAACCAGGCAATCTTCGAGTAGTTCAACTTCAACATTTCCATCTCCTTGCGCGTTGCGTTGCCGACGCAAGGGGATGAGGTCAACCGGAAGTGAGAACTTTGGCGAGAAAGCCTGTAAGAGAAGCATGTTCTTTGAAGCATGGACATGCCTGCCTCGACTGGCAATCCCGCTACCGTAGAACTGAGTTCCTTAGGCCGGTGATTTTGCGTCCCCGCCTTTCGACGGGTTTGCCCTTTGCAATCGGTGCTCTGAACATCATGTGATGATTCAGATACGCTGTGAAAGCTACATCTGGACTCAGGCTTTGTCAAGAAAATATTTTTATGCAAGGATGAAAGGAGAAGCACAGTTTGTCGCAGCCAAGCATTTTCACCTGTTTGATTGTTGCTAGTGTGGTGCTGCACGCTATCCAGCCCATAAAACGGCGGCTTTTTCCGCCATGCGTCGTTGCGGTCCCTTGCCGTATACCCCATACGGCGGCGGGTCCGCGCCTAGCCT
>JAGUXX010000035.1 GCA_020061585.1 Betaproteobacteria bacterium | reverse complement strand
GAGGCGACGCGCTGGCTGCGCCACAACCTGCCGCACACGCATGTGTCCGGCGGCGTCTCCAACGTATCGTTCTCGTTTCGCGGCAACGAACCGGTGCGCGAGGCGATACACACCGTGTTCCTCTACCACGCGATCCAGGCCGGCATGGACATGGGCATCGTCAACGCCGGGCAGTTGGGCGTCTACGACGAGATCCCGGCCGAATTGCGCGAGCTGGTCGAAGATGTCGTGCTCAACCGCCACCCGGATGCCGCCGATCGTCTGGTCAGCTTCGCCGAAACGGTGAAGGGCAAGGTCAAGGACGCCGTCGAAGAACAGGCCTGGCGCGGCGAGCCGGTGCTGGCGCGGCTGACGCATGCGCTGGTCAAGGGCATCACCAGCCACATCGTCGAGGACACAGAGGAAGCGCGGCTGTTGTTCGACCATCCGGTGAAAGTCATCGAAGGCCCGCTGATGGACGGCATGAACGTGGTCGGCGACCTGTTCGGCGCCGGCAAGATGTTCCTGCCGCAAGTGGTGAAATCGGCGCGGGTGATGAAACAGGCGGTGGCGCATCTGCTGCCGTTCATCGAGGCGACCAAGACCGTGGATTCGCGCGCCAAGGGCAAGATCCTGATGGCCACCGTCAAAGGCGACGTGCACGACATCGGCAAGAACATCGTCGGCGTGGTGCTCGGCTGCAACAACTACGACGTCATCGACCTCGGCGTCATGTGCCCGGCCGACAAGATACTGACCACGGCGCGCGAACAGAACGTCGACATCATCGGCCTGTCCGGCCTGATCACGCCGTCGCTGGAAGAAATGAGCCACATCGCCAAGGAAATGCAGCGCCTGGGCATGCGGCAGCCGCTGCTGATCGGCGGCGCGACCACTTCACTGGCGCACACGGCGGTGAAGATCGCGCCGCATTACGACGGCACCACGGTGTATGTGAAGGACGCCTCGCGCGCGGTCGGCGTCTGCTCCAACCTGCTGTCCGACGACCTCGCCGCCGACTATGTCGCCAAGCTGAAGACCGATTACGCCGAGGTGCGCGAACGCCATCTGGCGCAACGCGGCGACAGCAAACGGGTGACGCTTCTTGATGCGCGCGCCAACAAGTTCAAGACCGACTGGACCGCTTACACGCCGCCGACGCCCAAACAACTCGGCGTGCAGACTTTCAAAGCCTACGACCTCGCCGAACTGATCGAGATCATCGACTGGACGCCGTTTTTCCAGTCCTGGGAACTGCATGGCCGCTACCCGAAAATTCTGCAAGACGAAGTCGTCGGCGAGGAAGCGCGCAAGCTGTTCGCCGACGCTCAGATCATGTTGAAGCAGATCGTCGAGGAAAACTGGATCGAGGCGCGCGCGGTGATCGGCCTGTTCCCGGCCAACACGGTGCATGATGACGACATCGAGATTTATGACGCGGACGGCAAGGTGCAAATGACCGCCCACCAACTGCGCCAGCAAATGGCGAAACCCGCCGGTCAACCAAACTGGTGCCTGGCCGACTTCATTGCGCCCAAAGTCAGCGGTGTGCGGGACTACATCGGCGGCTTCGTGGTCACCGCCGGTATCAACGAGGATGCCCGCGCCAAGGCCTTCGAAGCCGCGCACGACGATTACAGCGCCATCTTGTTCAAATCGCTGTGCGACCGCCTGGCGGAAGCCTTCGCCGAGCGCCTGCACCAGCGCGTGCGCAAGGAATTCTGGGGCTACGCCGCCGATGAATCTCTAGCTCACGCCGAACTGATCGACGAGCAATATCGCGGCATCCGTCCGGCTCCGGGTTATCCCGCCTGTCCGGAGCATTCCGAGAAAGGCGCGCTGTTCGACTTGCTCGACGCCACCGCGGCAACCGGCGTCACGCTGACCGAAAGCTACGCCATGTGGCCGGCCGCGTCGGTCTCCGGCTTCTATTTCAGCCATCCGGACGCACGCTACTTCGCGGTCGCCAAGATCGACCGCGATCAGGTCGCCGATTATGCGCAACGCAAGGGCTGGGATTTGGATACCGCCGAAAAATGGCTGGCCCCGAATCTGGCTTACAACACGTGAACCCCGAACATCGATCAACCTCGCGGGCCGCCCCGGCATGAAGCACGCCGCCCCCAACCGCGGCCTGCCGATCGCCACGCTAGCCGTCGCGGCGGACGGCGATGCATCGGGCACGCTGGGCATCACCTATTGCCCCGGCAAAATCGACCCGATGGCCGGCGACGGCCTCTGGTCGCGCGACCTGGCAACCGACCTGGGCAGCATCCGCGCCTGGGGCGGACAGGCGTTGGTGACCCTGCTGGAGGAGCACGAATTCGATCTGCTCAACGTGCCGCGTCTGGGCGATATGGCGGAAGCCGCCGGCCTGGACTGGTATCACTTGCCGATTCCCGATATGGCGGCGCCCGGTTGGCGCTTCGAACTGCGCTGGGCCTACGCCGGGGTGCGCTTGCGCCGCTTGCTGCGGCGTGGCGGACGGGTGGTGATTCATTGCCGGGTTGGGCTAGGGCGTTCCGGCACGATTGCCGCCCGTTTGCTGGTGGAACTCGGCGCGACGCCGGACGAGGCGATCAGCCGCGTGCGCAAGGCGCGACCGGGCGCGATCCAGACCAGTAGCCAGGAACGCGATGTCCTGAAAGCCCGCGCCATTCCCGCCGCGCATGATGAAATCGTCGCGCGACGCTTGGCTTGTCTGCTCGGCGGCATGCTCGGCGACGCCTTCGGCTATGTCGTGGAGTTCGACAGCCTGGCCAATATTCACAAAATGTTCGGCCAGGGCGGCCTGCGCGAGCCGTATTTTCACAACGGCGAACTGGTCGTCTCGGACGATAGCCAGATGAGCTTGTTCACCCTGGAAGGCCTGACCCGCGCGGCCATGGCCGGCGAGCCCGACGACCAGACCATGGTCCATCAGGTGCGTCTGTCCTATCTCGACTGGCTGGCCACACAACACCCGCGCACCCAGGACAGCAATCAGTCTTCCCGCTTGCTCAAGCATGCCGTGCTGCATGCCCAGCGCGCGCCCGGCAAAACCTGCATGGCGGCGCTGCGCCAGGGCGGCGGCGGCACGCCGGAGAATCCGATCAACGACAGCAAAGGTTGCGGTGGCGTGATGCGTACCGGCGTCGTCGGCCTGATGCCGGACATGACGCGCGAGCGGGCATTTCGCGTCGGCGCGCGCATCGCCGCGTTGACGCATGGTCATCCCAGCGGCTATCTGCCCGCCGGCCTGATGTCCGCGACCATACGCGGCCTGCTCGAAGATCTGCCGTTGCACACCGCCCTGTTACAGGCGAGCGATCTGGCGCGCGACTGGTCCGGCCACCAGGAAACGCTGGATTTGCTGCGGGTCGCGCTGGATCTGACGGTACAGCCGCACACCAAGACGCTGCCCGAGCCACTCGGCCAAGGCTGGGTCGGTGAACAAGCGCTGGCCATCGCCGCCTATGCCGCCAGCCGCAGCCAGTCGTTCAAGGAAGTGCTGGCGATTGCCGCCAATCACGGCGGCGATTCCGACTCCACCGCCAGCCTTGCCGGTCAGTTGTTCGGCGCCCAACATGGCCTGGAAGCGCTGCCACAGACCTGGATCAGACGGCTCGACGTCCTCGACGCGGCGCTCGATCTGGTCGATTGGTGTCTGCCGCTGTGGAAGCGCGGCATCTAGCCGACAACTTATTACAACTTGCCATGCTGATGCGCGACGACACCCTGCTCAACGAACATCCGTTCGCCAGTTTCGACGCCTTGCGGCAACGCTTCATCGCCGGGCTGGACGACATGCTGGAACGCCACCAGGGCTTGGGGGTGTACATCCTGGTGTTGGCCAATGCCGCGCAGGACCCGATTCTGTGGCAGGCGCTGAGCGCAAAACTCATCCACCGGCATCAACACCACGCCGCCGCGATCAAGCAGGCGTTGCGCCAAGGCGCCAAGCTGGACGCGCCGACCGACGATCTGCTGGTATTTCTAAAATTGATGGCGCTGGATTTGCGGCCGGACGAGTTTGCCGATCTGCGGGTCGACCCGCCACGCTATCTCGGCCCATGGGAAGTGCAATACAACCCGTTGCGCGGCTTGCGCCCGGCGCGCATCAGCGAAACCCGGGTGAGCGGCATCATGCAGCCGTTCGATGCGGCGGGGTTCCATTTCAACCAACCCTTCCTGGCCAAGGAAGTGCTGTGGCAAGGCGAGCTCGCCGACAAACCGGCGCGCCTGCTGTACAACAAGTTTCCCTTCGCGCCCTGGCACGGCCTGCTGGCGCCGGAACCGGAACGCCAGAAGCCGCAGTTCCTGACCCCGGAAATGCACGGCTGGGCCTGGGAAGTCGCGCTGCTGGCCGGGGCGGCGATTCCCGGCTTCGGCCTGGCTTACAACAGCTATGGCGCCTACGCCTCGGTCAACCACCTGCATTTCCAGACCTTTGTGCGCGACCGTCCGCTGCCCCTGCAACACCTCGATGCAAACGCCTACCCGTTGCCGCTGAACCGCTTCGAGGATGTCGAGAGTGCCTGGTTCTGGCTGGATGAGCTGCATGCCGCCGGCACCCCCTACAACCTGATCTACGACGCGACCGGCCTCAGCGTCATCGCGCGCGCGCGGCAAGGCGAGACGCCTTTGCAGGCCTGGAGCCCGGGATTCGCCTGGAGCGAAGTCGCCGGCGCGTTCTGCGTCAGCAGCCGCGAGGATTTCGAGGCGCTGGCCGAGGCCGACATCGAACGGGCATTGGCGGCGTTGCGAGTGGGGTAATCGGGGCGGTCTACCGTCCGCGCCCGGCCAAGCGGTCCAGCACCCGGGCGGCGATATCGCGCAAGGCGGCCACTTCCATCGCCGCGCCGATGTCGATCGCCGCTTTCGGCATGCCGAACACCACGCAGGAAGCTTCATCCTGAGCGATGGTGTAGGCCTTGGCCTGGCGCATCGCCAGCAGACCCTGCGCGCCATCCTTGCCCATGCCGGTCATGATCACCCCCAGAGCGTTCGATCCGGCGACCTCCGCCGCGCTGTTGAACAGCACATCGACCGATGGCCGGTGACGGTTGACCGGCTCGGCCTTGGATAGCTCGGTGTAGTAATACGCGCCGCTCTTCTTGATCAACAGATGCGAATGGCCGGGCGCGATATAAGCATGACCGGGCAGCACGCGCTCATTGTGTTCGGCTTCCTTGACCGTCATCGCCGACAAGCCGTTGAGCCGCTGGGCGAACGAATTGGTGAAGGTTTCCGGCATGTGCTGAGTGATCAGCATCCCCGGCGAACCAGCCGGCATGCGCGACAACAACTCCTTCAGCGCCTCGGTGCCGCCGGTGGACGAGCCGACGAACACCAGTTTTTCGGTGGTCGACAGATGCAGCCCGGACAACGGTTGCGGCGCGGGTACCTCGACGGCGCCGATGGCATGCCGATGGATCCGGGCACGCGCCGCCGAGCGAATTTTTTCGCCGATTTCGTAGACCTGCTCGTTCATGCCATCCACCATGCCGACTCTCGGCTTGGTGATGAAATCCACCGCGCCCAGTTCCAGGGCCTTCAACGTCACATCGTTGCCGTTCTCGGTCAGCGACGAAACCATCACCACCGGCATCGGCCGCAAACGCATCAGTTTTTCCAGGAAATCGAGGCCGTTCATGCGCGGCATCTCGACATCCAGCGTCAACACATCCGGGTTGAGCTGTTTGATCATGTCGCGCGCGGTGATCGGATCCGGCGCCTGCCCGACCACCTCCAGATCAGGGTGGCGGTTGATGATTTCGCGCAGGACGCCGCGCATCAGCGCCGAATCATCGACGATCAACACTTTGATTTTGTTGCCTGTTGCCGCGGTGGGCCGGTTCAGCGTCATGTAAACAGCTCCACATCACCCGACAGATCGGCCCGCTTCAGACGCTGACCGTAATCGCGTTCGCGTTCGATGATGGTGTTGTTGTGTACCGCCTTCAATTTGCGCACCATCACCCGACCGCTGGCGGGAAAGAAATAGACTTTGCGCGGATAGACATCGAGCAGGTCTTCCGCCACCACCCGGATGTGTTCGGTATGCAGATAATCCAGCACGAACTGGCTGTTCATCTCGCCGACCTGCACCGTGGTGAAGCCGCGCAGCACCGCCGCGCCGCCGAACACCTTGGCTTCCAGACGGTTGCGGTTGGCGCCCAGTTTGACCAACTGGTTGATCAGCACTTCCATCGCATAGCCGCCATAGCGGGCCGAGTTGGACAGCAGATTATGCTGATCGCCGCCGCCCTCCGGCAGCATGAAATGATTCATGCCGCCGATGCCGGCTTTCGGATCGCGGATGCACGCCGCCACGCAGGAGCCGAGCACCGTCACCAGCAGCATGTCGCGCGCCGAGACGTAATATTCACCGGGCAGTATCTTCGCCGCTTCGATATTGAAATTGCGATCGAAGTAATGGTTCGGCGCCTGGATTTCCTCGAAGCCGTGCAGTGTCACGACTTGCCCGCCTTGGCTTCCGCGTGTTCGTAGACCGTCTGACCACGCAGCTTGAACAGGTCGGTGGCGTGATACAAGGCTTCGGAATGGCCGACGAACAGCAGGCCGTCCGGCTTCAGCAGCGGTTTCATCTTTTTCAGGATGGCGTATTGCGTCGGCTTGTCGAAATAGATCATCACGTTGCGGCAGAAAATCGCGTCCAGCGGCTGATGTATCGACCATACCGGATCCAGCAGATTCAACCGGAAGCACTTCAACATCGCCCGCAGTTCCGGCTTGGCCCGCGCCATGCCGCCATTCTCGCCGGTGCCCTTGAGGAAAAACTGACGCTGCTGATCGGCACTGAGCTTGGCCAGCCGTTCGATCGGATAAACCCCCTCCTCGGCCTTCTTCAGCACGTTGGTGTCCAGATCGGACGCCAGCACTTGCACCGGCGCCCGCGCGCCGAGTGTCTCAAGCGCGGTGATGGCGATGGAATAAGGCTCCTCGCCGGTGCTGGAGGCGGAACTCCAGATCGTGATCGGCCGATCCTTACGGGTTTTCAGAAAGTCTTTCAGGATCTGGAAGTGATGCGCTTCACGAAAAAAATCGGTCAGATTGGTGGTCAACGAATTGACGAAAGCTTCCCATTCGGCCGCGTCGCCGGAGCGGATCAGCGCCAGATATTCCGGAAAACCACGCTTGCCGGTCGCCCGCAAACGCCGCGCCAGGCGGCTGTAGACCATATCTTCCTTGGCATCGCTCAAGGCGATACCGGCGTGGTCATAGATCATTTTGCGGATTTCTTCGAAATCGCGACTGGAAAACGCGAACTCGCGTTGCGGTGATGCGGCTTCAGCCATGCTAACTCCCTGAGTTCAAGATCAAAACTCTTCCCACTCGTCTTCCGCATGACCGTTGGCTTGCGGCGCCAGACGCCGCATCGCTCGCACCGGCCCCGGCAATGCGGCGGGACGCCCGGGCCGCGGCGTCACGCGACCCGGCGTGACGGTACGTGGCGCCGTGGCAAGCGGATTTCCGCCGCCGTGGGTCTTGAACGCCGCCACCGCCTGACTCAGGCTGGCCGCCTG
>JAGUXX010000105.1 GCA_020061585.1 Betaproteobacteria bacterium | reverse complement strand
GTGTCGGCCAGCGGGCCGGCGACCGGATGCGTCGCGGCCTGATGCTGATCCAGGGCGATGTCGGCGATTTCTGCGGCAGTCGGCTGTTGGCCGGCAGCATCGTGGTCGCCGGTTCCTGCGGCGCGCAGCCCGGTTTCGGCTTGCGTCGCGGCAGTTTGATCCTGGCCCATGCGCCGCACGCCATGCCGGCCACCTTTGGCGATGCCGGTGTTGCCGATCTGACCTATCTGGGTCTGCTGCGGCGGCAGGTGCGCGATATTTTGCCGGGCGTGCTGCCGGCGACGTCGCGCGTGCATCGCTACATGGGCGACCTTGCCTTCGGCGGCAAGGGCGAAATTCTGATTGCGACATGAAACTGTATTTTCTCCGTCACGGCGAATCCGCCTACAACCTGCTTGGCCGCTGCAATGCCGATCCCGCCGTGCCGGTGGCGTTGACGCCGGCTGGCAGGCGTCAGGCCGAGGCCACCGCCGAACGCCTGCGCGATTCGCCGATCCTGCGGATTTACGTGTCGCGACTGCAACGCGCGCGGGAAACCGCGGCCATCGTCAACGCCAGCCACTGCGCGCCACTCCATGTCGATGCGCGGCTCGACGACCGCCGCACCGGCTACGAGGGTCGGCCGGTGGCGGACTACCTGAACGCCATGCAAAGCGCGGCCGATCCGTTCGCCTGGAAAGCCGGCGGCGGCGAGTCCTACCACGACATGGTGGCGCGCGTGCATGCCTTCCTGGACCAACTGACCGAAGTGGAGTTGCCGTTGGTGCTGGTGGTGACGCATCACGAAGTGTTACAGGCGGTGAGCGGTTATTTCCACCACCTTGACCCGGAAGAGATGTGGCGGGTCTGGGTGGATCATTGCGAATTGCTGGAATTCGAGGTGAACTGATGCTGCACTGCGGCCGCTTCCGTTTCGCGCTGGATCGCCCGCTGCTGATGGGCATCGTCAACGTGACGCCGGATTCGTTCTCCGACGGCGGACGTTACGCCAGCGCCGAGCGCGCCATCGAACAGGGCTTGAAACTGTGCGAGGAGGGCGCCGACATCCTCGACATCGGTGGCGAATCGACCCGTCCGGGTGCGACGCCGGTGGCGCTCGAAGCGGAACTGGATCGGGTGTTGCCGGTGCTGACAGGTCTGCGCGACAGCGGCGCGGCGCTGTCGATCGACACCCTGAAACCCGAAGTCATGCGCGCGGCGTTGCGCGTCGGCGCCGATCTGATCAACGATGTCAATGCGCTGCGGGCGCCCGGCGCGCTGGACGCGGTGGCGGAGTCCACATGCGGCATCTGCCTGATGCACATGCAGGGCACGCCGCAGACCATGCAGCTTGCGCCGGCTTATGCCGATGTGGTCGCCGAGGTATTGGCCTTTCTGCATCAACGCCTGGCTGCCGCAAGCCGCGCCGGCATCGCCCGCGAGCGGCTGATTGTCGATCCCGGTTTCGGTTTCGGCAAAACCCCGGCGCACAACATCGCGCTGTTCCGGGCCTTGCGCCAGTTCTCCGAGCTGGCGCCGACCCTGGTCGGTATCTCGCGCAAATCGCTGTTCGGCGTGATCACCGGCCGGCCGGTGCGGGAGCGCCTGGTCGGCAGCGTCACGGCGGCGGTATTGGCGGCGGCGCAAGGCGCGGCGATCCTGCGTGTGCATGATGTCGCGGCGACATTGGATGCTTTGAAGGTCTGGCAGGCGCTGAGCGACCCCTCCCCGAACAGCAGCACGCAGTCTCGAACTGGAAACAGCATGTAGGGTGGAAAAGCGAAGCGCCTTCTGCGAACTGCAGCACGCAGTCTCGTGGCGCGCAATTCTCATATCGCGCCACTTTATTGGCGCGAATATCAGTTGCGCGCCATATTGAATGGCGCGATATTCGAGTTACGCGCCACAAATCTCTTGCAGTTATGCCCAAAGATGCAATGACACAAGAATTGAAAAGGATCGTCGAGCTGATAGCCCAACAGCCCGACGGAATCGGTCTGGACACGCTTTCAAAGCTGCTTTCCAGCATCCCGCGCCGCACCTTGCAACGTCGTTTGGCGACTTTGGTTGAGCACCGGCGCATCGTCGCTCACGGCGAAGGGCGGGCAGTTCGATATCTTCTTGCCGCTGATAGGTTCGACGAGGTGGCCAAAGTCATCTCGACTGTTGCTGGAAGTGTCGAAATCTACGTGCCCACTTCGCCGGAAGGCAAAGAAATCCGTGCGCATGTCACACAACCGCGTCAGTTGCGTCAGCCAGTCGGTTACAAAGTTGAATTTCTGGAGCAGTACTACCCCAATCAAACCGGCTATCTGCCGCTCGATCTGCGCCGCCAACTGCACAGCATGGGTCGCTCACCGGCGGAGCAGGCCCCAGCGGGAACCTTCGCCCGCGACATCCTCAATCGCCTGCTCATTGATCTTTCCTGGTCTTCATCCCTGCTGGAAGGCAACACCTACAGCCAGCTCGATACTGAACGGCTGATCGAATTCGGGCAGGCTGCCGCGGGCAAGGATGCCTGGGAAACTCAGATGATCCTCAACCACAAGGCAGCCATCGAGTATCTGGTGAACGATCCCGGGAATGCGCTCGTCAGCCCTGAAACCCTGATCTCCCTGCATGCCTTGCTATCCGATGGCCTGATGCCCGACCCGCTAACCTGTGGTCGCATCCGGGCTCGCCCGGTAGATATAGGCGGCAGCGTGTACTTACCTATCGCCATGCCGCAACGGATCGAGGACTTATTCAGTGTAGTCGTCACAATGGCGGCGGAAATTGATGATCCGTTCGAGCAGGCATTCTTCCTGATGGTGCATTTGCCCTACCTGCAGCCATTCGAGGATGTGAACAAGCGCGTTTCTCGCCTGGCAGCCAACATTCCGCTGATTCGCCATAATCTGTGCCCGCTATCTTTCATCGATGTGCCCCAGCAGTCCTACGTGGATGCCATGTTGGGGGTCTATGAACTGAACCGCATCGATTTGCTGCGCGATGTGTTTGTCTGGGCCTACGAACGCTCATGTCAGCAGTATCTCGCCGTGCGGCAACAGCTTGTACCGCCGGATTCCTTTCGTCTTCGCAACCGCGCCGCGCTGGCTGAAGTCGTTGCCGCTATCGTCCGGAACGACGAACCCGTCACCGAAACAATCGTTCGCGCCCGTATGCCGGACAGTATCGCGTTGGTAGACCGGTCGCAGTTCGTTGAACTGGTGCTCAACGAGTTCGAGACGCTGCACCCCGGCAATGCCGTCCGCTTTGGCCTGCGGCCATTGGAGTTCAGCGGTTGGTTGGAAAGGCATTCGTAATACACCCAACAACTGACCAGGATTTCCGCCATGGCGTCGGTGTCTGGTCAATATTTCACCGAGCAGCCATAAGGCCGGGTCACCGCTGCGGCCACCGGCCGGCCCGCTTTCAGGTTGGTCAGCGCGGCGCGCACGTAGTTGTTCGCGCCGGGGATGTCGGCGGTGTCGGTGGTGGCTCGGTCGTCGATGCCGCCCATGTAGCGCAGGGTGCCCTTGGCGTCGATGATGTACATGTGCGGCGTGGTCTTGGCGGCGTAGAGCCGGCCGACGCTTCCCGCCGAGTCGAGCAGTACCGCCGAGGGCATGGCCTGCCGGTCGCGGGTCAGTTGATCGGCCTGGGCGCCGGTGACATGGCCCTGCTTGCCGGGCGCCGAGGAGATCAGTGTCAGCCAGACCGCGCCCTGGCCGGTGGCCTCGCGCTGCAGGGCCTGCATGTTGCCGCTGACGTAGTGTTTGTGCACGTAGGGGCAGTCGTGATTGGTCCATTCCAGCACCACGGTTTTGCCCCGGTAGTCGGCCAGCCGGTGGGTTTGGCCGCGGCTGTCGGCAACGCTGAAATCCGGAGCCGGGCGGCCCACTTCGGGGGTGGCCTGGGCGCAGGCGGTCGTGGCCAGCAGGGCGGCGGCGGCCAACCAGGCGCGGCTGCGGGGCGAAGGGGAGGGTAGGGTCATAGGCTGGGTCATAGGCAGGGTCATTGGCATAGGCATGCTGCAAGCTCCTCAGGGCTGGTGGTTGATGCGGTCCGGCGCCGGAAGCAGGCTAGCCAGCCGCTCCAGCAGCAGGGATTCGGTGAGCACGGTCGGCAGCACTTCCGGGCTGCCGGCGCCGCGCGGGTAGAGCAGGGTCATGGGCACGCCGCTGCGGCCGTGTTGTTCCAGCAGGCGGGCGATACTCGGGTCGCGCCGGGTCCAGTCGGCCTTGAGCGGGGCCACGCCGGCCCGGGCCAGGGCGGCGCGCACCGGCTCCGTGTCCAGGGCCAGACGCTCGTTCACCTGACAGGTGATGCACCAGGCGGCGGTGAAATTGATCAGCACCGGCTGCCCCTCGGCGCGCAGGCTATCCAGGCGGGCGACGGAGTAGGGCTGCCAGTGCCGGGCACTCTGTTGATCCGCCGCGACCGACTCCGGCGGTGGCAATCCGCCGGCCAGCAGTCCCAGACC
>JAGUXX010000009.1 GCA_020061585.1 Betaproteobacteria bacterium | reverse complement strand
TGAAGGAGCCGGACAGCGAAGTGCCAATCGCCGAGCCGCCGTAGCTGTCGTTCGTGCCGCTGCCGGTGTCGCTACTGCTTCCGGAACCGGCCTCCCCGGCGAGTTCCACCGTCATGCCGCCGCTGTAGGCGCCGATGGGGAAGGACGCCTTGGCAGGGCTACCGGTGAAGTTCTCGCCGTAGAAGGTGTAACCCAGCCAACCGCTGGCGTCCGGGTACTGGATCAGCCGACGCGGGATGGTCAGCTTGTAGCCCGCGTTGACGTACTGGGTCTCGATTTGGCTGACATGGGTGGTGCTGTAGTTGGTGCCGGTGGGGTTGGTGTTGAGCGTCCCGTTGCTACAGGTGTTGGTGAGCTTGCACTTCTGGTTGGCCCAGTCGGTGGTGGTGTTGATCTGCAAGATCTCGATGCCCTGTTCGTCGGCGAATTGCAGGCCTCGGGTGGTGCAGACCGCGTCCAGGTTGGCGGTTTCGTTCCAGATATAGGCCTCGTAGGCGGAGCCGGCAAAGCCCCCCAGTTTGAAGGCGCGCCGATCAGCGCTGTTGGGGGTGTCCAGACGGCTACCGGTATAGACGCCCCCTGGCCAGTCGATGAGGAAGCCCTTGCGGTACAGGCCATAGGGCAAGTCGAACAGGTAATTCACCTTGACCTGGGCGGAGGTGAGCCCGAGGCTCACGCCCACCGTGCCGGATTCGCCGAACAACTCCCCTGCCCGTTTACTGGCGTCGGCGGTATAGCGGCTGTACTTGCTGGCGGCGATGTTGAGGAATTCTCCCTCGATGCCGTCCCGGTCGGCGTTGGGGTTGGTGAGGTTGGCCTGCACGTTGGCCAGCAGCAGTTCCGAGCGCTTGGCGAGGTAGGTGTCGGAGGTATGCCAGGCGTAGGCATGCAGGGCATGCAGGTTGGCGGCGGCGATGTTGGTGTACCAGGTCTCGCTCACCGGGTTGGCGAGTTCCGCCAGGGTCACCTTCAGGTGCAGGACGTTGTCGGCGGAGCACAGGGTGGTAGTGCCGCTACCGGCTTCCTTGGACTGATCCACACCTTCCAGTTTGAGCACGGGAACCATGTTGGCGGTGGCCGCGCAGGTGGGGTTGGCGGCGGGATCAATGGCGTTGAACCAGGTATCGAAGGCGGTCTGATCCGTTGTGGTGTTGCCTTTGAAGGACAGGGTCAGGCGTTTGCTCGCCAACTCCGAGAGGTTGAGGGTTTTCTGGTTGAGCAGGTTGCCGGCCAGGGGGTCGCTGGTGCCGCTCTTGTTACGTACGACCACCTGCAGGCGATAGCGGTGCCGGTCGGGCAACGCGGCGGTCTCGGCGGATTCGTTCGCGATGCCGCTCCAACTGGTGTACTGGAACACTTCGTAAGGGGGCGCGATGGGCAGAATGTCGAAGCTCTGTTGCTTGATCTGCGACTTGTAGGGCACATCTTCCAGGGTGTTGTTGGCGTAGTGGGGCGCTTTGGTCTTGGCGTGGGCTTCCACCTCGTCCTCGAAGACTTCTTGAGGCAGGCGATAGCGTCCCTGGGCGTCCAGGCGGCTGGCGAGCCAACTACTGTAGTCGAAGTCGAACGTGCTATCCACACTGATTCCGGCCTGGTAGCTGTGGTCCTTGTAGGACGGGTCCAGCGGGATCCAGCGGTGGCCCGAGTCGTCCACCCCGGTGCCCCGGTAAGCGGCATAGGGCAGGCAGGCCTCGACCCAGACGTGGGCCAGATTCACGCCGATGGCTTGAGCACTGCTGTTGTTCTGCACCCCGGCGGCGGGGTTGCCGTTGCTGGAGAGGACGGTGGCGGCGGCCAGGTAGCTCTTGGCACCCACCCAGCGCGGTCCGCGTCCGTCCGCGCCGAGGGGGGTGTTGTCCAGGACGCTAATGTTGCCGCGCACGTAACGTGCCGGGATGTTGGCGGCGCGCAGCAGGGCTACCAGCAGGCTGGCCTGGTCGGTGGCACCGCCGGATTGGCTCCACAGCGTGCCCAGGCCCCCTTTCATGGAGCCGTAATAGGGTTCGTAGGCGACGTTCTGGTTGACCCACTCGAACATGCGCACCGGGTTGTAGTCGAGTGATTCCGCCAGGGCGACGATCTCGGCGTTGGCTTTGGGGGCCTCGGCCGTGTCCGCCAGGTCGGCGCTGGTGTAGCCGCAGGCGCCGGCTTCGGCGGGGGTGGCGCGATAAGCCACTTTGACGAAGCCGTCCCGGCTGGCCAGGCGTTCCTGCATCAGCCACCAGGCATCCGAGACGAAGCGCGGCACGGTCTTGGCCTTGGGCAATCCAACCTGCGTTTGGGGTTCGGCCCGCTGCCAGTTGGGGCGCGGCAGGGTGGCTACCGGCCGGGCGGCGGCCCAGTCGCGGATGCGTTTGGCCATCCGCTTGGCGCGGGGGCCCAGGTTGGCCTGGTCGGCCTGGGCCAGGTCGCCCAAGTCCTGGTTGAGAGCGTCGAAGCGCAGGGTGAGCTTGCGCTTGAGTTCCGTGGCCTGTCCGGCACGGGCTGCGTCACCCCGGTCTTGCCAGGCTTGCGCTTCCCGGTCCAGCCGGGCCAGCGCCTCTGTCTTGAGTTCGAGCAGTTCCTGGCGCTTGGTGGCGGCTTCGGCGCGACGCTCGGCGAGCGTTTCCCGTGCCTCGGCGGTGCGCAATGAGTTCTTGCCGATCTGCTTGGCGGCACGCTCGCCCCGGTCGGCGATGGCCAGGCCTTCACGCAGGTGCCGCTCCAACGCGGCGGCCATAGGGTCGGCCCCGCCCTGCTGAGCGGCGCGTACCGCTTGCACGGCTTCCGCCGCGAGGGGGACGGGGTCCTTGTGCGGCGCGGCCTGAGCTAGGACGGCAAGGCTCAAAACGGCGGCAAGAATGACGCGGTGCATGGGAGGCTCCCTTGAATCGGTTATGTGCTGTTATCAGGTGGTTGCGCGGGAGACCCGGCGGCGCATGGCTTTCAGCAGGGCGCCGCCCAAGAGCACCAGAGCCCAGGCGGACAGGGGTACATCGCCGTCCTCACCATCCTGATACGCGGCGGCGATGTAGATCTGGTCAATGACCGGGGTTTCGCCGCTGCCGGCATCGGTGGCCGTGCCAACTGCGGTGGGCGCGCCGCTGAGGGCTCCTGCGCCAGCCAGAGTGATGCCGGGTGGCTGCGCCCCGCTGGATAGGGTGTCGGTGTTGGGCTCATCGTCACCGATGACGTAGTTCAGTATAGGTCCCAGCAGGGCGACCAGAGCCCCGCTGGGCAGGACTACGTCGCCGTCCTCGTCGTCCTGATAATCGGCGGCGATGTCGATACGGCCGATGATCAGGGTATCGCCGCTACCGGCCTCGGTGGCCTGGTAATCAAAAGCGTAGCTGCCGACAGTGGTGGGCGTTCCGCTGAGGCTACCGTCGCCGGCCAGAGTAATACCGGGTGGCAGCATTCCGCCGGCTAGGGTGTAGGTGTAGGGTCCACTGTCCCCGACGACAAAGTTCAAGTTGAAGCTGAAGGTCTGGTTGACAAAGCCGTTGGTAATGAAGGACGTGGCGGTCAAGCCCGGCACGGAGTTGCCGTCGTGGTTGATTTGGTCCTGGGCGTCGGCGATGGCGCTCTGAGTGCCCAGTATCACCTCGACCACGTCGGTGAGACCGTCGCCATCGTTATCCGCCACCTGGGTGCCAGTAGCGACCGGTAGGGCGGCCAGCACTCGGGCGGTGACGAAGGGATCGCCGCCCCAACTGCCATTCGTGGCCTGTTGGTCAGCCAGCCAAGCGCGGGCATTGTTCACCGCCGTGGTGGCGGCGCTATCGCCCTCGGCGGAAAACAAGGCCAAGGTGCGTACCGCCAGGGCGGTGGCGGACGGGTTTGATGCCTCCAGAGCGCCGGTCTGGGGATTGCGTTCCGCCAAGCCACCGTCGGCATTGGCCTGGGCGATGAGCCAAGCCTTGGCGCTGGTCATGGCAGTGTCGATGGCCGAGGGAGAAGTCTTGCTGCAGGCGGAAATGGACAGGAAACGGCCCGCCTGCCGCTGTTTCTTGAACTCGTAGAGCATGGCGGCGGTGGCTGCGAGAGATCCGGGCGTGACACTCGACGGCTGAGCACTCTGGGGCAACGCCTGGGGCCAGGCACCAGACCAGGGCGAACTCGTCAGTTGCGCCGGTAAAATGGTGCACAGCACCGTCACGGACAGGTCCGTGGTGTCGTTGGTGTAGGCCACACCAGCGCTGCGCAGGGCGCCGTAACCCATGGCCGTATCGGCGACACTGGCTCCGTAGCCGGGATAGGAGCCCCAAGTGGCGATATTCCCAGCGGTGATCCCGCCGGACTGGGCCACATTGCTATTGCGGGCGTCGCGTATGACCGCCCCAATCAGGGCGGCATCCCGGCCCGCCAAGGCCAGGGTCAGGCTCTGCCAAGCCTGAGCATCCAGACTGCCCGGAGGCGCGTTGCCTAACCAGGACAAGGCGCGGGCATAGTGCGGCGCCTTGGTCATACCGCCGTTGATCATCGCTTCCACGGCAGCGGCTGTGGCCTGCACCTCCAGCCCCTTGGTGCCCGCGTAGGAACCGTCACCGCGCTGGGTCTGCACCAGCCAGGCCAAGCCCTTGGCCCGGGCGTCGTCAACGTCGGCCTGAACGCCTGTGGCGATGAGCAGGCAGGCAAATAGCAATGCGTTGCTGCGGATCATGGTGATCCTCCCTGTTGTGCGAACCTTTATGACCATATGGCCGGGTTTGTTTCTATGTAGTAAAGATACACACTAACGGGAAAATGTGACAGCTATTCAGTGGCGCTTTAGCGATGCCGAAACTCCATTCGGCACATGATCAAAAACTATTAATCAGCCAGGTATCCGCGCTGGTTCTCGCGCGCGGTCGTCCTGTTCCGCGAACGTCGATCCATTTATGCACCTCTGCGGACAGAATGCGACGGCGATTCCCAGGGCCCTACGCCAGCATCAATTTCATCACCGCCCATGATGGCTATACGCTGCAAGACCTCGTCAGCTACGAGCATAAGCACAATCAGGCCAATGGCGAGAAGAACCGCGACGGCGAAAGCAACAACCTGTCCTGGAATTGCGGCGCCGAGGGTGCCACCGACAACCCGGACATCCTCGCCCTGCGCGCCCGGCAAAAGCGCAACTTCCTCGCCACGCTGTTTCTCTCGCAGGGCGTGCCGATGCTGCTGTCCGGCGATGAAATGGGGCGCAGCCAGCAAGGCAACAACAATGCCTATTGTCAGGACAACGAGATCAGCTGGCTGAACTGGCAACTGCAGCCGGAAGATGAAGAACTGCTGGCGTTTGTGCAGTTCATGATCGGCGTGCGGAAAGCCCATCCGGTATTCCGGCGCAGCAGCTTTTTTCAGGACCAGCGCCTGCGCGGCAAGGTCAAAAACATCATGTGGCTGAATCCGGATGGACTCGAAATGGGCGATGACGAATGGGATCTGGGTTTCGCCCGTTGCTTTGGCATGTATCTCGCGGGCGACGCGATCGGCGAGGTCGACCAGCTGGGCAATCCGGTTGTGGATGATGATGTCCTGCTGATGTTGAATGCTTTGGCGGAAGAAATTCCCTTCACTGTGCCCGGCTTTCGTGCACGCTGGTTGACCCTGGTCGATATGAGTTTTCCCATGGGTCTGGTGCACATCAAGCGTTGAACTAAACCGCCTCCCGGCGGTAGAACCCCGCCACGAAGCGAGCCCAAGCAGCTCGCTTTTTTCATGATCTGAAGCAGTGAGGCAGCTGCCTCGACCTACCCTCGAAGTGTCATTCACACGACGAGGAGAACGTCATGACCGCATTACGTCAACAGATGCTGGACGCCATGGAGCTGCGCGCCTTCGCCCAGCGCACCCGCGAAGCCTATCTGCATTGGGTCATCGAACTGGCCCGCCATACCCACACAGCGCCGGAACAGCTTGCCGCCGCCGATCTGGAGGCGTTCATCCTCCACCTGCTGCGCGAACGCCACCTCGCGCCCGCCACCTGCGCCCAGGCCCTGCAAGCCCTGCGTTTCCTCTGGTGCAGCGTTCTCAAGCGACCCGACATCGTTGTCGACCTGCCCAGTCCGAGCATCCCGCAACGCCTGCCGTTGATCCTCAGCCGCGCCGAAGTCGCTCGCATCCTCGATGCGGCGTGCAATCTGCGCAACCGCGTGGCACTCATGACCACTTATGCCGCCGGCCTGCGCGTCTCCGAGGTGTGCCATTTGCGCGTCGCCGACATCGACAGCGAGCGTATGGCCTTGCGCGTCGATCAGGGCAAGGGCGCGCGCGACCGCTACAGCCTGCTGCCGCCGCAGCTGCTGGAGGCGTTGCGTCCGTATTGGCGCACCTACCGGCCTCGGGTCTGGCTGTTTCCCCTGCGCCAAGCCGATATCCCGGTCGAGACCGGTCAGGCCCAGAAATGGTTCTACGCCGCGCGCGACAAAGCCGGCATCACCAAACGCGTCGGCATCCACAGCCTGCGCCACGCCTTCGCCACTCATCTGCTGGAAGCCGGGGTCGATCTGCGCACCATCCAGGGCTTGCTGGGCCACCGCCACATCGCCACGACCATGCGTTACCTGCATCTGGCCCAGCCAGGCACGCTTTCCGTCGCGGCGCGCACGAATCTGCTGGAGACCCTGAGCGGCTGACGCCATGCATGCGTCGCGCCCAGCGCTGGAACTGGCGGACATCCTGCGCACTCACGCCCCGGCCTACGCCAAACAGCATCCGCTTGCCGGCTTTCAGGCGCGCTCGATCCGCGCCATCGTCGCCTGCCGCACCCCCGAACTGGGCGGCCAGCGCTACCACTGCCCGGCCTGCGGCCATGACGAGGTGCGTTTCCACTCCTGCGGCAATCGGCATTGCCC
>JAGUXX010000021.1 GCA_020061585.1 Betaproteobacteria bacterium | reverse complement strand
TCACTTTCCACGTGATCGGCAAGCCGTCAAACCCATTCGATATCGTGCTTACAAGGCTATTCGATGACATATCTCGGGCTTAACTTAACGGCATTGGGGGTAACCCGCCTTCATAATGAAAACCGCGCGATTCTACTGCACGCCACAACACAATAATGAAGCGGCATCGAAGACTGCATGGAAAATTTGTTTTGTTCGTAACATATTGATTTGCCGTCATTCAATAGGCAGTTAAATGCATGATCAGATTAACGATCTGGATTCCCGCCAGCGCGGGAATGACGGACTTGAAAAATTGAACAAATTGGCCGTCGCGGCCGGTTTCCCGCTTATACCCCCGGGATTTTGCAGCCGACGATTCCAAACTCCGACAGGCGCCCGGCATTGACCTGGTAACGCGACCTTACTAGAGTCTGCCCAGCCGATCATTTGGGGAATTCGCATGCGGGGCTTGATGGGGTTTTTGGTCAAAGCAAAACTGGTCGAGCCGGATAGGGACAGCGCATCCGCGCCGGACGTTACATCCGAGCCGCTTGCCGCCAAGCCGACGGCAGCCGATTCTCCACCCGGTGAATTGGCGGCGCCGCCGCTCGGTTCGGATATGCCGAGCCATGCTGAAGTTCAGGAGAATGTGCCGTTCGACGAGATTTACCAGCAGGCCGGCCTGCCGCCGTCGCCGTTCCCGGCCGAGAAGTTGCTGCGCCTGCTCGACGGCTTGCGCAGCATGGATGCCTCCACGCGCAAGGCGGCGGTGCTGGCCATGGATGCCGCCGACGATAACTGGAGCATTGTCGACCCGGTCGACGATGCCCAACGCAAGATCGCCGCATTGATGGCTTTTCGCCAGGGGCTGGCCGAGCAGCTCGAAGCCTCGGCGCAACAGGCCGGCGACCGGATCGCCGACGGCAAGCACGCGCTGGAAAACGCGGTGGCCGAGATACGCTCGCAAATCGCTCAACTGGAACAATTGCTGGAACGGGAAATCACCCGCTCGGCGCAGGAAATCGCCACAATCGAGGCCGGTCGGCGCGCCGCGCGCGAAGCGGTCGCCAGGGAGCAGCGCCGACTGGATCAGGAAATCGAACGGCTGGGTGAAATCCCGGCCAGCTATAGCGGCGAACCCCGTAGCGAACCTCAATAATTCATCATCAGGAGTACAAGAAATGGCGCAACTTACCCCGCTGGCCAAAGGCTTGATCACTGTCATCGTCCTGGCCGCCGCCGGTTCCGCCGCCTGGAATTTCGGGCTCAAGGATTACTTTGACCAGAGCGGACAAACCGCGCAAAGTGGTCAGCCAACCGTCAACAGCGGCGGCGAGTCGGGCGGTTCGACACTGGGCAAGTTCTTTGGCCGTTCCGACAGCGGCGTGCCGGGCGCCGGCAAGCCGCTCAAGGTCAGCATCGTCAGTTTCCATGGCTATGCGCCGGCGCTGGTCGCCAACGGCAACAGCCTGACCACCCGGCCCGGCTCGATCTACGCCGAGCAGGGCGCCAATATCGAGTTCGTGATTCAGGACGACATCCCGACGCTGTCGACCATCTTCGAATCCGGCGCCGCCCAATGCGCCTGGCGCACCTCCGATTTCTGGGCGCAGGAACAGCCGAATCTGCGCAACGCCAAGATGGATGCCCGCGCGGTGATGATCGTCGACAACACCCAGGGCGGCGATGCGGTGATCACCCGCGATCCGGCGGTGCGTTCGGTGGAGGATCTGGCCGGCCGCAAGGTGGCGCTGCTCGAATTCACGCCGTCGCACGGCATGCTGATCGACGCCATCGAAAGCTCGTCGCTGTCCGCCCGCCGCAAGGAAAGCATCCGCACCGTGTTCATCAATGCCGAGGAAGGCACCGCCGGGGTGCGCGCCGCGTTCGAGACCGGCGCGGTGGAAGCCGCCGTGCTGTGGGACCCGGATCTGGCGCTGGCCTTGCGCAACGTGCCGGGCTCCAAGGTGGTGTATTCGACCAAGACCGCGACCAACCTGATCTACGACGTGATGGTCTGCGATTCCCGTTTGCTGGCCTCGCCGGAAGGCCAGGCGCAAGTGCAGAAATTCGTCGAGGGCTGGATGCAAGGCGTCGAAGTGGCCCGCGCCAATCCGGATCAGGCGGTCGAGGCGCTGGTCAACACCGAGGAATTCTTCAAGCTGCTGGCCGACAAGGAAGGCCGGCCATTCATCAAGAGTCTGTTTAGCAATCTGGTCTGGACCGGCATCGAGGACAACGCCCGGATACTCGGTCTGGCCGGCGGCACCAACCATTACGAGCGGGTTTACCGGCGCTTCGATCAGATCTATCGCGCCGCCGGCGCGCTGGCCAATCCCAATTCGCCGGTGATCCCGCCGCAGGACAGTTTCGATTACCGTTTCATCCAGTCCATGCTGGACCGCAACCAGGCCGCGGCCAGCGCCGCCGCCAGGCCGGTCGATACCTTCAGTCAGGCGGGTTTGCGGGAGAGCGCCGGCACGGCGGCGATCGTCACCAAGCCGGTGATGGTCAGCTTCGCCACCGCCTCGGCCGATCTGAACAAACGCGCGCAACGCAGTATCGACACGGAAATGGTGCCGTTCATCGAGAACAACGGCAAAGCCTATTTCGAAATCAGCGGCAACACCGACGCCACCGGCGCGCGCGACACCAATATGCGGCTGTCGGAAGCGCGCGCCCGGGCGGTGGTCGATTACCTGTCCAGCCAATGGGAGTTCCCGCGTGACCGGTTCAAGATCGTCGGCAATGGCCCGGATCGGCCGCTGTGCAACGAGTCGAACGCGGCGGCGGAAGGTCTGTCGCTGGAAGATTGCCGGGCGATGAACCGCAGCACCCGGATCGCCGTGTTCGGCGGTCGCTGACCGGCTGGCCAATTCGATGTCCGACTTCTGGAATCCCTACGTCCAGCCCGATCCGCGCCAGCGCCGGCAGTTGGCGCTGCTGTCGGTGGGCGCGGTGTTGCTGTTGTGGAGCGCGCTGTCCGGATTCGGGCTGGTCGGTCCCAACCGCCTGCCGGCGCCGTGGGATGTGCTGTCGGCGTTCGGCTATCTGTCCTGGCACAACGGCGAGAGCATGCTGGCGGAGGCCACCCTATGGTCGGTCGGCCGCTTGCTCGCCGCCGGCGTGCTGGTCGTGCTGATCGGTATTCCGATCGGCGTGGCGATGGGCGCTTCGCCGCGCATCAATGCCGCGCTGTCGCCGCTGGTCGATCCGTTTCGCTCGGCGCCGGTGGTGGCGCTGCTGCCGATCCTGGTGATGTGGCTGGGCATCGGCGAGGCGATGAAGATCGCCTTTCTGTTCATCGGCGCCGTGGTCTATCTGATCCCGATGGTGCGCGACGCCATCCAGGCGGTGCCGCAAAGCCACTGGATCGGCGCCCGCGATCTGGGCGCGACACCGTGGGAATGCATCCGCCAGGCGGTGTTGCCGATGGCCATGCCGCGCATCGCCGATGCGCTGATCGTCGCGGTGTCGGTAATGTGGACCTATATCACCGTGGCCGAGTATGTGAACGCCAAGGTCGGTCTCGGCCAGTTGATCCAGAACGCCCGGCGGTTCAGCGCCTGGGATCAGGTGTTCGCCGGCATCATCGTGATCATCGTGCTGGCGTTGGTGACTTACCAGTTGATGCGTTATGCCAAGGCCAAGCTGTTTCCCTGGGAGACGCATCAGTGAGCGTAGCCACTAATCCGAGCGCGCCGGCCACCAGCGCGCCGAGCGAGCATGCGGTCAGCCTGACGTTGAGCAACATCATCCAGGACTATCCCGCCCCCGGCGGCGGCGTGACGCGGGTGATCGGCGGCGTCGATCTGAACTTCGAACGGCCCGGCATCAACATGCTGCTGGGGCCATCCGGCAGCGGCAAGAGCACCCTCTTGAACATGATGGGCGGGGTACGGCCGTTGAACGTCAAAACCCCGACTTCCGGTTTGGTCAGCATCGACGGCCAGCCCTGCCACGGGCCGCATGACGACGCGGTGATGGTGTTCCAGCGTTACGCCAATCGGCCGGATCTGACCATATACGAGAATGTCGCATTTCCGTTTCGCTTCAAGCTGTGGCGTGAACGTGTACCGGAACAGGAATGGCGGGCGCGGGTCGAGCACATGCTGGAGGCGGTCGGCCTGGCCGACAAAAAAGCCTTGCACCCGGCGCAGTTGTCGGGCGGTCAGAATCAGCGCGTGGCGCTGGCCCGGGCGCTGGTGCTGCGGCCGCGCATCCTGCTGATGGACGAGCCGTTCGGCGCGCTCGACGCGCAGACCCGTGAAGAAATGCAGCATCTGCTGATCAAGCTGTATCGCGAGCGGCCGTGCCTGATCGTGTTCGTCACCCATGACGTCACCGAAGCGCTGATGCTGGGCGATCGGGTCGTCGTGCTGTCCACCCAGCCGGCCACCGTGGCGGACGATTTCACCTTGCATGCGCCACGGCCGCGTTCGCTGGACTGGCAGCGCTCGCCGGAGGCGGTTGCGCTCAGCGAGCGGGTCCTCGAACAACTGCATCGGGTCAGCGCGGGCAAGGGTTCGTTGCGGGTCACCGTGTAAGCGGATTGCATGGAACAACAGAAGCCGCCCTATCTGCGCGAATGGCTGACCAGCCAGGGCAACGTCTATGCCTTTCTGGGTTCCACCGCGGCGGCGGCGGTGCTGTCGATTCCGTTCGGCTTCGGCATCGGCGCCTTGCCGTTGATCGCCTTCGCCGCCGGCGAGGTCATCGCCTCGATGTTCATCCCGGCGTCGATCACCTTTCGCGACAAGGTCGACCGCAAATACCAGCAACAGGCGCGGCAGAACGCGCGCAATCACCTGCTCGATGAAATCAGCCGGCGAGCACCGGATGGCCAGAAGTATGACCAGACCCTGGACATCTTCGCGCGGATGCGGCAACGCATCGACTCGCTGTATCGCCTGGCCGGCGATCACGGCAGCCAGTTTTCCGAACGCGATATCGACAAGCTGGACGAGGCCAGCATGGATTACCTGTACGCCCGGTTGGCGTTGCTGGTGATCGAAGACCGCGCCGCCTCGATCGATCTGCGGCAGATCGACGAGCGGCTGCGCGGCATCGAGCGCGAACTCGCCGCGCCGCCGGCGGGGGCCGACATCCGCCAGTTGCAGAAAGCGCGCGCCGATTATCAGGCCCTGGCGGCGCGCCACCGGCGCATGCTCAGCCGCCGCACCGCGCTGGAAGCGGCGGTGCTGTCGATGCCGGATCAGATGGAAGAGATCTATCAGATGATCGTGGTGGCGCCGCGTTCGCAGGAACTGGGCGTCAAGCTGACCGAGGCGGTGGGCAATCTGCGCCTGCGTGAAGAGATCGAAGGCGAGGTGGCCGCCGACCTGGAAACCAGCATCCCCGGCATCGTGGTGCCGCTGCATCAAAACAACGCACGTCGAGCCGCGGCGCAGACCGCGGCCTGATCCGGAATTCATTCAAAATCGAAGCAAGGAAAGGACAAGAAATGGCTCAAATCAATCTGTTCGCGCGCATCACCAACCTGTGGCAAGGCTTCGTCTCGTTGTGGCTGACCGACGTGGAGAAGCGTCACCCGGAAATCGCCTACCAGAACGCCATCGATTCGATGATCTTCAAATACGACAAACTGAAAATGGCCACCGCCGCCATCCTGCGTCGGCGTGAAGACATCAGCGCCCGGCTGGACAAGGCCAAGCGTGAACTGGCCGCCGTGGAAATCGATCTGAACGCCGCGCTGGCCACCAACCAGGACAATCTGGCGGTGGTGCTGATCCAGAAGAAGAACGCGCTCGATGCCAGCATCGCCGAACTGGCCGCCGAAGCCGAGTTGTCCAGCGCCGACGCGGAAGATGCCAAGAGCTCGCTGATTCAGGTCAAGAACGAAATCCAGAAGCTGAAAGACGAAAAGGACCGCATGCTGGCGCAGATGGCCAGCGCCGAGGCGCGCGTGAAAATCCAGAACCAGCTCGAAGGCCTGTCGGTCGACGCCGAAGTGCGGGCGCTGGACAACGTCCGCGAACACATCAAGAACACCGTCGCCCAGGCCAAGATGGGCCAGGAACTGCGCGAATCCGATCTCGATGTGCAGCTCGCCAAACTACGCCAGAGCAGCGGCTCAGTGACCGCCCGCCAGCAGCTCGACGAGCTGAAGCGGGCGCGCGCCGCCCAGGCCGCGCCGGCCGGCAAAGCGATGTAAGTCGGCCAATGACTCATCCTGTCGCGCATCCCGCCGCGCTGCCCGCCTGGGCCGACACCGTGCGCCAGAAATACCTGGCCGGCGAGGCCTCGGTATTCGTGCTGTATCGCAATGTGTTCGACCGCTATTTGACCAACGGTACTGCCGCGTCGCTGGTGGATTTCCTGTCCGGCGTGCTGCTCAAGGAAAACAAGCAGACCATCATCGAATTCAGCGTCGATCGCGGCGTGCGCTATCTGCAAGGCAGCAGCGCCGACGAGCGGCAGATGCTTTACGCCCACCTGGAAGGCAAGGGGCTGGGCGGCATCTTCGACGCGCTGGAGCGGCGCATGCGCGAGCAGCGTTCCACCGCCATCGTCATTCCCTATGCCGGCACGCTGTTCCCGGCCACCGAACCGCACTTCCTGTCGATGGAAGAGCGCGCCGCGCTGACCGCGCTGCATCGCTGGTCGCTCGACGACGCGCTGGCTGCGGGCGACAACGTGGTGCTGCTGATCACCGAATCGCTGGCCGAGATCAACCCGGTATTGCTGACCAATCCGCGTGTCGCGGCGATCGAACTGCCGATGCCCGACCTGGCCGAGCGCGCCGCCGCCATTCGCCACTACGCGCCGCGCATGCCGGACGCCCAGGTGACGCGCCTGGCCGGCCATACTGCCGGCCTGCGCTCCATCCAGTTGGCCAGCATCGTCGCCGGCGAAGGGCCGGGCCTGAGCCAGGGTGAACGCCTGAAACTGATCGCCCAGTTGCTCGCCGGGACGCCGAATGCCGACGCGCGCGCCGAAAAACTGGCCGACATCACCGCCGGCATGACGCCGGACGAAATCCGCCGGCTGATCGATCCCGAGCGCCCGCCGGCGCCGGACAGCGATCCCGATCAGGAAATGCTGGAAGCGGTGCGCAAGCGCAAACGCGAGTTGATCGAAAAGGAATGTGCCGGCCTGATCGAATTCGTCGAACCGCGCCACGGCCTGGAAGTGGTCGGCGGCAACGAACACATCAAATCCGAACTGATGGCCATCGCCCAGGCGGTACGCGCCGGCGACCGCACCCGTTCGCCGATGGGCCTGCTGGCGGTCGGCCCGATGGGCGCCGGCAAGACTTTCGTCATCAAAGCGTTCCTCAAGGAAGCCGGCCTGTCCGGCGTGGCGCTGAAGAACTTCCGCTCGAAATGGGTCGGCGCCACCGAATCCAACCTGGAACGGGTGCTGGCCACGGTCAAGGCGATGGGGCCGATCGCCCTGGTGATCGACGAGGGCGACCGCAGTTTCGGCAGCGGCGGCGAAGATTCCGACGGCGGCACCAGTTCGCGGGTGATCGCCCGGCTCAAGGAGTTCATGTCCGACCCGGACAATCGCGGCCAGGTGCTGTTCATCCTGATGACCAACCGGCCCGACAAGCTCGACACCGACATCAAACGCCCCGGCCGGCTCGACCGCAAAATCCCGTTCTTCTATGCCGACAGCGCCCAGGAACGCGCCGCCGTGACCGCCGCCATCCTGCGGCGCTACCAGGGCGACAACTCGCTCGATGTGGGCACGCTGGAAACCCTGTGCGCCGACCTGGAAGGCTATTCCAACGCCGACCTGGAAGCGGTGGCCCTGCTGGCGCTGGAATTCGCCGGCCGGGCCGGGCGCAGCCTCGACTCGGCGCTATTCGCCGAAGCGGTGGCCGACTTCATCCCGCCGCAGGAACACGACATGATTCGCTACATGGAACTGCTGGCGGTGGCGGAAACCTCGCGCCGCTCGCTGATGCCGCCGCGCTTCAAGTCGATGAGTGCCGCCGACCTGCGCGCCGAACTGTCGGCGCTGCGCCTGAAAATTTCCCGTTAGGAGACCCCCATGCTGCCCTTGAACGACACGGTAGAACTCGACCTCGCCCAGAAAGTCCTCGCCACCCGCGCCATGCTGGAAATCGCCCAGATCGATGCCGGCCATGTGGCGGAAGAAATCGCCCTGATCCGGGCGTTTTACGAAGCCGACGCCGAGCCCGCGCAGATTCCCTTCGACAGCCTGCTGTCCACCGCCAGCCAGGCGGCGCCGTTGACCGAAGACAGTTTCCCGGCGGCCGAACAGCGCGATCTGGTGATCAGTTCCTGCCTGATGGTCGCCTACGCCGATGGCCAGTTCAGCCCGGCCGAGCGTACCGCCGCGCTATCCATCGCCAGCCGCATCGGCATGCCCGCCGAACGCTTCGAAGCCCTCGACGGCATCATCCAGGACCACCTGCTCAGCCAGCTCGCCAACTTGCCGGATGCAGCTTCGGTTGCCGTGGTCGGCGCGGAACTGGCGCAGCCGGTGGGGTAGGTAGCGCGGCTCAAGCTGGCAGGCCGGGATCAAACGTCGCCGCCGAGCTGTTTCTTGCGCCGATACGATTTGCCGGTCAGCACCGTAGCCCGGATGCAGGCTGTCAGACCGGAATCCGGGGTGGCCGGTGGATACGCTGACAAGGCCCCGGATTCCGCTGCGCTTCATCCAGGCTACGCTCGCTCAAGCAGCTTGCCTGGCACGTCCATGGCACCGGGGAACTGCCCCCCGTCGAAGCCCTGGGCATATACCAGCGCAACTGGCGGCATGTGGACAGGCTGGCACTGGAGCCAAACGAGAAGCAACTGATCGATGCCTTGTTCTTGGGCTTGAGTGGGGCCGACCGCATTGTTTGATCGACCCCACCACCAGCGAATTGGGCAGGTGCTGAGCGTCTTGAACGGCCCATTGCTGACAGCGAATATCTGCTTGTTCGGGGGCGGCACCGCCATTGCGATGTCTTACGGCGAGTACCGGGAGTCAGTCGACATCGATTTCTTGGTATCGGATGTCGCAAGTTACCGAAACCTGCGCCAGTTACTCACCGGAGCTGACGGAATTGCGGCTATTGTGCGCGAGCAGGCCGAGCCTTCGACCCTGGTATTGCATTGATAGCGGATCGAGAGCAAGCGCACCAGCCGTGGCAACGTCAACTTCGACATCTGCGGCCGGTGGCCGCGAATGGTAAAAAAAAACGGCGCCCGCGATGTTGCCGGGCGCCGAAATCGGGCGATCACCGATTGGGTGATCCGCCTTGATGCTTTACTTCAGTTTCTTGATCCCCATCACGCCGAGCACGTATTTCTCGTAGAGCGGCTCGGTCGTGCCCTTCTTCATCTTGCGCAGGAAATACTTCTCGAAGGCGACCTTGGCCAGGTGCACCCACTTGCCTTCCTTGAACCAGTTGACGTTGCGCGGCGGGATCTGCGGCAGGGCGACGAAGGCGGCACCGGTGTCACCGAAGTCGGCCAGGCAGATGGCGTTCCAGGTGGCCTTCTCGTCGGGCTCCTGGCCGTCGAGCACGGCGCGGATGTTGTGGGCGGTGGCGGTGACCATGGATTCGATCATGTAGCCGGTTTTCGGCGTGCCCGTCGGCACAGGCGTGGCCTCGACCGGTGGAATGGCGACGCAGACGCCGATGCTGTAGATGTTGTTGTACTTGGGGTTGCGCTGGAACGGGTCGATGACGATGAAGCCGCGCGGGTTGGTCAGGCCCTCGATGCCGAAAACCGCGTCGATGCCCTTGAAGGCGGGCAGCATCATCGAATACTTGAATGGCAGTTCATGTTCCTTCTTCACTGAACCGTCGTCGTTGTGCTCGGTGACGTACATCTTGCCGGCCTCGACCTTGGTGACCTTGGCGTTGCAGATCCATTTCACATGGCGGTCGCGCATGGCCGATTCCATCAGGCCTTTCGAGTCGCCGACGCCGCCGAGGCCAAGGTGGCCGATATAGGGTTCGGCGGTGACGAAGGTCATCGGCACCTTGTCGCGAATCTTGCGGCGCTTGAGGTCGGTATCCATGATGAAGGCGAATTCGTAGGCGGGGCCGTAGCAGGACGCGCCCTGCACCGCGCCGACGACGATGGGGCCGGGGTCCTTGACGAACTCATCCCAGGCCTTGCCGGCCTCGACCGCGTGTTCGACGTGACAAATCGAGCTGGTATGGCCTTTGGGGCCGAGGCCCTCCACTTCGTCGAACGCCAGCTTGGGGCCGGTGGCGATGATCAGGAAGTCGTATTCCAGTTCTCGGCCATCACCCAGTTCCAGCACATTGCGTTCGGGATGCACCCGCTTGGCGCCCACCGAGATGAAATCGATGTTCTTCCTTTCCAGTAGCGGGCCGATGTCCAGAGAGATGTCGTCGCGCGTGCGCCAGTTGACCGCGACCCAGGGATTGGAGGGGGTGAAATGGAAATACGGGGCGTTGGAAACAACGGTGATCTTGTCTTCCGCGCGGGCCTTTTCGCGCATTTCATAGGCCATGGGCATGCCGCCGATACCGGCGCCGAGAATGACGATACGTGCCATTGAGTTGTAGCTCCTGTAGTTGTGGGTTGTTACCAGACGAACACGCGGGCCATGGCTTCCAGCCCTTCATCGACGATCTGCTGCAGGTCTTCCGGGCAATCTTCGCGTTCCAGCGCGAAGGTGGTGTAGGCGGAAAGGCTCTTCAGGGCGCAGGCGATCTTCGCCACTTCGTTGGCCGCTTCCGGGCTCATCGCGACGCCGGGTTGCAGGTGCCAGTTTTTCTTGTCGGTCATGTCTCCATCCTTATTCCAGTTCGGGAGCCACCCTAAACGCAAGCCTCATGCCACCCACGCGACTGACAGCGTGGCGCGAGTTCACGGCCACCAAGGCGCGGGCTCATGAATATGTCATGACACAAGTGGCATAACGCGATTACGATCTGTCATGACATTTCCAGGAGCCCGCATGCCGCACGTCGACCTGCACAGCCTGATCGAGACCAACGAGCGCCCGTTCGTGGTGATCGACCGCGACTACCGCATCATCGCCGCCAACTCGGCCTATTGCCGGCAGTACGGCATGGCGCGCGAGGAGGTGCTGCGACGCCGCTGCCACGAGGTTTCCCATCATTCGCCCCGGCCCTGCCACGAGCATGGCGAGCTGTGCCCGCATCTCGCCCTGTTTTCCAGCGGCGAGGCGACCGAGGTGCTGCACACGCATTACGACGGCGAGGGCCATGCCGCTCGCGCCCGCATCAAGGGCCATGCCATCCGCGGGGTCGGCGGCGGCCTCTATCTGGGCGAAGTGGTCTACCCGCTGGAAGCGGAACTGCCGCTGGGTTGCGAGGAAATGCGCATGGTCGGCCACTCGCCCGCCTTCCTCGCCTGCATCGATCATTTGGCGCGGGCGGCGGAGGCCGAAGCCTCGGTGCTGCTCTACGGCGAGAGTGGCGTCGGCAAGGAGCTGGCGGCGCGCTTCCTGCACGAGCGCTCGCCGCGCGCCGGCAAACCGTTCATCGCCATCAACTGCGCGGCGGTGCCGGAACCGATGTTCGAGAACGAGTTGTTCGGCCACGAGCGCGGCGCCTACACCGGCAGCACCGGGCAGAAGAAGGGGCTCTACGAACTGGCCGACGGCGGCACCCTGTTCCTCGATGAGGTGTCCGAGATTCCGCCGACCCAGCAGGCCAAGCTGCTGCGGGTGCTGGAGACCGGGGAATTCCGCCGTGTCGGCGGCACCCAGACCCTGCGCGCCGACGTCCGCCTGGTCGCCGCCACAAACCGCAACCTGCTCGACTGGGTCGATCAGGGCCGCTTCCGCGAGGATCTCTACTACCGCGTCGCCGGCATCGATGTCGCCCTGCCCGCCCTGCGCGAGCGGCGCGAGGACATCCCGGCGCTGGCCGAGGTGCTGATCGCCCGCCTCGCCGGGCCCACGCATTGCCACCTGGACAAGGCCGCGATCCAGAAACTGAAGCGCTATCCCTTCCCCGGCAATGTGCGGGAACTGCGCAACGTCCTGCAGCGGGCGCTGTTGCGTTGCAGCCAGGGCGTCATCGCCGCCGAGGACATCGTCTTCCAGCAGGACGCGCTCAATGTCGCGCCGCCGCCGCGCGCCCCACGTGCGAAGCGTTCCGATCCCAGTCTCAAGGCGGCGGAAAAGTCCTACATCCAGGAACTGCTTGCCCGCCACGAAGGCCACCGCCGGACGGTGGCCGATCAGCTCGGGATCAGCGAGCGTACCCTCTACCGCAAGCTGGAGCGCCACGGTTTGAAGTAACCCCCCACCCCTTCGATTGACCCGGCCAGTCCCTCACCGATCCAGCGGACTCACCACCCCGCGTCCACCCTTGTTCAGCACATGGGTGTAAATCAGCCTCGTCGAAACATCGGAATGGCCGAGCAATTCGTGCACGGCGCGGATTTCGTAACCGGCTTGCATCAGATGAGTGGCGATGGAATGTCTCCTATGCCGATCTCGCTATTAATAATCGTGTCTGACACCAATGGCGCTACCTTAAGTGCAGCGGGCTGACCAGGCCATTGGACGGAGTGGCTTCCCCCTTTGTAAAGGGGGATTGAGGGGGATTTAACAACGGTGG
>JAGUXX010000311.1 GCA_020061585.1 Betaproteobacteria bacterium | reverse complement strand
GACCCGCCGCCGTATGGGGTATACGGCAAGGGGCCGCAACGACGCATGGCGGGAAAAGCCGCCGTTTTATGGGCCGGATAGCGTGCAACACCACACTAGGAGCTTGTCGGACATTGGTCGTCGATAGCGAGAAGCGACCCCAGCGAGACCATTTTTTGCCGGATTCGCCGCCGCATGGTTGTTCCATGGGGTAATAAGCCGGTGAAAAGGGGTCCGCTGCGGTCGCTTCGCAGCCGACGATTCCAAAGTCCGACAGGCTCCTAGCCTCAATCAACTTGCTTGGAGTTCGCGGATGGAACAGCCGATTACCCTGCATTGGCAATCAAAAGAGGCATACAGCACGGCGTTCCTGACGCCGGATCTGTTTGGCGGCTGGGTATTGATCACCGCCGGCGGCAAGCGTGACGGTCGGCCTGGACGCGTGCGCCATCAACCGTTGCCGACCTACGCCAGCGGCGTCGACAAACTCAATGCATTGCGCGGCAAACGTCGCGGCGAAGGCTACGTGCTGTGCGCCACCGGTTTCCTGGAACTCGACGACCTGGATCCGCGCAGCAGCGCCAACCGTGAAGCGGAAACCAGCGCGGTGATGCGCGCTTTTCGCAATCTGGCGATTTCGCGTGAGCAACAATCGATGCTGCTTGATGTCGATGTGTCGGCGATCAATGCCTACCTGGATGGCCGGACGCTGCCCGATGATGCGCCGCTGCTGGAGCGGGTTCATCTGATCATGGCGATCCACAAGGCCTTGCACCTGCTGTTCGCCGGTGCTCCGCGGCAGGCCAGGGAATGGATGCGCGCGCCCAACCCGAGGTTCGATTCCGCCCAGCCGCTGGATCTGATGTTGAGCAGTCTGGATGGCCTGAAAATCGTGCGCGCCTATCTGGAAGGCGAGGTCGATACGCTGTTCGAGCGACCGCCCGCCGTCAATCTGCCGGTCGACCGCGCTTGCGCGGGCGGCGCCGGATCCTGATCACGCTATTGGGCCATTTCGAGGGTAATGCCATGAAATTTCAGATGCTTGAGGTGGGCACCCGCTTCGAGTACGCCGACGCAATCTACGTCAAAACCGGACCGTTGACGGCGATCAGCGAGTCGGGTGTGCAGCGCATGATCCCGCGCTTCGCGCTGTTGCGGCCGCTGGATGCTCCGATCGAGCCGCCCCGGAGGGCGTCGCGGGCTCTGGACGAAGCTGAGGTGCTGGCGGCCTTCGAGGTGTTTTATGCGGCTTGCCTGAGCGAGTTCGAGGCGGCCTGTCGCGATTCGACGGCGGCGCCGGCATGGCGCGCGCGGCTGGAATCGGCGCGCCGGCGTTTCATCGCCGCCCTGGAAAATCCATCCGCTTGAACTGACTGTTTAGCAGCCATTTTGCAGCGCATGCGATTTCCATCGTTTCCCGCCATCTTGCTATCGATGCCGCTGCTGATCGGTGGCGGCCTGTCGTTGGGCGCGCCGCCGCCGGCCAACGACGGCAGCGTGATTCTGCGCATGTGCAAAGGCGCGGACAAGGTCAAGGCCTTGTCCACCATGTGCCATAGCTATCTCAACGGCTACATCGACGCCGCCCATTATTTCGACAAAGGCAAGACAACGTTCTGCCTGGTGGCCGGCGACAAGGAAAAGCTGCCGGTCGCGTTGGTGGCGTGGATCGACGCGCATCCCGAGGCATTGCTTCAGCCCGCCGGGGCGGTGTTGCGGCAAGCCCTGGCGGAACGTTTTCCATGCCAAGGCAAGCGCTAGCCTGTGCTGCCCGTTCTGTACCGCGATGCGCAACTGATCGCCATCCATAAGCCTTCCGGGCTGCTGGTGCATCGCAGCGCGCTGGATCGCCACGAAACCCGCTTCGCCTTGCAGATGCTGCGCGATCAGATCGGCCAGCCGGTGTATCCGGTGCATCGTCTCGACAAGGGCACGTCCGGCGTCCTGCTGTTCGCGTTGAACCGGGAAGTGGCCCGTCTGCTGAACGCTCAGTTCGAACGCGGCGAGGTGGCCAAGACCTATCTGGCCGTGGTGCGCGGTCATCCGCCCGAAGTCGGCGAGATCGATCATCCGCTGACTCGCATGGCCGATGAGCATGCCGGCATCACCAGCAGCGCGGCGGCGCAGCCGGCCTTGACCCGCTATCGGCGTCTGGCGACGGTGGAATTGCCGTATCGTGTCGATCGCTATCCCAGTAGTCGATACGCGCTGCTCGAACTCGAACCGCTGAGCGGTCGCTGGCATCAACTGCGCCGCCACCTGAAACATATCGCGCATCCGATCATCGGCGATGCGACGCACGGCAAGGGGCGCCACAATCGCTTGTTCCAGGAACTGTTCGGCAGTCGGCGTCTATTGCTGGCGGCGACCGAATTGCGTTTGACGCATCCGCTCAGCGCGCAGTTGATGCGCCTGCGCGCTGAACCCGCCGACGATTTCGCGAATCTGCTGGGTCAGTTGGGTTGGGCGACGGCGAGTTCGGCAAAGCCGCTTACAATTGCCACCCCTTAATCAGCGGCCTGATCATGTCCGAAGCCGATGAACTTCTGCGCGCCAAACTGAATGCCGAAACCGGCAAATTGCCTTGGCAAGAACTTGAACGTCATTTCGCGCGCGGCGTGGTGATCAAGGTGGCGGGTGATCTGGATCTGATCGAGGTGGCGCTGGCGATGTCGCGTGACGACAAGGCCGGCGTGGAAAGCTGGCTGAACGCGGGCCGTATCGCGCCCGCCTCGACGGACGACGCGATGACTTGGCACGCGCAACAAAGCTGGTTCTGGGCGGTGGTCGCCGCGCCCTGGGTGCTGATCCAGGAAGTCGCCGCGCGTCTGGATGCCTGACCTTTAACGGACCCATGCCAAACGAATGGCCATCAAAGCAACCATCTTCAAAGCCGATCTGCAAATCGCCGACATGGACCGCAATTACTACGCGGAGCATAGTCTGACGCTGGCGCGGCATCCTTCGGAAACCGACGAGCGCATGATGGTGCGGCTGTTCGCCTTCGCCTTGTTCGCGCACGAGCAGTTGAGTTTCGGCAAGGGCATGTGTGTCGACGACGAAGCGGATGTCTGGCGCAAGGATCTGACTGGCGCCATCGAGTTGTGGATCGATGTCGGCCTGCCGGACGAGAAATGGACGCGCAAGGCCTGCGGTCGCGCCAGGCAGGTGGTGCTGATCAGTTACGGCGGGCGCACCGCCGACATGTGGTGGAATACCAACAAATCGAAGTACGAACGTCAGGAAAACCTGCGGGTGTTGAATCTGCCGCCGGAAGCCAGTCTGGCGCTGGCGGCATTGGCCAACCGCACGATGCGCCTGCAATGCACCATCCAGGATGGTCAAGTGTGGATCACCGATACGGTCGATACGGTGCATATTCAGCCGCTGCAATTACGTTGAACGAGATGATGACTGAAACCGAATTCAAGCCGCGCGGCGAATTTGTCGAATTGTGCAATCTGCTCAAACTGGCCGGCGTGGCGGACAGCGGCGGGCATGGCAAGACATTGGTGGCCGGCGGTCAGGTGCGGGTCGATGGCGTTACCGAGCATCGCAAGACCGCCAAGATCCGCGCCGGTCAGCGGGTGGAATGTGGCGATGTCCTGATCAGGGTAGTGGCCTGAAAACATCTCTCATTGATGCAGCAGCGCTTGCTTGTGCGAGGGGTAATAACTTTCCGGCGGCAGTTTGCGGTTGCAACTGCACGCGGCTTCCCGGTCGCGCATCGTGGCTTCGAATTCCGCGAGATACCTTTCCAGCGCCGGCCCCGGGGCTAGTTGCGCAACGCTGGCCTGGTGTCGGCCGCATTCCAGTTCGGTCATCAACGCGGGGCAAGGCGGCGTGACGCGCGGCGTATGGGTCTGTTTATCGATATTCGTGCCGGCAAGACCGGCCGCAACCAGCCCCGACAATGAAAGCGTGAGCAGCAGGCGGAATATTATTTTTGTCATGGTGACCTCCTTGATCCGGCATGGATGCCGGTCTGGCGCTTTTACCTGCAAGAACCATACCAAAATACTCGGGTACTGATCGCCTCGCCCGGCAGGCTCGTATAGCCGCGTCGAATCAGCTTCCGCGACAGGTGACGCCTCGTTCGACTCGGTCGCAGCCTGGCGCGGGAGCGGACAATCCGCACCAGACTCAGGCATATATGCGCCGATCTGGTGCGCGCGGGAAGGTCACGAAAATCAGCCAGGCAACGTAAGATTGCGTCAGTGATCGATTTTCTTGTTCAGGAGAGCCAACATGACCCATCCCCTCGCCGGCCAGCCGGCCCCCGCCGATGTGCTGACCGATATCCCGGCGCTGCTTGCCGCCTACTCTAATCAACCCGATGTCGCTCAGCCCGGCCAGCGCGTTGCCTTCGGCACCAGCGGCCATCGCGGCAGCGCGTTCAATGGCAGTTTCAACGAAGCGCATATCCTGGCCATTACCCAGGCGGTGTGCGAATACCGCAGCGCCCAAGGCGTCACCGGGCCGTTGTTTCTCGGCAAGGACACCCATGCGCTGTCCGAGCCGGCGCAACGCAGCGCGCTCGAAGTGCTGGCCGCCAACGGCGTCGAGACGCGCATGCAGGCGAATGACGGCTACACCCCGACGCCGGTGATTTCGCGGGCGATTCTGGCCTACAACGCCATCGACAATGCGCCGCGCGCCGACGGCGTGGTCATCACCCCGTCGCACAATCCGCCGCGCGACGGCGGCATCAAATACAACCCGCCGCATGGCGGCCCGGCCGATACCGATGCCACCGGCTGGATCGAGCAGCGCGCCAATGCGCTGCTGGCGGATGCCAATCGCGATGTCAAACGGGTGCCCTACGCGCAGGCGCTGGCCGCGCCCACTACCTTGCAGGAAGATTTCGTCAGCGCCTATGTTTCCGATCTGGCTCAGGTCATCGACATGGCGGCGATCCGCGCCGCCGGGCTGAAAATCGGCGTCGATCCGTTGGGCGGCGCGGCGGTGGCGTACTGGAAGCCGATCGCCGAGAAGTACGGTTTGAATATCGAAGTGGTGAATCCGAAAGTGGACCCGGCGTTCGCCTTCATGACCCTGGATCACGACGGCAAGATCCGCATGGATTGTTCCAGCCCGTATGCCATGGCCGGCCTGGTCAAGCTGAAAGACCAGTTCGATATCGCCTGGGGCAATGACGCCGATGTCGATCGACACGGCATCGTCACGCCATCGCTGGGTTTGCTAAATCCGAACCACTTTCTCGCCGTGGCGATTCACTATCTGCTGACGCACCGGCCGCAGTGGCCGACGACCGCCGCTGTCGGCAAGACATTGGTGTCCAGCGGCTTGATCGATCGGGTGGTGCATGGTCTGGGCCGAAAATTCCTGGAAGTGCCGGTGGGCTTCAAGTGGTTCTCCGGCGGACTGCTGGATGGCAGTTTCTGCTTCGGCGGCGAGGAATCCGCCGGCGCATCCTTCCTGCGCCTGGACGGCAGCGCCTGGACCACCGACAAGGACGGCATCATTCTCGGACTGTTGGCAGCTGAAATCACCGCCGTCACCGGCAAGGATCCGGGCCGTTATTACCAGGAACTCGCCGCCCAACATGGCACGCCTTACTACCAGCGCATCGATGCGGTTGCCACCCCTGCGCAGAAGGCCGCGTTCAAGCAATTGACCGGCGAGCGCGTCACCGCCGCCAGCCTGGCCGGCGAGCCGATCATCGCGAGAATGACCAGGGCGCCGGGCAACGACGCGCCGATCGGCGGACTCAAGGTGGTCACCGAGAACGGCTGGTTTGCCGCTCGTCCGTCCGGCACCGAGGATATCTACAAGTTGTACGCGGAGAGCTTCAAGAGTCCCGAACATCTGCGGCAGATCGTCGAGGAAGCCCAGCGCATCGTCACCGCGGCGCTGGCCGGTTGATTGCGGGTGGCGCGCCTGGCGGTATCGGAAAATGCAATCATGATGTGATTTCATATTCCGCGCGGCGCAATTATTCATCCACAAGCGTGGTGCGGCGTGTTAGTCTGCGCGGCTATTTAGCAGGTCAACATGAACGATTGAAGCATCCTGCCCATTGCTTGATGGGCGGTGCTGCTGGAGAAACGCACACACATGGCAAAAGAAGAGTTGATTGAAATGGAAGGCGTGGTTAACGAGGTATTGCCCGACACGCGTTTCAAAGTGACGTTGGATAACGGTATGGAAATCCAGGCTTATGCTTCTGGAAAAATGAAGAAACACCGGATACGCATACTGGCCGGCGATAAAGTGACGTTGGAATTGTCGCCTTACGATCTGAGCAAGGGGCGCATCAGCTTTCGTCACAAGGATGAACGCCCGGCCGGCAGCCCACCGCCTCCCACGCAATTCCGCCGCCGCTGAACGGCGCGGCACTTTATCGCCAACGGCGTTTCCCGGGAAACGCCGGACAATAAAAAACGCGGCCGAAGCCGCGTTTTTTATTGTTACCAGGGTGCTCAGATCGCTTGGATCTTGCTGGCCTGAAGGCCTTTTTTACCCTGGGTCACTTCGAACTGCACGCGCTGGTTCTCGGCAAGGGTCTTGAAGCCGTTGCTCTGGATCTCGCTGAAATGCGCGAAAAGATCTTCACCGCCTTGATCGGGGGTGATGAAGCCGAAGCCCTTGGAATCGTTGAACCATTTCACGGTGCCGGTTTGAGTGCTCATGTACTTTCCTTTAAATGAAGCGGGCGTATGCCCAAAAATATGCCCAAGCTCAAGGAATGTAACCGAGGGAATTCGAACCGAAACAGCTTCAAACAGAAACTGGACAGACCTGATACCACTTAGACAACCACTTGACGCAAGCGCCCGCGCATCATACTCAGTTCTTGCGGCGCTGGGGTGAATTAAGTGGCAGATTTTCAAGCTTTTTACGGATTGTTTGATTTGATGACGCGGTTTCGCTGGATATTCCAGTTCGCCGCTGCTTCAGGCGCTTTGCTTGCGGCGATGCCGACAGGATAATCCACCGCCTTAGCGTGATTGAGTATTGCCGATTCAACATGAACAAGAAAAAAGTATTGTTGCCGATATTGCTGCTGGCGCTGGGCATCGGCGGTTTCCTCGCGCTCAAGGCGACGCGGCCCAAGCCGCCGGTGGCGGCGGTCGAGGAACCGCTATGGCGGGTGCGCACCGAGACCGTGCAACTGGCGACCATCAGCCCGGTGACCAGTCTCAATGGTCGGGTCGAAAGTCCCGAGCAGACCAGCGCCGCCGCGCCGGGTATCGGACGCGTGCTGCGCGTCGAGGTCCGCGAGGGACAGGCCGTATCGCCTGGTCAACGCCTGGTGGAACTCGATCCGCGCGATTTTCAGCCTCAGGTCGATCAAGCGCGCGGCGAGGTGGATGAACTGCAAGCCACCATCGCCAGCGAACAGTTGCGCCACCAGGCGGATCTGGATCAGTTGGCGCAAGAAAAACAGTTGCTCGAGTTCGCCGCCGCCGATGTCGACCGCTTCGAACAGTTGCGCCGGGAGAATTTCTATTCCCAGAGCGCGGTCGATCAAAGTCGCCAGAATCTGGCGCGGCAGCAGATCACCTTGCGCAGTCGCGAGTTGTCCATCGCCGACCACCAGGCGCGTCTGAATCAGTTGCGGGCGCGGTTGAGCAAGGCGCAAGCCAATCTCGATCAAGCCGAGCTGGCCTTGCGGCGCAGCCGGGTGGTGGCGGCTTTCGCCGGTTTTGTGGCGAAGGTGGAGGTTGCGGCCGGCGATCAGGTCAACAGCGGCCAGAGTCTGATCAGCCTGTATCCGGCCACCGGGCTGGAAGTCCGCGCCAAGCTGCCGTCGACCCTGCAGGATGAATTCATCGCCGACCTGCGCCGCGGCGCACAACCAACGGCTACCGCCCTGGTGGCCGGTGAAACGCTGCAATTCACGCTGATGCGCACCGCCGCCGCCGCCGATGCGCGCGGTCTCGACGCATTCTTCGTGGCGCGGCGGCCTTCCGCCAATCTGCGGGTCGGCGAGATGGTCAATTTACGGGTGGCGCGGGCGCCGGTCGACAATGTGCTTGCCGCGCCTTACGCGGCGTTGTTCAACGGCCGCCAGATCTACCGCGTCGAGGCTGGGCGTCTGAGCGCGCTGCCGGTCGAGGTGCTGGGGGATGCGGGCAGCGCCGCCGACGGCGATTCCGGCACGGCCCGCTTGTTGCTCAGGAGTCCGGCGCTGAAACGCGGCGATTTGCTGCTCGTCACGCATTTGCCGAATGCGATCAGCGGCTTGAAGGTCGAGGTCGTCAAGTGATGGCGCAATCATGAAACGTCAGGACCTGCTCGGCAGCTTTGTCCACCATCCGGTGGCGGCCAATCTGTTCATGCTGATTTTGATGATGGCCGGTTTTTTCGCGCTGTCCAAGCTCAACGTCCAGTTCTTTCCCAGCTTCAGTCTGGATACCGTCAATGTTCGCGTGGAATGGCGTGGCGCGGCGGCGGAAGATGTGGAGGAGGGGATAACGACACCGCTGGAACAGAAGTTGAAGTCGGTGGCGGGCATCAAGACCCTGACCTCGACGTCCAGCCAGGGCGTCAGCGCCATCTCCATCGAGTTCAAGGAAGGCACTGATCCGATCAGCGCGGTGGATGAGGTAAAACAGGCGGTGGATCAGTTCCGCAACCTGCCGCAGGATGCCGAAACGCCGGAAGTCAGCCGCGTGCTGATGTACGAATCCATCGCCCGCGTGCTGCTGATCGGCGACAGCCTGCCGGAGTTGCGGCATCTGGCGCGTCGCTTCGAACAGGAGCTGCTGGTGCGCGGCATCGACAAGGTTGATTTGCACGGTCTGCCGGACGAAGAGGTGGCGATCACCATTGCCGGCAACGAGCTGGAGCGCCTGGGTTTGACGCTCGATCAAGTGGCGACGCGCATCGCCCTGACCAACCGCGATCTGCCCGCCGGGAATGTCGGCGAGGGCGAGATTCAGCGTGAAGTGCGCGGCGTCAATCTGCGTCGCGACGCCCGCGATTATCAGGATCTGCCGCTGGTCACCGAATCCGGCAGCCGTATCGAACTGGGGCAGGTGGCGCGGATCGAACGCGGCCCGCGCGACAACAGCCTGTTCCTGGAAGTGAATGGCAAGCCAGCCATCGAGCTGCTGCTCAAACGCGCCGAAGCCGGCAATTCATTGACGGCGGCCAAGATCCTCAAAAGCTGGTTGGATGACACGCTGCCGACGTTGCCGCCAACGGTGCGGCTCGAGGTCTACGACGAACAGTGGAGCCTGATCGAAGACCGGATCGGGCTGTTGGTGACCAATGGCGCCATGGGGCTGGTCATCGTGGTGCTGATCCTGCTGCTGTTCCTCAACGGTCGGGTGACCGCCTGGGTCGCCCTGGGCATCCCCACCGCGTTCCTGGCGACGCTGGCGGTGGTCTGGCTGGTCGGCGGGTCGATCAACATGATCAGTTTGTTCGCGTTGATCATGGCGCTCGGCGTGATCGTCGACGATGCCATCGTGGTCGGTGAAGACGCCTACGCGCATCACCGGATGGGCGAAAACCCGATTTATGCCTCGGAAGGCGGCGCGCGCCGCATGTTCTGGCCGGTCATCGCCTCCAGCCTGACCACGGTGGCGGCGTTTCTGCCGCTGATGCTGGTGTCCGGACCGATGGGCAATATTCTGGGCGACATTCCGTTCATCATGATCTGCGTATTGATCGCCTCGGTCATCGAATGCTTCTTCATTCTGCCGGCGCATTTGCGCAACGCCTTCACCCATGATGTCGGCAAGAAGCCGTATCGGTTGCGCACCTGGCTGGAAAACACCTTCGACCAGTTTCGCGACGGCCCGTTTCGCCGCGCGGTGACCGCCGCGATCGAGTATCGCGGGGTGACACTGATCACCGGTCTGACGATCCTGATTCTGACCATCGGCCTGCTCGCCGGCGGGCGGGTCAAGTTCACCTTCTTCCCGACCCCGGAGCCACAGATCGTCTATGCCAACGCGACGTTTGCCAGCGGTACGCCGCGCGTCGAGGTCGAGCAATTCTTGGCGCATCTGCGCCAGTCCTTGCAGGCCACCCAGAACGACTATGGCAACGACACACAGCCGCGGATCGTACAGCATGCGGTATACCGATCCGGCGCGCTGGCGGGAGACAACCCGCGCCAGGGCGATCAGTTCGGTTCCATCACCGTGGAACTGACGCCCTCTGAACAGCGCGAAGTGCGGACCGAGGAATTCGTCCAGGATTGGCAGGCGCGTATCGAGATACCGGCCGGCATCGAACACTTCGTCGTCGCGCCGCGCCGCACCGGCCCGCCGGGCGGCGATCTGGTGGTGCGGCTGGCCGGACAGGATGCGAACAAGCTGAAACTGGCGGCTCTGGATCTGCAAGCCACGCTGCGGCAGATTTACGGCGTCTACGGCATCGAGGACGACATGCCTTACGGTCGCGAACAATTGGTGTTCAAACTCACCGCGTCCGGCGAGGCGCTGGGACTGACGCTCGACGACCTGTCGCGCCAATTGCGCGCTGGACTGGATGGCAAACTGGTGCAACTGTTTCAGGATGGCACGGAAGAGGTCGAAGTGCGCGTGCGTCTGCCGGCCGCCGAACGCGCCAGCCTGAATCTGCTGGAACGCCTGACCATCCGCCTGCCGAATGGCGATTGGGTGCCGTTGGCGACGGTCGCGCAATGGGACACACGCCAGGGATTCGAGGCGTTGCGCCATGCCGAAACCCGACTGGCGGTCGAGGTGCTGGCTTCGGTGAACAGTGCCCATGCCAACGCCAACGAGATCATCGCTGGCTTGAGCGATGCAACCATGCCGGCGCTGGTCAATAAATATGGCGTGCAATGGTCGTTCGAGGGTCGCGCGGCGGACCAGCGCGAAACCATGGCCGACATGCG
>JAGUXX010000110.1 GCA_020061585.1 Betaproteobacteria bacterium | reverse complement strand
GTGTTCCGCCGGCACGCCGCGCCAGTAGTCGAAGCGCAGCCGCCACATCAGCAGGATGGTGCGCCAGACGCCGTGCCGCTCCCAGCGCCGGCCGGAGGTGAGCACGCGCTGGCGCAAACAGGCGGGCGGACCCAGCCGCTTCAGCCGTTTCGACAGTTCGATGTCTTCCATCAACGGCTGATCGGGAAAGCCGCCCGCCGCTTCGAAGGCGGAACGGGTCATGAACATGGCCTGATCGCCGGTGGCGATGCCGCTCAGCCGCGAACGCAGATTCATCAGCGTGGCGACTACCCGCAACAGCTTCGGGCGGCCGTCGATCGACACATCGAAGCGGCCCCAAAGTCGCTGTTGCAACGCGGCTACCATCAGCCCGGCGGCATTTTCGGGCAATCGCGTATCCGCATGCAGGAACAGCAATATTTCGCCCTTGGCCGCCGCCGCGCCGGCATTCATCTGGCGCGCCCGGCCGCGCGCGCTGTTGATCACCTGATCCGCGTCGACGCTGGCCAACAACGCCGTGGCATCGCTGCTGCCGCCATCGACGACGATCAGCTCGTGGCCCGCCGCGCGCAACGCTTGCAACGCGGTCAGCGTGGCGGAGATACCGGAGGCTTCGTTCAGCACCGGCAGGATGATCGACAGCTTCATTGTGCGTGGTTCAGTCCGTTCACTCCAGTTGCGCCGGCGGAGCGACTGGACCCCGGCCTTCGCCGGGGTGACGCAACTCATTCATTTACGCCTCCAGGCATGCAATCGTTGCAGCCAGACCAGCGCCGCTTGCGGCGCGTGCGCCCGTTTCCACTCGCCGGCGGCGTATTTGGCGGCCTCGCTCCAGGTCGGATAGGGATGAATGGTGCCAAGTATCTGGTTCAGCCCCAGGCCGTGCCGCATCGCCAGCGTGAATTCGGCCAGCAGTTCGCCAGCATGCTCGCCGACGATGGTCGCGCCGAGTATCTTGTCCTTGCCGGGTGGCGTCAGCACCTTGACGAAGCCGTGCGCGGCGCCGTCGGCAATCGCCCGATCGAGGTCGTCGAGGCCGTAGCGGGTGACTTCATGGGCGATGCCGCGCGCTTGCGCTTCGGTTTCGGACAGGCCGACGCGGGCCACTTCCGGGCTGGTGAAGGTGACCCAGGGAATCACCCGGTAATCCGCCTTGAATGACTTGATGCCGGAGAACAGCGCGTTGACCGCCGCGTACCAGGCCTGATGCGCGGCGGTATGGGTGAACTGGAACGGTCCGGCGACATCGCCGCAGGCGTAGATGTTCGGGTAGCGGGTTTGCAGGTAGTCGTTGACCTCGATGGTGCCGGCTTTGGTCAGCGGAATGCCGAGTTCCTCCAGCCCGAAGCCGCTGACCCGCGCGCGGCGCCCGGTGGCGCAGAGCAGCACGTCGAACGCCAGCGCCTGTTCCTCGCCGTTTTGCGACACGATCAAGCGTTGCTCGCCGTCGACGGTCTCGCAGCGCAGCGTATCCCGACCTTTCAGCAACCGCACGCCGTCAGCGGCAAGGCCGGCTTCGACCAGCGCCACCGCATCGGCATCCTCTTTGCCCAGAATGCCGGAACGCGCCAGCAGCGTGACCCGGCAGCCGATGCCGGCGAAGGCCTGCGCCAGTTCGCAGCCGATCGGCCCGCCGCCCAACACCAGCAGACGTTCGGGTTTCTCGGTCAGCGACCAGATCGTGTCCGACGTGACATGGCGCACCGACTCGATGCCGGGAATCTTCGGGATGACCGGCGCGGCGCCGGTGGCGATGACGATGGCGCGCGTGCTCAGGGTTTGCTTGCCGAGTTCCGTTGTCACTTCCACCGTCCACGGCGAGGTGATGCGGGCATGGCCCTGGAGCACCTCGACACCCAGTTTGGTATAGCGCTCGACCGAGTCGTGCGGCTCGACCTGACGCACCACGTCCTGCACACGCGCCATGATCCGGCCGAAATCGGCGTCGGCCCGGGCATTGGTAATGCCGAGGGGTTCGGCCTCACGCACGGTCTTCATGAACCGCGCGCTACGGATCAGCGCTTTCGACGGCACGCAGCCATAGTTGAGACAATCGCCGCCCATCTTGTGGCCTTCGATCAGCGTCACCTTGGCCTTCACCGCGGCGGCGATGTAGGCCGTCACCAGGCCGCCGGCGCCAGCGCCGATGACCACCAGATTGCGCTCGAAGCGCTTCGGTTTCGTCCAGCCGGCATAGACCTTGCGCGCCTGCGCCATTGCGACCCCTTTCTTCGCCAGCAGCGGGAAGATGCCGAGCAGGACGAACGAGCCGAGCAGCGCCGGCGACAGGATGCCGGCCAGACTGTCGAGTTGCGCCAGTTGCGTGCCGGCGTTGACGTACACCAGCGTGCCGGCCAGCATCCCCAGTTGGCTGACCCAATAGAAGGTCCAGGTTCCGATCGGCGTCAGGCCCATCACCAGATTGATGACGAAAAACGGAAACACCGGCACCAGGCGCAAGGTGAACAGATACAACGCGCCATCCTTGGCGATGCCGGCGTTGATCGCCGCCAGACGGCCGCCGAAGCGGCGCTGCACGCTGTCGCGCAGCAGGAAGCGCGACACCAGAAAGGCCAGCGTGGCGCCGATGCTGGAGGCGAACGACACCAGCAGCAGACCGGTCCACAGCCCGAAGAACGCGCCGCCGGCCAGCGTCATCACCGCCGCGCCGGGCAGCGACAGCGCGGTGACCGCGACATAGATCAGGAAATACGCGCCGGCCACCAGCCACGGCGACGTAGCGAACCAGGCGGCGAAAGTCTGCTGGCTGGCTTTGATCGCTTCCAGGGTCAGGAAGCGGCCCAGATCGAAGGCGAAGAATGCCGCGATCAGGCCGCCGATGCCGAGCAGCAGCAGCGCGCGTTTCATGCCGCGCGCTCCAGCGGCGCGACGTCGCTGAGCGCGCCGCCGCAACTGCTGCCCTGGCC
>JAGUXX010000175.1 GCA_020061585.1 Betaproteobacteria bacterium | reverse complement strand
GCGGCGAGTTGCGCGCCGAGATCCTGCACCGACACCAGGCCGGCCTCGAAGCCGGGCAGTTCGGCGACCGGCAGCGGCGAGGCGAGGATCAGCGCGACACCGGACGGATCGTCGGGCGGCAGGCGATAGGCCAGGCCGGCGGCATCGAGCCGGGCGAGGTAATCGGCCAACGAGATGCGCCGCGTATTGACCCGCAGCGTCATCGGTGGACGGCTGTTCTGGGCGGCGACGAGCGTTTTCCAGTCACGCGGATACTCGCTGCGCAATCGCGCCAGCCACCAGGCCGGAAAATTCCAACGGGCTTCCGGATCGTTCTTCGCGGCGGCTTCGAGTTCCACGCGGCGACGCTGGAAGTTGCGCAATACAGCGTTGACGAAGGCGCGGGCGTGAGGATATCGCCGCGCCACGACAGCCACCGTTTCATTGACGGCGGCATAGGATGGCGACAATTCGGCGTCGAGTTCGTGCAGGCCGACCAGCAGATGTCCGGTCAGTGTCTCGGGTTGCACCGGACGCTGGGTCAGCCGGGCGAGAAAGAAGCGTAGTCGTCCGGCTTCGCGCAGCACACCGTAGGCGAGACTCTGGGCGGCGGCCAGATTTCGGCCATCGGTATCGGGGTCGGTCAACTGCTTGGCGCGCAGATCGGCCAGCGCGGCGGTCAGGCTGAAGCCGTCGAGCAGCACGGTGTTGACCAGATTGGCGGCGAGCAGACGAGGGGAAGGGGCGGGCAGGCTCATGGCGTCATTGTCGCCGAAGCCGCGCCGGGTGGCAGCGGCTTCGCGCTGGAATTCAAGAATTCAGCGCCGCCGCCGATAGCAACTACCCTGGCGCTGGTTGGCGCCGCTCTCGTCCTCGGAGGCCGGCAATGAGTCATGTTGAAGCACTGCGTCACGATCTGGTCGGTATCGTGAGCGAATTGCACGCCGCATTGCGGGAAATCGGCCGGGACAATATGCCGCAGGCCGGAATCGTCCACAATACCCGGGATCGTTTGCGTTACATCGCCACCCTGACCGAACAATCTGCCAGCCAGACGCTGCGTTCGGCGGAAATGATCAGCGATAACCTGCATGCCCAGCAGCTCAATGCGCGTGACTTGCTGCGCAAAGTGCGTTCGCCCGAGGCGCGCGCTTTTCTCCGGCGGATCGATGTGGAGCATGCCCAGGCATTAGGTCTGGTCAGCGAAATCATCCAGGCGCAGGCTTTCCAGGATCTGGTCGGCCAAGTGATCAACAAGTTGATGCACACCGTGGAAACCATGGAGGCCAGTCTGGCGCACCTGTTGCTGGAAGAGGAGACCGATGCCGGCCTGCTGGCGGGGCCGCAAGTTCACCCGGAGGAGGCGGTCAGTCAGGCGGATATCGACAATCTGTTCGATTGAACCGCGCCGCGCATCACGAGGGATGCGCAGCGGTCAACAGAGGATTCAAGGATAATCGTTCGACTCTCTTTGCTTTCGGTCGAGTCGATTCCTTACATGCACATCCATATTCTCGGTATTTGCGGTACTTTCATGGGCGGTATCGCCGTTCTGGCAAAACAGGCGGGGCATGTCGTGACCGGTTGCGATACCAATGTCTATCCGCCGATGAGCACGCAACTGGAGGCGCAGGGGATACGCCTGACGGAAGGCTTCGGCATCGAGCAACTGGCCTTGCGGCCGGATATCTTCGTCGTCGGCAATGTCGTGACGCGCGGCAAGCAAGCCTTGATGGAGGCCATACTCGATCGCGGCCTGCCCTATATCTCCGGGCCGCAATGGCTGTTCGAGAACGTGTTGCGCGACAAATGGGTACTGGCGGTGGCCGGCACCCACGGCAAGACCACGACCGCCTCGATGCTGGCCTGGATACTGGAAGACTGCGGTCTCGATCCGGGCTATCTGATCGGCGGTGTGCCGATGAATTTCGGGGTCTCCGCGCGCCTGACCGAAAGCCCGTTCTTCGTCATCGAAGCCGACGAATATGACACCGCGTTTTTCGACAAACGCTCGAAGTTCGTGCATTACCATCCGCGCACTGTCGTACTCAACAACCTGGAATATGACCACGCCGACATCTTCCCCGATCTGGCGGCGATCGAAACCCAGTTTCATCATCTGGTGCGCACCGTGCCCGGCAACGGACTGGTGGTCGTCAATGGCGGCGACCAGAATCTGCTGCGCACGCTCGGTCGCGGTTGCTGGAGTCCGGTGGAGTATTTCGGCGGCGCTGGGCTGGGCTGGAAGGCGCGCGACGAAAATGCCACGGCGTTCTCGGTGTCATTGAATGACAGCCCGGTCGGGCGGGTCGAGTGGTCGCTGCAGGGCGAGCACAATCGTCTGAATGCGCTGGCGGCCCTCGCCGCCGCGCGCCATGTCGGGGTGCCGGCGAAGCAAGGGATCGAGGCCCTGGGTCGTTTCGTCAACGTCAAACGGCGCATGGAATGGCGCGGCGAGGCGGCGGGCGTCACGGTGTATGACGATTTCGCGCACCATCCGACGGCGATCGCCACCACGCTGGCCGGTCTGCGCGCCACGCTGGGCGCCAAGGCGCGCATCTTGGCGGTGCTGGAGCCGCGCTCCAACACCATGAAGCTGGGCGTCATGAAGGACCAGTTGCCGGCCAGTCTGGCGCAGGCCGATCGGGTGTTCTGCTACAGCGGCGGCATCGACTGGGACGTCGCGGCGGCGATGGCGCCGCTGGGCGACAAGGCGACCACCGAGGCGGATCTGCCGACGCTGGTCGAGCGGATCGTCGGGGCGGCGCGGCCGGGCGATCGGATCCTGGTGATGAGCAACGGCGGCTTTGGCGGAATTCATGATTTGTTGCTGAGGCGCTTGGCTGGATGAACTCGACGCCGCCCAGCCTCCACTGCGTCGCGATCGATCAGGGCTGTTTGCTGCGGCCGCGCGGGCGCTGGTGCATCGACAATCTGGAACTGCTGGACCGGTTGCTGCGCACCACTCCGGTGCCGCATGACTGTCGCGTGCGGATCGATGCCAGCGAGTTGGCGGATCTCGACAGCGCCGGCGTCATGCTGGTGGTCAACCGCCTGCGCGCCCAGGGTGTGGTGTGGCCGAACATCGATCTGGTCGATTTCAGCCGCCACCAACTGGCGTTGATCCATCTGGTCGCCGAGCGTCTCGATGCGCGCGCTCAGCCGCGCCGGCGAACATCGGCGATGTTGCCGCGCCTGGGGCGCAAGGCGGCGGAGATGCTGAGCGATCTGGTGGCGCAATTCGTGTTTTTCGGCCGTATCGTCGAAGCTTTCGCCGATGTCGCGCGCCGACCGCGCTTGCTGCGCGTGCGCGAATTCACCGCGCAACTGGAGGCGATCGGACTGAATGCCCTGCCCATCGTGGTGCTGATGACGTTTCTGATCGGCGTGGTGTTCGCTTTTCTGCTGGGCATTCAGGTGCAGAAGTTCGGCGCCAATATTTTCATCGCCGATGGCGTCGCCATCGCCATCGCCCGCGAACTGTCGCCGTTGCTGACCGCGATCTTGATTGCCGGTCGATCCGGCGCGGCGTTCACCGCGCAGATCGGCGCGATGAAGGTGACCGAGGAGATCGACGCCATTTCCACCCTCGGACTGTCGCCGATCCAGGTGCTGGTGTTGCCGCGCCTGTTGGCGATCATCATCGCCATGCCGCTGCTGACTTTCGTGGGTGATGTGATGGGTGTGCTGGGCGCTTCGCTGGTTGCCAACGCGCAACTGGATGTCACTTACTACACCTTTTTCGAGCGTGTGAAGTCGGCATTGCCGGCCAGCACGGTGTGGTTCGGATTGGCCAAGACGCCGGTGTTCGCGGCGGCGATCGCCTTGATCGCCTGCCGCAATGGCTTCGCTGTACAACGCGATGCGCGCAGCGTCGGCGAGTACACCACCAAGACCGTGGTGCAGAGTCTGGTGGCGGTGATTTTGATCGATGCGCTGTTCGCCATCGCCTTTCCCGAGGGCGGGCTGTGACGCCGGCACGTGCCTCCGACGCCATTTTGCAGGTTGCCGGTCTGCATACGCACCTCGGTGACCAGTGGCTGCACCGAGGGCTGAATTTTTCCATCGGCCGGGGCGAAGTGGTGGCGCTGATCGGTGGCAGCGGTACCGGCAAAAGTGTCTTGCTGCGCCACTGTATCGGCCTGACACGGCCCTCGCAGGGCAAGGTCAAGCTGTTTGGCGAGAACATCTGCGAGTTGTCGCGCGAGCGGTTGAACAAGGTGCGCAGCCGCTACGGCGTGCTGTTTCAGGAGGGTGCGCTGTTTTCTTCGTTGACGGTGGCGCAAAATGTCGCCGCGCCGTTGAACGAACATGCCCGGCTGCCACCCCGGCTGCGCGATGAACTGGTGGCGATGAAGATCCGTCTCGCCGGCTTGCCGATGGAAGCCGCCAACAAACGTCCCAGCGAACTTTCCGGCGGCATGAAGAAACGCGCCGCGTTGGCGCGGGCGCTGGCGCTGGAGCCGGAATTGCTGTTTCTCGATGAACCCACCTCCGGCCTCGACCCGATCAGCGCCCGTGAATTCGACTATCTGCTGCGCGTGTTGTGCGACAGTCTCGGACTGACCGCGTTGATGGCGACGCACGACCTGGATACCCTGTGGGGCATGGTGGATCGGGTCATCGTGCTGCATGCGGGCAAGGTGATCGCGGATGGGCCGGTGAAAGAGGTGGCCGAGATCGACCACGAATGGATACGCAAATATTTTTCCGCCCATTCGGGTTACAGATGACGGGAGGAGGATGACGATGGAATCGGATGCGCGTTACGCCTGGGTCGGCTTTGCCGTGGTGACCCTGATCGTCGCCATGGCGTTGGGGTTTTACTGGCTCAATGGCGGCAACCAGCAGGAGGTCAATCGCTACACCGTGTATTTTCAGAATCAGTCTCTGGAAGGGCTGCAAATCAACAGCGATGTGCGCATGCAGGGCATTAAGGTCGGCAAGGTTTCCGACTACATCATCCTGTCCGGCCAGGCCAAGACGGTGCGGGTGATACTCGAAGTGGACGCGCGCACGCCGATCTGGGAAGGCGTGGAGGCGGTGGTCAGCCGCAATCTGGTTACCGGTCTGGCGGCGGTGGACCTGGATAATGTCTGGAAGGGCGGTTCGGATATCGGTCCGCCGCCGGAGGGTGAGCCATATCCGGTGATCGACGAGGGCGTGCCGCAAATCGCGCGTATTTCCAACACCCTGGAAAATCTCGGAAGAGACGGCGGCGAGGCGGTGGGGCGGATCAATCAGTTGCTGTCCGATGACAATCAGCAAGCCTTCAGTCAGGTTCTGGTCAATGCGGCGGCGGTGAGCGACGATTTGCGCCAGCTTGCGCCGGAGTTGCGCGGCGCCCTGAGCGCCGCGCGCCAGGCGGCGCTGCGGCT
>JAGUXX010000033.1 GCA_020061585.1 Betaproteobacteria bacterium | reverse complement strand
CTACGCAAACCGCGCTGCTGAACGCGCGCGATCTCGCCGTGTCGATCGCCGGCAAGCCGGTCGTGTGTGGCCTGAATTTCGCGCTCCAGCCCGGCGAGCGACTCGCCATCCTCGGCCGCAACGGCGTCGGCAAGACCACGCTGCTGCATACCCTGGCCGGTCTGCGCGCGCCGCAATCCGGCGAAATCCTGCTCGCCGGCGACAGCTACACCAGGCTCGGGCCGCGTTGCGCGGCGCGATTGCGCGGCCTGCTGCCGCAACATCAGGGCGACGCCTTCGCCACCAGCGTGCTGGACACCGTGCTGGTCGGCCGCCATCCGCACTTGTCGCGCTGGGACTGGGAAAGCGCGGCGGACGAAAGTCTGGCGCGCGAGGCGTTAACGGCGCTGGGTCTGGCCGATCTGGCGGAGCGTTCGATCCACACGCTGTCCGGCGGCGAACGCCAGCGCGTGGCGCTGGCCACGCTGCTGGTGCAGCAACCGCGCGTCTATCTGCTCGACGAACCGCTGGCGCATCTCGACCTCAACCACCAGATCGCCGTGCTGGAACTGATCGGCCGCCGCGTCCGCGCCGAACGCGCCGCGCTGGTGATGGTGCTGCACGACATCAATCTGGCGGCGCATTTCAGCGACCAGGCGCTGTTGCTGCATGGCCAGGGCGAACACCAACTCGGCGCTGGCGCATCGGTACTGGACGCGGCCAGCCTGTCGCGGCTGTATGGTCATCCCTTGCGCGTGGTGGGTGATGCAAACCAACGCTGGCTGGTGCCGGAGATCGGAGCGTCAGCTAAGCAATTCTGAGTCAGGAAATCTCGATTGATCGTTGTCCCGCTTTCGGTAGGGTGCGCCGCGCGCACCGATAGGATTGCCCCCTCACCTCGCCCAGTACCGCCGCACGATCATTTTCTCCATTTCGACGATCACGAACAGCGCCAGGCCGAACAGCAGGATGCGGCCCCAGGATGGGGCGTCCAGCGGGGCGGTGTGGAACAGGACGTGCATCGCCGGCCAGTAGGTGAACAGGGCTTGCAGAGTCAGCAACACCGCGATGGCGATCAGCACATAGCGGTTGCCGGTCAGGCCATCCCACGACAGCACCGAGGCGGTCAGGCGGCGGCAGTTGAACAGGTAGAACACTTCGCCCAGCAGCAGCAGGTTGACCGTGGCGGTGCGCGCGACTTCCATGCTGGCGCCGCGTTCGAGTTCCCACAGGAACAGGCCGAGGCTGCCGCCGACCAGCAGCACCGAGACGAAGCCAACGCGCCAGAGCATGAACGGTGTCAGCAAGGCCTCGCGCGGGTTGCGTGGTGGCCGTCGCATGATGTCGCGCTCGGATGGCTCGAAGGCCAGCGCCAGCGCCAGCGTCACGGCGGTGACCATGTTGACCCAGAGGATCTGCACCGGCGAAATCGGCAGTTGCAGGCCGAGCAGGATGGCGGCCACCAGCACGCCGGCCTGGCCGCCGTTGGTCGGCAGGATGAACACGATGGCCTTGCGGATGTTGTCGTAGATGGTGCGGCCTTCCTCGACGGCGGCGGCGATGGAGGCGAAGTTGTCGTCGGCCAGCACCATTTCCGAAGCTTCCTTGGCCGCTTCGGTGCCCTTCAGGCCCATCGCCACGCCGACGTCGGCGCGTTTCAGCGCCGGCGCGTCGTTGACGCCGTCGCCGGTCATCGCCACCACGTCGCCGTTGGCCTGCATGGCCTCGACCAGGCGCAACTTGTGCTCTGGACTGGCGCGCGCGAAGATTTCGGTGTCGTTGACCGCCTGGCGTAGCGTCGCCGCGTCCATCTGGTCGATATCGGCGCCGGTCAGCGCATGCACCTGTTCGGCCAGGCCGAGTTGCGCGCCGATGGCGCTGGCGGTGGCGATGTGGTCGCCGGTGATCATCTTGACGCGGATGCCGGCGGCGCGGCAGTCGGCGACGGCACGGATGGCTTCCTCGCGCGGCGGGTCGGCGATGCCCAGCACCGCCAGCAGCGTGAAGCCGCCGGCCTCGATGTCGACGAAGGCAAGATCGCGGCGATGATCCTCGCCCGGTTGCATCGCCAACGCCAGCAAGCGCATGCCGCGACCGGCCGCGGCATCCATGGCGGCGTGCCAGTGTTTGGCGTCGAGCGGCCGATCCTCGCCGTCCTGACGCTGGGTCCGGCACAGCTCCAGCACGCGTTCCGGCGCGCCTTTGAGAAAGACCAAGGCATGCCCGGCATGGTCGTGATGCAAGGTCGCCATGAAACGATGCTCCGATTCGAACGGAATCACGTCGGTGCGCGGCAAGGCCTCATGCTCGTACCTGCCGTCGAGCCCGGCCTTCATGCCGAGGGTGATCAGCGCGCCCTCGGTGGGGTCGCCGGTCAGCTTCCAGTGCTGGTGTTCCGCTACCAGCACCGCGTCGTTGCAGAGCAAGGCGACGCGGCCGATGTCGGCGAGTTCGGGGTAGGCATCCAGATCCACCTCGCGTCCGTCAAGACTGAAGCCGCCCTGCGGCGCGTACCCGGTTCCGGACACCTGGAACATCGGTCCGGCGGTGACGATTTCCTGTGCCGTCATTTCATTTTTGGTCAGCGTGCCGGTCTTGTCCGAGCAGATCACCGTCACCGAACCCAGCGCCTCGACCGCCGGCAGGCGGCGAACAATGGCGCTGCGCCGGGCCATCGCCTGCACGCCGATGGCCAGGGTAATGGTCATGATCGCCGGCAGCCCCTCCGGTATCGCCGCCACCGCCAAACCCACCGCCGCGAGGAACATATCGTCGACGCTGTAATCGCGCAGCAAGGTGCCGAAGGCGAAGGCGAAGGCGGCGATGGCCAGTATCGCGCCGGTCAGCCAGTGGCCGAACACCGCCAACTGGCGCAACAGCGGTGTAGTCAGTTCCTGTACATCGGCCAGCATCGTGCTGATGCGGCCGATTTCGGTGGCGGCGCCGGTCGCCGCCACCACGCCGACGCCCTGGCCGTAAGCCACCAGGGTGCCCGACCAGGCCATCGAGGCGCGGTCGCCCAGCGCCGCCGAGGCTTCCACCGGGTTGACCTGTTTCTCGACGGCCAGCGCTTCGCCGGTCAGCACCGCCTCTTCGATGCGCAGGCTCTTGACCTCGACCAGGCGCAAATCCGCCGGCACGCGGTCGCCGGAAGCCAGATAGACAATGTCGCCGGGAACCAGATCGGCGGCGTCGATCTCCTGGCGGCGGCCGTCGCGCAACACCTGCGCGTGCGGCGACAGCATGTCGCGAATCGCTTCCAGCGCCCGCTCCGCCTTGCCTTCCTGCAAGAAGCCGATGATCGCGTTGATCACCACCACGCCGAGTATGACGCCGCTGTCGATCCAGTGCCCCAACAAGCCGGTGACCACGGCGGCAACCAGCAACACGTAGATCAGCACATTGTGAAATTGCAGCAGGAAGCGCAGCAAAGGACTGCGTTTCTTCGATGGCGGCAACAGATTGCGACCGTGGCGAGCCAGACGCTCGTCGACCTGCGCGCGGCTCAAACCCTGGCGGACAGCCTGCAAACCGGTCAGTACCGTGTCCGCCGACTCGGCATGCCAGACGGGAGAAGTAGCTTTCTGCGTCATCGTGGTAAACCTCGCAATCTTTGGCCAAGTAGATGAACCCATCGCGCGGTTCGTGTCGTTTTCGAGTCCTAAGCCGACGTTGATACGGCGAGAACGTTCCCTTCATCTGTTTTATCAGGATAGGCCAGAGCTCCGCCGGGGGGGCCGGGAATGGGCATTCCCGCCACGCTTTGATCAGCTTTATCAGGCATGCCGGTGCATCCTGTAGATGGCGGCTGCCCTGTTCAAGAATAGAATTCCGCCATGGCCCGCCATGCAAAACAGACATGACATGCCGCCTAATAGTTGATTACAATAGTCGGGTATTTAATCAAGGAGAATCATGATGTCCGCAGAACTCTTGACCGCCGCTGAGGCCGGCGAAACCAGCAAGGTTGCCGAACTGCTCGCCGCCGGCGCCGATGTGCATGCCGCCGACACGGACGGCGCGACGGCGCTGCATCTGGCCGCGCAGAATGGTCATCTGGAGACGGTAAAGGCGTTGATCGCCGCCGGCGCCGACGTCAACGCCAAGGATGGCCGCGACTGGACGCCGATCTTCAAGGCGGCCTACAACCATGAAAAAGACTGCGGTTATGCCCGGGTGGTGCAAGCGTTGGCGGATGCCGGCGGGGATGTCAACGCGCGGATTTATTACGGCCTGACGCCGTTGATGCTGGCTGCCGGCGGCGGCGAGGCGGCGGTCTGCGAGGTGTTGCTGAACGCCGGCGCGGAAGTCAAGGCGACCAATGATGGCGGTCGTACCGCGCTGGCGATGGTCAAGGAGCGTTTCTTCGTCGATGTCATCAATCTGCTGCACGAAGCCGAGGGGTATGTCATGGAAACCGGTGATGGCGGTTCCAGCGCCGGCGCCTGCGGCACCAAGGCCGGCTTGGTTTCGGATGCAAAAGTGGTGAATTTCATGAAACGTCCGATGCACTGAGACCGCTCGATCCACAACACAAAGGCCGCAATTGCGGCCTTTGTCGTTTATTCGTAACGCATGAAGAAGTTGAATCCTTCGCCTTCCCGGTTGGGCCAGGGTTGTGGGCGTGTTTCCTTTGCCGGAGGGGCGCTGACCGGCGGCGGGACGGCTGGCGGCGGTGGCGGATCGGGTTTGTCGATCTGCGGTGGTGGTGGCGCGGGCGGCGGCTCGCTGGGCTTTGCCGGTGCGGGCTTGGG
>JAGUXX010000122.1 GCA_020061585.1 Betaproteobacteria bacterium | reverse complement strand
GAGGCGGCGTTGAACGGGGTGCGCGGCAAGGGCGGTCTGGCGGCACTCGCCGGATGGACGCCGCGCCGGCAACTGGATGAGCTGCGCGCCGCGCTGAATGCCCGTTTCCATGGCCGTTACCTGCTCGATGTCCATGAACCGAGTCCGGACGAAGCGGCGGATGTGCCGTCGCTGGTGCGCTACCCGGGCTGGCTGCAGCCGTTCGTGCCGCTGGTCAAGAGTTACGGCATTCCGCGTTACGGCGAGTTCGATCCGGCCTTGCCGTTCGCCTTGACCTATCTGCTGCTGTTCGGCGCGATGTTCGGCGATATCGGCCATGGCGGGGTGATCCTGCTGCTGTCGTTAGTGTTTGCCGGCAAGCTGGGCCGTTTCGCCTGGGTTGGCGGCGCGGCGGGCGTGGTGTCGATGTTGTTCGGCGTGCTCTACGGCAGCATTTTCGGTTACGAGGACATCCTCGAACCGGTCTGGCTGTCGCCGTTGCACAACCCGGTGTATGTGTTGAGCGTGGCGGTTGGCTTCGGCGTCGGCTTCATCGTGTTCACCCTGCTGGTCAACGCGCGCAACAAATGGGTCGCCGGGCATCGCGCCGAAGCGCTGTTCGATTCCACCGGTCTGGCCGGCCTGGTGTTCTATCTCGGCGCGGTCGGCGGGCTGGTCGGCGTGGCCGGGGCGGATGTTGCTTGGTTTCCTCAAAGCGTGGCCTGGCTGGTGGCGCTGTTCGGCATCGTGGTGGTGGCCGGTTTCAAGTGGTACGAAGCGAAAGCCGGTCTGGGCGAACGTATCCTGGTCACCGCCATCGAGACCTTGGAGACCGGCATCAATCTGTTTTCCAATACGCTTTCGTTCATGCGGGTGGCCGCCTTCAGCCTGAATCACGTCGCCTTGGCGCTGGCCATTTTCACGCTGGCCGCCGGGCTGTCGGTCGCCGGCCACTGGTTCACCATTGCCTTGGGCAATGTCGTCATCATCGTGCTTGAGGGCGGCATCGTCGCCATCCAGGCGCTGCGTTTGATGTATTACGAAGGGTTCTCGCGTTTCTTCAGCGGCGATGGGGTGGAATTCGTCCCGTTGCGTCTGGAAGCGCAGGCAGTCAAGCATTGAGTCGCATCATTGAAGTTTTTACCTCAAGGAGAAAGAAATGAGCTGGTTGATCGCATTGATGGGGTTGTCCGTGGCGGCGACCATAGGCGCGGGGTTGTGGCTGGAATTCAGACCGCGACGGTTGCCGGCGCCGGCCTGGCTCAAGGGCGGTCTGTTGGCCAATCTGGCCTTGTTCGCCGCCGGTATGGCGGGCGCCATGTTGCTCGGCGTAGGTGATGTGATGGCGGCGGAACCGGCGGTGGCGGCCGGCGAGATTTCCCTTGGTCAGGGTCTGGCGCTGCTGGGCGTCGGCCTGCCGACCGGTCTGGCGGCGATCGGCGCGGCTATCGCGCTGGGGCCGATCGGCTCGGCTTCGCTGGCGGTGATCGCCGAGAAACCGGAAATGTTCGGTCGCACGCTGATCTACATGGGCCTGGCCGAAGGTATCGCGATTTACGGTCTGGTGATGTCCATCCTGTTGCTCGGCAAGCTGTAGGCGAGAGACGCACCGACATGGAAACCGCACCTGGCAGCGCGCGTCTGGTGGTGATCGGCAGCGCCGGACTGGCGGATGGATTCAGCCTGATCGGCGCGGAAATCCATGCCGATGCGGATCCGGCCAAGGTCGAAGAAGTTCTTGGCCAACTGGTGAAAAGCGGTGATGAAGCGCTGGTGTTGCTGGAGTCGCATCTGGCCCACGCCGGCGGCCATTGGCTCGATCGACTGCGCAATGAAGGCGGGCGCATCGTGGTCACCGAGTTGCCGCCGCTGGCCGCCCCTTACGACTACGCGCCCGCCGTCGATGAAGTGGTGCGCGCGGTGTTGGGCCCGGAAGCTTTGAAGTAGGCAGAAATCATGGATACCGATCATGGATACCGATAGCCAAGTCACCCAACTTGAGGCGGCGCTGCTGCGCCAGGCCGAAACCCTGGCGCGCGAGCAGCGCCAGAATGCCGAGGTGTTGCGCGCGCGCATCCTGGCCGAATCGCTCGACAAGCTGAAACTCGCCGAGGAGCGCGAGGTGCTGGCTGCCAAGGCAGAGGCGGAGCGACGTGTCAGACGCCAATCGCAGGCGGCGGAAACCCGCCTGGCTTCCGAACTCGACCGGTTGCGCTGGGCGCTCACCGAAGCCACGTTGTCTGGCGTCAAGCTGGCCTTTCAGGAACTGGTCGACGATGAAACCGCCTATCTGGGTGTGCTCGAAGCCTGGCTGGCCGCCGCCGCTCAAGCTTTGCCGGCGGGTGACCTGGTGGTCGAGGTGCGGCGCGAGGACGGCAAGATGCTGGCCTCGGTGTGGAACGATCTGAGCGCGCGCGCCGCGCCGGGACGCCAGGTAACCTTGCGCAGCCACAATCAGTCCAGCGAAGGCGGCATCCGGGTGCGCATGGCCGATGACCGGGCGCAGCTCGATCAGACTTTCGAGGCTCGCCAAAGCCGTCTGTCCGACGAACTGGCGCGGGTGGCGATGGAGCGCCTGTTCGCCAGCGCGCCGGATCTGGGCACCCTGGTGCATGGGTGATGACGTGAAACGTGATGCGGCTTCGCCGCTGGTGAAACGTGATGTGGCTTCGCCACGGGTGAAACGTGATGCGGCTGTGCCGCGGGTGAAACGTGCTGCGAAGTGTGCTTTGGCTTTTCACGTTTCACCTGAGCCGCGCAGCGGCGAGTCACCTTTC
>JAGUXX010000294.1 GCA_020061585.1 Betaproteobacteria bacterium | reverse complement strand
GCGGCCGGCGTGCTGCTGGCCTCGGCGTTGCATGATGGCGCGCTTGGCCGCGCCGAGATGGCCGGGTTTCATGCACCTGTGTCCGCAAGTCCTGCCGCCAGTGGCCGTGCCCCAGACCGGGATCGGTAAATCGGTGCAGCAACGACTGGCTGCCCGTCACCCCGGCGAATGCCGGGGTCCAGTGCAGTGAGCTCAATATAATCAACGGCTTCTGGACCCCGGCATCCGCCGGGGTGACGGTGATGCAGAGATTTCCTCATTTTTCGACACCCTGCCAAAGCGTGTCCCGGAAGGGTTATCTCCGGGGCCAACAGCTTCTGGAACACGGCCTGTACGTCACCCCGGAACGGGGGCACCCTGTCAGAGGTGGGCCGCGAACGGGTGGCCGGCGCTGCCCTTCTTGGCTACCACTTCGGCCGCGGTCGGCGTGCCGGCGACGGCGCGCTGGATCGATTCCTTGACGGCGGCGTAGTTGTAGTCCTGGATCTTGGCATCGTCTTCGGCCATCCAATGGATGAACACGCCGACGCAGATGAACAGGTTGTCGGCTTCATCGGCCGGGATGGTGCCGTCCTCGACACAATCCGCCACCGCCATCGCCACGCCGCGCTGAGCCGGGCCGAACATCTGCACGGCCTGTTTGGCGCCCTTGATGGTCACCTTGTTGAACATCATGGTGTTCGGTTTGCACGGCAGGTTGGGGGCGACTACCGCCAGCAACGAGGTAAAGCCATCCTTGTTGTTGACCAGGCCGTTGCAGAATGCCGTTTCCACAGCGCTGCCACGCGGACCCATGATCAGGTCGATATGCGCCACTTCGTTGCCGTCGCCTACCAGGGACTCGCCTACCATCACGCGATCGATCTTAGCCATTGTTTTCTCCTTGAATTGCACAGACTCGGTCGATTTAGAGTGGCTTGCCGGCGCCGAGTCGTTCGCTGGCTGACCACTTTGTTTCAAAACCGAAGAGCCGCGTTGGGTTTGAACGCGTTTCGGTTTGAATGCCTGATTCACCCAGCAAGCGATCCAGCAGCCAGGTGGCGACGCTGAGATCGGCGCTGGTACCGGGATTGATGCCGCTGGTTTTCAGCCACTGGTCCAGTTCTTCCAGCGGCTTGCGCGCTGCCTTCCAGCTTCGGCTGTGGCGGACTTCGTACTGGCACTGACGCGCCATCTGGCGCACGCCTTCAGCCGTTGCCATACCGTGCTTGCGCTGCACATGGCTGTCCGGAAAGTCGGCCAGGAAGGCGATGAACAGCTCGCTCAGGGCTTGCGCTTCGACGCCCCGGCGCGCGCGCGCCTGGGTCAGCGCGTCGCGGCCCGGCGAGAACAGGTCGGCATAGTCGTTGGCATACTGGCGGGCGATGCAGTCGCGCCGCGAGGCTTCGCGCATCGCGGTGAGCAGCGGCGCTTTGGGCGCGTGGTTGACGTCATGGCGCCGGCTGCCGCCCAGCCCGCCGGGCGCCGCCAGACGGATGGCGCGATAGACCAGCTCGGTTTGTGCCAGATTGATGCTGTGCAGGCTGTTTCGCAGGGATAGGGAAAATGCCGCGCTGGTGAATCCGTCCGGCGGCAACTGTTGCGCGGCATGGATCAACGGCGCGGCCAGCAGCACGATGCCGAGATTGGTGTTGCAGGCGACCGCCCGGCGTGTCGCCTCGACCGCGCGGTAGATGCGCTCGCCGATGTTCAGGCTTGGGTCGGCGATATGCGGCGCGGCGACTTCGGCGCTGATCAGAAAATCCTCGGCGCGCATGCCGTGACCGGCGGACTCGACGCTGACGTTGCCCGGCTTGAATGCCAGCACGTCCAGTTCGCAGGCGGCGCGGAACGCCGCCGCACAGCGGTTGAGGTCGAGTTCGTGGCGTACCGGCGCGTTCATGCGCACCGCTCCCGGGCGGCTTGCCGCAGGTGGCGGTCGATCAGGTCGTCGGCCAGCATGCCGGCGATGTCGCCGCTCACCACCGATTGCAGGCCACGCCAGGCCGGGATGCTGTTCACCTCCAACACCGTCAGACGGCCGGATCGGTCGCGCAGCAGGTCGACTCCGGCATAGTCCATGTCCAGCGCGCGGGTGGCGGCTTCGGCGAGGCGGAACAGTTCCGGGTCGTTCGGCGCGGCTTCGCATGCCGCGCCCTGCGCGACATTGTTGATCCAGTTCACGCCCTTGCGCGTCATCGCGGCGCGACTGACGCCGCCGATCACCAGCACGCGGTAGTCTTCCCAGCCGCCGGCCGCGGCGCCAACGTAGCGTTGCAGGTAATACACATTGTGGTATTCCTCGGCCGGCGGCAGGTCGGCGGGCTGCGCCAGTCGCCGCAGGCCGGCGCCTTGTGAACCGAACAACGGCTTGAGCACCAGTTCATGGCCGCGCGCCACTTCGCGCATCAGCAGGGCGCGCGCCTGCGCCGCGGATTCCGCCACCCAGGTCGGTGGGGTCGGAATGCCGGCCTGATGCAGCAGCAGGCTGGTCATCGCCTTGTCGACGCTCTTCTCGATGGCGCGCGCCGGGTTGTACACCGGCACGCCGATGGCCGGCAGCACATGCAGGAAATCCAGACGCAGGATGACTTGCTCCAGCGTGCCGCCCGGTACGCCGCGCACGAACACGCCATCCGGCAGGCGCTGCTCGAAACCAGGCAGCACGACGCCGCCGATGCCTTGTTCCAGGTCAATCCGGCAATCGGTCAACGACAGGTATTGCGCCTGGTAACCGCGCGCGGCAAACGCCTGTTTCAGCCGCTTGCCGTGCCAACCCGGATCATCGGTGAAGATGGCGATGCGGCCCTGATTCACGATGCTCATGTGAACGAACGCTCCAGCAAATCCGCATCCAGCCGGCCGGCGCGGAAAGTGCGGCCGCTGCCCAGGCAGGTGACGCTGATCTGAGCCGGCGCGAACAGCAGCGGGTCGATCTTGTAGAAGTCGTGGCCGGCGGCCTTGAACACCTGAGCGAACGGCTGGCCGTAATCGGCCGACGCCAGGCTAGGCAGACGATTGGCCAGATCTTCGGCGGCGGCTTCCTCGCCACCGACAAACAAGTGCACGCGACCGCCGAACAGGATGGCATCGTTGCTGCGGCCCATGGCGGTAAGGAAATCCGGCGACGGCGGGCAGACCGGCGCGGCACCCATGCCGTCGACGATGTGTTCGAGCGGGAAGCCGAGGTAGTGCGCCTTGTGCAAAGCCACTTCCAGCACCCGCGCGACGACCTGAACACCGCCGGCCAGGCTGCTGGTCGGGGTCAGGATCAGGGTCAGCATTTCCGGCGCGATGCCGCACTGGCCGGCGATCTTGTCGAGCAGCGCCAGCGGCGGCGTCTGATCGGTTTCCAGCACCAGGCAGGCGCTGGCCTGCGTCCCTTCGATGTGGTCGCGGTAAGCGAGTTCGCGAAACAGTTCTTCCTTGCCGGCCAAGGCGCGGCCGGGTCCGGAACCGAGCGCGAAGAAGCCGCCCTTGCCCTCGCCGTGGCTCAGACTCCAGCCGGCGTACTGGCTGCCTAGGCAGGCCAGCACCGGTTGCGCGGTGGCGACCGACAATTCCCACGGCCAGGCGGCGCTGCCCGAAGGTGTCAGTTGCACGCGGCCCAGCCCGCCCAGACAGATTTCGGCGATGCGCCGGCCCGCCTCGATGCCGCCCCGCGCCTGGATGCCGGCATCGACGATGCGGGCGCCATTGGCCTGGCGCGAGACGATCAAGCGCAGTTCCGCCGCGCGGGCGACCAGGTCGTCCAGCAGCGGGGCGGCCAAGCGGTTGAGACTGATGCTTTGGTCAATGTTCATGGCTGCATGCCCAGGCCGGATCGGCGGCGGATGGAAATGTTGGCGAAGTTGTAGGGTGCGCCGTGCGCACCGCTTGAGGCTGGCGTGATTCATGCGCTTGAGTCCGGCGCAAGCGACGCAGGATGCTGCCGCGCAGTTGTTCGGCACTATGCGCGGCGACGGCGCTGTTGTCGCCGGCCGCCCGGACCGTGCAGATCGGCTCGCCGGCGGCAATCCGGCTGCCGGCGGCGGGCAGATCGGAACACCAGTCCGGCCAGATGAAGTCGGCCGGGATCGAGAGTTGTTCGCCGGCATAAACCACCGCCATGGCCAGACTGCCCGGGAGACTGGGCAGCTCGTCGGACAAATGGCCCTGGCAGGCCCGCACATGCAGGTTCAACAGCGACGGCATCGGCGCCACGTCCCACAGTTCCAGCGTGGCGGTGGGGCGCGGATTCAGTTCCAGCAGCTTCCAGCCACGCCGGTCGAGAATGAAATCGATGCCGTTGAGCCCGCGCAAGCCCAGCGCCTGGGTCAGCCGGCGCGCGGCCGCCAGCGGCGCATCACCCTGACTGGGCAAGCTCCCGGCCAGCCTGGCCGCGCCGGACCAGGCCCAGGCGTTGGGTGCTTCGGGCGGCGGCGGCAAGGGTAGATTGAAGCCGACCGGGCACACCTCCCGGCCATTCGCCAGAAACAGCAAAGAACCGGTCTGGCCCTGGATATGACGCTGGAAATAGCGTCCCGGATGGTCGCCGCTCGCCGAGGCCGGCAGGATATGGCTGCCGCCGCAGGCGCCGGCTTGCTTGGAAAGCCAGTCGCGCGGTTGCGATGGCCGGCTGAAGCGAACCTCGGGATGGGGAATGCCGAGCCGCCGCAACAGCGCGAAGAAGCGGGCCGGGTCGCCGGTCTGGGCGAGCACCTCGGGCGTATTGCCGAGCAGGCGACGGCCAGCCGCCAACCGCGCCAGCACCGCCGGCTGCGATTCGAAACCGGAGCCGTAGATCAGACCGCCGCAATTCGCCGGCGGGCACAGGTTCGCCGCCGCATCGAGCAGCGGGCGGGCCTCGAAGCGGCAGGCATCGGCCATCGGCGCATGCGCCCAATTCAGGGCCAAGGCGCGCGTGTCCCGGTCGCCAAAGGCGTCGATCACCAACGCGCGTTGACCGGCGCGCAACGCTGCCTTGGCCAGACCGCGTCCGGACAGGGAGCAGAGCAACCAGGCCGGCGGGCGGGATTTAGACGATTCAGGCGACACGCCGACGCGCCTCGATAAATGCTTCGGAGAAACCGAGCAGCAGCGGCTTCTCCGTGGTCAGCATGGCTTGCAGCAGCGCCTGCTGGACCTGGTATTTGAGGTTGCCGATGGCCAGCGGGCCGATGCCGACCGCGTTGCCGGAGGCCGCGGCCAGCGCGACCGCATCGTCCATCATGCCGATGCCGGCAATGCCGGCCGGCGGCACCGCATTGATGTCGGCCGCTACCCGCAACGTCGTGGCATGGGCCAGATGCGCGGCGCTGAGCACTTGCACCCCGGCCTTGGCGGTGCTCAGCATGATCTCGCTTTGCGTCAGCAGCGCCTGGATTTCCGATGCCTTGCCGCCATCGCAGGCGCGGATCCGCATGCCGAAGCGGCTGTTGATCGGATCAACCACGGCTTGCGCCCGCGCCAGGCCGTCATGGCCGGGGATGCTGACCTCGGCGCCGGCCAGCGCCGCCAATATCGCGACCACGGTACCGACCGGCCCGGTGCCGCCGAATATGGCCACTCGGCGACCGGACAATGCCAACGCATGTTGCTTGAGCAGCGCCTGTTCCACTTTGGCCAGCATCGCCGCCGCCGTGGTGTAGGCGCCGCTGGGGTCGGCGAATACCGATACCGCGAAGGGCGGCACCATGGCTTTGCCCGCCGCTTGCAGCATGTCGTCGGCCAGCAGCGCGTCGCGCCCGCCGATAAAGATGCCGGTGCGTTTCGCGCCCTTGGGGCCGCGCGAAAAAATTGCATCCTGGGTGAAGCCGGAGATGTCTTGCAGGCCGACGCCGGCGTAGGGGATGACCGCATTCCAGCCCGCGTCGTAGGCCATGTTCACGTCGAACGGACTGACCCGAACAGCGGGGGTGGCGAAATGCAGCAGAAAGGGTTTTTCCATGGCGCTTCCAGTTGTTGTTATTTGAGTCGTTTCTCGAATCAGCCGGCTCGCGCCAGGGCGGCGCGGTTCTGGGCGCTGATTTCCGCGCCTCGGTTGCGCCCGGCGCAGACCATGAATTCCAGACCGTCGCCGGCGAACGTGGCGCGCGCCGCTCGCGCCAGGGCATGCGCCGAGGTTTCCGAGTCGCTCAGCGCGAAGCCGGTCGGTCCCCAGGAACTCTGGCCGACGCCGG
>JAGUXX010000224.1 GCA_020061585.1 Betaproteobacteria bacterium | reverse complement strand
ATCGGCTCTCGTGCCATCCCACTCCCCTCCGAACACCCGGTGCTAATAGGATAGCCATTAACGGATATATGTAAAGGCATTAGTGAGACACTACACTAGGTTGCAACAGCCGACGGTGATTTTGCTGGTGGACCGCGAGCAATTGGGTGACCAGATGGACCGGGAACTGAACTCCACCGGCACCGACAACGTGCATGTGGCCGCCAGCAAGCGCGATCTGGAGGCAAAACTGACCGGTGACTATCGCGGCGTGATCCTCACCACGGTGCACCTGTTCGAGGGCATGCCCAAGCAGGTGACCAAGCAGCGCGCCAATGTGATCGTCATGGCCGACGAGGCGCATCGCTCGCAGGAACGCGATTTGGGAACCTACATGCGCTCGGCGGTCGAGGGTGCGTCGATGTTCGGCTTCACCGGTACACCGATCGAGAACGACGACCACAACACGCCCAAGGCCTGGGGCTACGTGAAGGACGACGGCAAGATCGAGCGTTACATGGGCCGTCCCTACACGGTGACCGACGCGCTGCGCGACGGCGTGGTGAAACCGATTCACTGGCAACCACGGGTGACCGACTGGCAGTTGCATGGCACCAAGCTGGATATCGCCTTCAAGCGGGAATTCGGCCACTTGCCGGCGGAGGAACTCAACAAGCTATCCAGCGAAGCCGCTCAGTTGAACGAGCTGCTGTTTCATCCCAAGCGGATCAGCCAGATCGCCGATGACGTGGTCGCGCACTTCACCGAGCACGTCCGCCCCAACGGCTTCAAGGGCATGCTGGTGTGCCGGGACAAGCAGGCCGTGAAGCTCTACGCGGCGGCTTTGCGGGAGCGGCTGGGCGCGGATGCTGTCATGCCGGTAATCTCGGAAGCGCCGCAAAACGACCCGGAGGACATTCAGGCGCTGTATCTGGGCGAGGTGAAGCGCAAGAAGCTGCTCAACGAATTTCTGATCCCGGCGCAGTCGGAACTGGAGGAGCACCGGGATAAGCCTTACCGCAAGATCGAGGTACTGGTGGTCTGCGACATGCTGCTGACCGGCTTCGATGCGCCCATCCTGCAGGCGCTGTATCTCGACAAGAAACTGCTGAACCACTCGCTACTGCAAACCATCGCGCGGGTGAACCGTCCTTACAACGAGCTCAAGGGCCACGGCCTGGTGCTGGATTACTACGGCATCTTCGATCATCTGAACGAGGCGCTGAACTACAAGCCCGACGAGTTGGGCGATGTGGCGTTCCCGTTCGAAGCCATCCGCGAGCACTTCCGCAAGACCTTCCAGCAGGTTTGGGACTTGTTCCCGGAGGCCACAGTGCCTCGGGATGGCTCTCACGATGCCTTCGTGACGGCGATGAAAATCCTGCGCGATGTGGACGGCGCGGAGAAGCAGTTCGATACCGGCTACCGCAACCTGCGCGTGCTCTACGAGGCCCTGCAACCCGACGAGCAATTGCGCGACTACGTGCGGCCTTATGCCTGGTTGACCAAGCTGTACATGCTGTACCGGAAAAAGTTCTACCCGGATGCCAGCAAGAGCATCGAGGCCACCGAGGAAGATGCCGCCCGCACGGGGGAGCTGATCCGTGAGCACATCGACGTCGATGAACTGGAAACCGAATTCCCGACCTATGTGCTCGACGAACATTTCCTGACCAAGCTGAAGGACAAGAAGCCGGACGCCAAGGCCCTGGACATCGAGGCGATGCTGTCGGCGGAACTACGCATCCGGCTGGACCAGGACGAGGCTTTCCAGCCGCTGTCCGAGAAACTGCAACGCTTGATCGATGAAAAGCGCGCAGGCACATTGGCTGGCATCGCGCTGATTGAAGAGCTGGAAAAACTTACCGATGCCGTGCGGGCGGCGGTAGACGAAGCCAATCGCCCCATCGCCCAGCAGTTGGCACTGAAGATCAAAGCCCGGAATGCGGCTATCGCCGACGCGGTGGCGGCAGAGATCGCCGCCGCCACGCTGGCGGAAGCCGACAAGCATTGCTTCCCCGGGTGGTGGACCAGCAGCGCCGTGGACCCGGAACTGTCACGCGCTTTGCTGTTCATGATCGCCAGCCGTTTTGCCGCCTCGGGGTTGCTCGCCGATGATGCGATGGGCTTTATCGGCGGCTTGGTCCTGGTGCTCAAGCGTCGGCATTACAAACCGGGGGCGGGGGCACTTGCCGATGCCTGCGATGATTGACGCCGTGGCCCACGACAAACTGGCGCTGCCTGATGGCAGGGCCTTGGAATTCGAGATACGCGCCTCGACCAAGACGCGTTCGCTGCGCCTGAAACTCAGCGCACGAGAGGGGCTGGTAGTCACCGCGCCATTGGGATTAGACCGACAGCGGTTGTTGGCGTTGGTGGCCGGAAAGGCCGAGTGGATTGCTGGGCGCATGGCGGAATTCGACGCGGTGCGCCATCTGATCGGCACGGAACCTGTTGCTCGTCCACAGGCTTTCGACCTGCCGGCACTGGCTGAATCCTGGCGCGTGGAATACAAGGCCACACGCAGCCGTACCGTTGGGGCGCGTATCGACCAGCCGGGCCGCATCGTCGTGGCTGGCGCGGTAGACGATGTCGAAGCCTGCCATGCCGCCCTGCGGCGCTGGCTGGCGCGTCATGCCACGAGTGCACTGTCGCCGTGGCTGACGAATCTGGCCGAGCAAACCGGTTTGCGCTTCGTTGATCTGGCGATAAAAAACCAGCGTACGCGCTGGGGCAGTTGCTCAGCGCATGGACGCATCAGCCTGAACTGCAAGCTGCTGTTTCTGCCGCGCGAATTGGTGCGCTACGTAATGCTGCACGAGATCTGTCATCTGCTGGAGGCAAATCACTCGGAACGGTTTTGGATGCATTTGCGGCATTTCGAACCTTCCTCGGATTCCCTGCACGGTCGGATGCGTGATACCTGGAAAGCAGTACCAATTTGGGCGCAGCGTGGAACGGATTTCCTGCTGTGATCTGCAATGCCGGAGCGTTCTGAGCAGAACTTGCAGGCGGCGCTTCAGATCGAGAATGCCCGCCTGATCGCGCTGCTGGAATCTCACGGCATCGAATGGCGCTTGCCGCCCGAACCTGCACCACCGCCCCCTGAGCCCGAGCCATCCAAACTCACCACTGCCGAGAAAGTGGCGCTCTTTCGGCGACTGTTTCGCGGTCGAGTAGATATCTACCCAGTTCGATGGGAGGGTAAGACATCGGGGAAAACCGGTTACGCACCGGCCTGCGCTAACGAGTGGGTGGCTGGGGTTTGTGGCAAACCCCGCATGAAATGCGCGGACTGCGGTAATCGGGTGTTCTTGCCGCTGACGGATTCGGTCATCTATGAGCATCTTGCCGGCAAGCGCACCATCGGCGTCTACCCGCTTCTGCCCGATGAAACCTGTCATTTTCTGGCGGTGGATTTCGATGAAGCCGAATGGCGCGAGGATGCGCAAGCCTTTGTCCAGTCCTGTCAGGAGTTGGGCGTGCCCGCCGCCCTCGAGATTTCACGGTCGGGAAACGGCGCCCATGCCTGGATTTTCTTCGCCAGCAAGGTTTTTGCCCGTGACGCCAGGCGCCTTGGCACCGCCATCATCAGTCACACTTGTTCACGCACCCGGCAACTGAAACTGGAATCCTACGACCGCCTGTTCCCGAATCAGGACACGATGCCCAAGGGTGGTTTCGGCAACCTGATCGCACTGCCCTTGCAGAAAGCGCCGCGCGAACAGGGCCACAGCGTGTTCGTCGATGCGAGCCTGCACCCGTATGCCGACCAGTGGGCTTTTCTGGCATCCATCCAGCCAATGGCGGCGCACGATATCGAGCCGACCATTCTCCGGGCCACGGGTGGCGTGCATCCGCTGGATGTGACCTTTATCGACGAGGAAGACCTGGCGACGCCGTGGAAAAGGCCTGCGCCTGCAACCAGAAAGTTATCCGGGCCGCTGCCGGAGGCCCTGACCGTGACGCTGGCCAACCTGATCTACTTCGAGAAAGCGCAGTTACCGCAACCATTGGCCAACCGCTTGATCCGCCTTGCCGCCTTCCAGAACCCGGAGTTTTACAAGGCGCAGGCGATGCGGATGTCGGTATGGGACACCCCCCGTGTGATCGGCTGCGCGGAAAATTATCCGCAACACATCGCTTTGCCACGCGGTTGCCTGGAACCCGCGCAGGCCTTGCTACGCGATGCCGGCATCCGCTGCGATCTCCGGGATGAACGGTACGCCGGGGAACCTCTCGATGTGCATTTCGCTGGCGAACTACGGTTTGACCAGGAAATGGCGGTGTCGGCGATGCTGCACCACGACGCCGGCGTGCTATGCGCTCCCACCGCTTTTGGAAAGACCGTCACCGCCGCTGCCATGATTGCCCGCCGGGGCGTGAACACGCTGGTACTGGTTCATCGCACCGAACTACTGAAACAATGGCAGGAACGGCTCCAGGCTTTCCTGGGTGTCGGTAAGGGCGTGGTCGGCAGCATCGGCGGCGGCAAAGCCAAGCCCACCGGCAGAATCGACATTGCCGTGATGCAGTCGCTCTCGAGGCAAGGCGAGGTCAACCCGCTGGTCGAGAACTACGGCCACGTCATCGTGGATGAGTGTCATCACGTCGGCGCCGTGTCCTTCGACAACATCCTGAAACGCGCCAAGGCGCAATACGTGCTCGGCCTGACCGCCACGCCGATCCGCCGGGATGGCCAGCAACCGATCATATTCATGCAATGCGGGCCGATCCGGTACACGGCGACGAAGCCGGAGACCGCTCCTCATGACCTGGAAGTGATGCCGCGCCCGTTGCACAAGCGAATTGATTTGCCGGAAGGGGCCGGCATTCAGGATGTGTTCCGTCACCTCGCGAACGATTCGGAGCGCACGGCGGCCATCGCCGTCGACATCGTCAGCGCTTATGGGCAAGGACGTAAGGTGCTGGTCCTTACCGAGCGCACTGAACATCTGGACGCCATCCATGCCGCTATTGCCCAGCAGGTGGCTACGTTTTTCGTGCTGCACGGCAGAATGTCGAAAAAGCAGCGCGCCGCCATGATTGTGGACCTCAATGCCTTGCCACCAGACGCACCGCGCGTCCTGCTCGCCACCGGCAAACTCGTGGGCGAGGGATTCGACCACCCACCCCTCGATACCTTGATTCTGGCCATGCCCATCTCTTGGAAGGGCACCTTGCAGCAATACGCCGGCCGATTGCATCGAGAGCATGCGACCAAGACAGATGTGCGGATCATCGATTTCATGGACACCGGACACCCCGCGCTGCTGCGGATGTGGGACAAGCGAGAGCGCGGATACCGAGCGATGGGCTATAGAATTGCCGAACCGCCGCAGGCGGACGCAGATTTACTCATTGGCCCCAAGAGCGAGTAGTTCGGTAGTAAACCCAGCACCACCACCATTCAAAAGCCAGCCTCGCGCTGGCTTTTTTGTTGTCCGCCGAGGCCAGAGTGCCATACAACATGAAGATGGCGGGTTGCGGATTGGTAGCGCTGGAGCGTGACAATGGCGAGGAGATCAAGTAACAAGGCCGCGCGGATGGGCTGGATCACTTGTCAGGGCCGATCGGCTACATTTAGACAACATCGCGGATGTGGCTACTGGGGTGGCTTGGCTTGACCAAATAGCCACCACGAAAGTCGGGGCAGTTCGCTATTTGTTTTTGTGTCGCGGCTCCCAAATGACCGCCTGCGCATAACTTTGACATCAATCGATAGCGATGCGTATGATCATGCGCATCGCTCAGTCATGGGAATTGCTCGATGCTACCTTCTCTCCAACCTTCGTCCAGAAAAGGGCGACTGTCACTGTCCATCGATCAGTGCCTGTTGGATCGTCTCGAACCATACAAACAGGAGATCAACCTTTCGGCTCAGGCCGAGCAATTGTTCGCACGCCTACTTGATGAGCTGGAAAATCGTGCCTGGGCGGAGCGCAACGCGGATGCCTTGGTGGCGCATGGTCGGGACATTGCCGCAACGGGATTGGCGGGCGAGGAATTCGACAGGATTTAAGTCTTGGCGCAATTTCGAATCTATCCCAATCCCGGTATGAAAAAGTCCGAGATCCCCTATCTTGTTTCCATCCAGAACGACCACATCACCAGCAGAACCCGGGCGACGGTAGTCATTCCGCTTCGAGCCAACGCCCTGCCGGTCGAGATCATGGCGCCACTGGTTGAAGTTCCCGGCCAGGGCCTGTTCGTGCTCTCAACTGATGAAATCTTTGCCATTGATACCGCGCGCCTGAAGCACCCTGTCGGCATGTTGAATCCGGCCGACCGGGCCAAGATCAAGCCCGCTTTGGACAAGGTGATAGGCGAGTATTGAGCCTGTCCGACAGGCTCCTTGGCTTTGCCGGCGGCGCTGCGGAGGGGGCGTCGAGGGCGGATTGCTGGCGTTCATCGTGGGCAAGCTGTGCATGCACGATGGCGGTCTGCGCGACATGACGAATCTGTGCGCCAACCACGAAGTAAAACGTCCCACTGCGCAGCACTTCATCGAATTGCTTGAAGCCACGTATCCTAGTGTGGTGTCTCACTAATGCCTTTACATATATCCGTTAATGGCTATCCTATTAGCACCGGGTGTTCGGAGGGGAGTGGGATGGCACGAGAGCCGAT
>JAGUXX010000226.1 GCA_020061585.1 Betaproteobacteria bacterium | reverse complement strand
GCGCCGGAAAATACGGCGGCTGGATCAACTGGCAGGCCGACAGCAACTCCTGCTGAATCTTGTCGAGCTGATTCTCCGCCAGCCCCACCGGCGGGAACACCGGCTGACCATGGGCATCGCAGTCCTGGCCGATCACCACATAGCCGCCGCCGAGATTTTCGAAATCGTTGGCGAAAGCGCACAGCGTGCGAATGATGGCGTCCGGATTCCAGCCGGCCTTGTACTCGATGCGCTCGCCTTCCACCGTGCGCTGGCGCAGCAGGTCGTCGAGCTTGATTGGCAGTTGGTTAGTCATACACCGTCTCGCCCGCGTCGACTTTTACCGGGACTTTACCGGTAAGCAGGCCTTGCATCAGGCCGAATTTTTGTTGGCGTTTCTTTGCCAGATCGCCCTGCAATGAAAATAGGCGTGCATCAATTGCTTTCAACTTAATGGCAATAGCTTTTTGCTCATACAGGTCGGCAGGGCAAGCAATCTTGAGCCGCTTGAAATACGGCAACCCGATGGTCAGGATCGTGCTACCCATTGCGATGTTTTCAAATGTGCGTTTGTTGAACTGAAGCCAGTAATACAGGAAGTGGTTATCCATTTTCTGGTCGCACTTCCAGCACATGAAGTGTTGGCTTACCGCCATGGGCTCAGTGGTAATCGCACTTTTGCCAACCCCGGCGTCGCGAGACAAAACGACAATGCCAGCTGGGTGCAGAACAGCGGATGAATTTTGAATGCCTTTGTGGCTGATCTTCAGGTCAGTATCCGAAATGTAAAGCTGATCCAGCCTGTAGGAGTCTGCCAAGGAAACCCATTTGATTCCACCATTCCAGTATTCAGAGTGATCTTTGTTAGGCGTGTGGCCACTGCCTCTCAATGCGAGCTGATCCAGCAACTCGTATTGCCACTCCCTCGGAATCCACCCAATCGCCGTTTCCTGATACATCTTCGGTGCTTCGCTGCGCGGCGGGCGGAGTTGGCCGTTGGGCAGCACGCCACGGGTGAACAAGTCGTGCATCAAGCCGGCCTTGATCTGCTGATATTTGGCGATCAGGGCTTCGGTTTTTTCGATGGCGGTGTCGATGCAAAAAAGAACATCAGCAATCTTCTTCTGCTGTTCCTTTGATGGAATCCATATCTTATGACCGAGATAATCGTCAACTTTAAGGTTAATTAGTCCAGTTGTTTGCTGTTGATATCGCCATATCGACGTGCTGCGATTCAGCGAAACCAACTGCAATAACAGAAATCTTGGGTCTACTTCTGCCGATGGCCGTATGAATCGAAAGAAATTCGATGTCAATGATGGACGAGGAGGCGTACGCCCAACGAGAGCAACTCGCCCAACTGGTTTGTCTGGTGCACCGCCCGAAGCTTCAAGAAGAACATCGCCAGACCTTAGCGATTTGGATTTGAGCTTTGCCGGTAAAACAGAGCGTGACGCACCACCTTCTAAATCAAGATGGCCATCGCTATCAATATCTGTCGCTCGAAAAACAGTGCAGTTCGAATTGTCAGCTACCGGATCAGAACCCCACTCGCCGGGCCAACAGCCTTCTATCAAACTTCGAATTGGTACGAAGTTGGCCTCCTCACTCATACCCCAACTCCACCAAAAACGCTTGTAGCGCCTTCGCCGCCGCATCCCGCTCGGCCTCGATCTGCCTGGCCGTAACCGCGTACTTGCCCCACAGGTTTTCAATCCCCGCAATACAGGCGCGTTGATCGGCGCGCAGGTATTGGCGGTAGCTGTCGAACAGCACTTTGCCCAGACGCTCGACGATCACCTGCCGGGCTTCGTCGCGGCTGATGCGCTGGCGGGCCTGGTCCACCAGTTTGTCGCGGTTCTTCTCGGCGTCCTTGATCTGCGACCTGAGCTTCTTCACCTCGTCTTCCAGCGTCTTGTGGCGGGCCAGTTGCGCTTCGATGCGTTCCGCTTCACGTTGAAAATTCCGCCAATCGCCCAGGCCGGGGTCGCGTTTGGCCAGCTTCATCATGCCCCGGGCTTCTTTCAGGGTCGCCTTGTGCGCTTTCACTTCATCGGCGGGCAATACGCCGGTGTCGTCAGTGTCTTCGAAATCTTCCTCGCCGGCGGCGGCGAACAAGGCCTGCAATTCGGCCAGGCGGCTGTGCTGCTGCTCCAGTTCGGCCAGCACCTCGGGAAACTGGCTTTGCAGGATGTCTTCGTCCGGGATCAGTTCCGGCCCCCAACCGCTGGCGGCGATGGATTTGAAATCGGCGGCCAGCAGCGTGTAGTAGTTGGCGAAGGCGCCGCGCACTTGATAGCGATTCAAGAGATGCTGGCCGGTAAAGGTGCGCTCGATACTGTCGAGCAGCGTGGCGCGCATCTGGTAGACGTTGTTGGCTTTGCCATGCTGATTTTCGGCATCGGGTGCCAGCGCTTCCACGATGGGCAAGTGTTGCTGCCACCAGGCTTGCAGGTCGGCCATGAATTGCGCTTGACGCTGGGTGACGCCGGGATGCGTGTTGACGTGCCCGGCGATGGCGCGCTTGTCCGCGAGCGTGGCGGCGAAGTCGGCGTAGGGCTCGCCCTCTCCCCCGGCCCCTCTCCCGCCTGCGGGCGAGGGGAGACGATTTGCAAAGCAGCTTACTCTCAGACCGGCGTAGTTCAGCCAGAAGTGCCGCAGGGCGTCGATCTCGCTGACCGGCACGCCGCCGCGCAGATGAGCGCGCACATCATGCGGCTCGGGCGGCGGGGCGTTGTCGACGTAGCGACGGATGTTGCAGTTGTAGTCTTCAGCCTTGATCTCGGCCACCGGCACGCGCCGCGCGTAGGCGGGGATGTCTTGTCCGGCGCGGTAGGCGTGGACGATTTTATCGATGTCTTCCGGCCGCAGGTGGTTCTGCGCCTTGCCTTCGCGGTATTCACGGTCGGCGTTGATGAACAGAACATGGTCACGGTCGGCCGCGCCCGCCTTGTTGAGCACCAGTATGCAGGCCGGTATGCCGGTGCCGTAGAACAGGTTGCTGGGCAGGCCGATGACGGCTTCCAGGTAACCCTTGTCGATGAAGTATTGGCGCGCCTCCCGCTCTTCACCGCCGCGGAACAGCACGCCGTGCGGCATGACGCTGGCCAGCCGGCCGTCGGACTTGAGCACGGCCAGCATGTGCTGCACGAACATCAGATCGGCTTTCTTGCCCTTTTCCGGCATCCAGACCGGGAAGCGGCCGGGGAACTTGATGTCTTTCTTGATGTAGTTCTGGCTGAACGGCGGATTGGCCAGCACGCGGTCGAAACGTTTGAGCTGGCCGTCGTCAGCCTGATGCTGCGGCTCGCGCAGGGTGTCTTGCTGGCGGATGACGGCATGGGAAATGCCGTGCAGCAGCATGTTCATCTTGCAGATGGACCAGGTGGTGCCCATCTTTTCCTGCCCGTACAGCGCCAGCTCGGAAGCGTTGGCGCCGCACTCGCGCAAGTAGTCGCGCGCCTGGATCAACATGCCGCCCGAGCCTACCGTCGGGTCGTAGACGCTCATGTTTTCCTTGGGGTCGCAAATTTCGACACAGATGCGCACCACTTCGGCCGGGGTGTAGAACTCGCCGGCCTTCTTGCCGGCGGAATCGGCGAAGTACTTGATCAGCCATTCGTAGGCCGCGCCGAGCAGGTCGGGAAACTCGAAGTCATCGTCCTTGAGCGGGATCTTTTCGAAGTTCTGGACGAAGTTGACCAGGGTGTCGTCATCCAGCGTGTTCTGGCCGATCTTCTTGTTGAAGTTGATGTGCTTGAGCACGTCCTGCAAGGCTTCGGGGTTGTGCTCTTCCAGGGCTTCCAGCGCCTTGTTGAGCATGGTGCCGACGTTTTCCTTGACGTGCTTGAGCGCGGGTTGGGCGTTGCCGGCGGCGTCGGTCCACGCTTCGCTCCAACGGGCGCGCGGTGGGACGAAGAAGTATTTGCCGGAGTACTGATCCGGGTCTCTCAGGTTGAGATCGATATCGACATGGCTCAGGCCATCCGCCCGGCCTTGTTGCTTGATCTCCTCGCGACGTTGATCGAACAGATCGCTGGCCCGCTTGAGGAACAACATGCCGAAGATGTATTCCTTGTACTCGCTGGCATCCATGTTGCCGCGCAGATCGTCACAGGCGGTGAGCAGCAGCTTTTCAAGCCGGGAGAGGGTCAGTTTGGCGCTGGACATCGATAGGGGTGTTCCTGGTTATTTTCTTGTATGACTCTGCTGCGCGGCTCGCCGGCTCAAATTTCCCGACTTGCTCGCACGTACCGTCAAGCCACAAGCCGCTCCACGTTCGACAGCGGCTGTTGCCTGGTCTGCCAAAGATTGTAATCGGCCAGAATGCAGACCCAGAAACTTGTACCGCAGCCCAGCAGCCGGTCGGCAGCTATTTCCGCAGCACCTCGCCTGGATGCGGGGCTTGAACATATTCATTGCCCCCCGCTTCAGCCCTCCCGTTTCACCCGAAACCACGCCGCATACAGCGCCGGCAGGAACAGCAAAGTCAGCACCGTGGCGATGAACAGGCCGCCCATGATGGCGGTGGCCATCGGCCCCCAGAACACGCTGCGGGTCAGCGGGATCATCGCCAGGATGGCGGCCATGGCGGTGAGCAGAATCGGCCGGAAGCGGCGCACGGTGGCGCCGACGATGGCGTCCCAGGCGGCGTGGCCGGCCTTGATGTCCTGTTCGATCTGGTCGACCAGAATCACCGAGTTGCGCATGATCATGCCGAACAGCGCGATGACGCCGAGTTGCGCGACGAAGCCGAACGGCGCCTGGAACAGCAACAGCGCGGCGGTGACGCCGATCATGCCGAGCGGCGCGGTGAGCACCACCAGCAGGGTGCGCTGGAAGCTCTGCAACTGGATCATCAGCAAAGTCAGCACGACGACGATGGCATACGGGAAGACGGTGCGGATGGAGTTCTCCGCGTGGCCTGATTTCTCCGCCGTGCCGCCGATGTCGATGCGGTAGCCGGGCGGCAGTTTGGCGCGGATGGCGTCCAGTTTCGGGTTGATCGCGGCGGTGACGGTGGCCGCCTGGATGCCTTCGCGCAGGTCGCAGCGCACGGTGATGGTCGGCAGCCGGTCGCGCCGCCAGATCAGGCCTTCCTCCAGTTCCGGCTCCAGCGTGGCGATCTGCCCGAGCGGCACGAAACGTCCATCGTGAGTGTGGATCTGCAGATCGGCCAGTTGCGACAGCCGCTTGCGGTCGATGCCTTCGGCGCGGCCCATCACGTCGATCAACTGGTCGGCCTCGCGGAACTGCGTAATGCTGACCCCGTTGAGCAGGTTGTTGACCAGTTGCGACAACTCCCGCGAGCTGATGCCGAGCGCGCGCGCCTTGTCCTGATCGACATTGAGGCGCACCTGCTTGATGCGTTCGTTCCAGTCCAGATGCACGTCCTTGGCATAGGGGTGCGCGCGCATTTCCGCCGCCACCTGGCCGGCGATGACGCGCAATGTGTCGGGGTCATGACCACTGACGCGGAACTGCACCGGGTAGCCGACCGGCGGGCCGTTTTCCAGGCGCAGCACGCGCCCGCGCAGGCCGGTGAACTCGCTCGCCAGACGTTGTTCCAGGCGCGCCTTGACCGCCTCGCGTTCGGCCAGTCCGGTGGTCATCAACACGAACTGGGCGAAGTTGTCGTTCGGCGTGGCCGGGTCGAGCGGCAGGAAGAAGCGCACGCTGCCCATGCCGACATAAGTGGCGTAGTGGCTGATCCGCTCCTTCAGTTCCGGATCGCCGGCCAGCATGGCTTCCACCCGCTTCACCTCGACATCCGTGGCCTGGATCGAGGCGCCCTGCGGCAGCCAGAGGTCGATCAGCAGTTCCGGCCGGTTGGTGGTCGGAAAGAACTGCTTTTCCACGCCTTTGTTGAAACCGACGATGGACAGCACGAACAACGCCAGGGTCAGGCCGATGACCGTCCAGCGATGCCCGACACACCAGTTCACCACGGCTTTGAAGCGGACATAGAACGGCGAGGCATACGGATCGCCGGCATGTCTGGCGACTTTCGCCATCAACGCTTCGCGGTTGAGCAGGCGCGACCCCAGCCAGGGGATGAACACCACCGCGACGATCCAGGAAGTCAGCAGCGCGATGCCCACCACGGCGAAGATCGAGAAGGTGTATTCCCCCGCCGCGCTCTTGGCGAAGCCCACCGGCAGGAAGCCGGCGGCGGTGATCAGCGTGCCGGTCAACATCGGAAACGCGGTCGAGGTGTAGGCGAACGCCGCCGCCTTCGACTTCTCCCAGCCCTGCTCCATTTTCACCACCATCATTTCCACCGCGATGATCGCGTCGTCTACCAGCAGTCCCAGCGCGATGATCAACGCGCCGAGCGAGATGCGCTGCAGATCGACACCAGCCGGCTTCATCAGCAGGAAAGTCACCGCCAGCACGATCGGAATCGACAGCGCCACCACCAGACCGGTGCGAAAACCCAGGAACAGAAAGCTCACCGCCAGCACGATGGCCACCGCTTCCAGCAGGCTCTTCATGAATTCGTCGATGTTGCGTTTGACCACCTCCGGCTGATTCGCCACCTGATGCAGTTCCAGCCCCACCGGCAGTTCGGCGCGCAGACGCGCGGTTTCCGCTTGCAGCTTGTCGCCCAGTTGCATGACATTGCCGCCACGCGTCATCGACAACGCCAGCCCGACCGCCGGCTGGCCGCGCCACTTGAAGTGCGGCTGTTGCGGATCGGCGTAACCTCGCCAGACTTTCGCCACGTCGCCCAGCCTGAACAGTTTGTCGCCGGCGCGGATGCCGATGGCGCGGATCGCTTCGACGCTGTCGAAGCCGCCGCTGACGCGGATGCGGATGCGCTCGCTGTCGCTGTCGACGTAGCCGGACGGGGTCATCGCGTTCTGCGCCTGCAAGGTCTGCTGGATCAGGTCCGGATCCAGGCCCAGCGTGGCCAGCTTGGCGGCCGACATCTCGATCCAGATGCGTTCGTCCTGCGCGCCGATCAGATCGACCTTGGCCACATCCGGCACGCGGCGCAGTTGCTGCGCGATGCGGTCGGCCTGACGCCGCAGTTCAGCCAGTGTGTAGCCGTCGCCGGTCAGCGCGAAGACATTGCCGAACGCATCGCCGAATTCGTCGTTGGGAAACGGCCCCTGCACGCCGGCCGGCAACGTGTGGCGCATGTCGTTGATTTTCTTGCGCACCTGATACCAGAGTTCCGGCACCTGCTTGGGCGACGTGAAATCACGCAGTTCAACGAACACCAGCGACTCGCCGGGCTTGGAATAACTGCGCAGGTTGTCCAGATTGGGCAGCTCCTGCAGCTTCTTCTCGATGCGGTCGGTGACCTGCTGCTCGACCTCGCGCGCCGTGGCGCCCGGCCAGAAGGTGCGCACCACCATGATCTTGATGGTGAAATCCGGGTCTTCCGAACGGCCCAGATTGAAATAGGCCAGGATGCCGCCCAGGGTCAGCACCAGCATGAAAAACGCCACCAGACTGGAATGATCCAGCGACCAGGCGGAGAGGTTGAAGGTCTTCATGGCGCAATCACTCGCACCATTTCGCCCTCGATCAGTTTGTGCGCCCCGGCGGCGACGATGCGCTCGCCGTCAGCCAGCCCGCCGCTGATGGCGACGCCATCCTCGCGCCAGGCCGTCACCTTGATCGGCCGCAGATGCACGCGACCATCATCGCCGAGCAGCCACACCGCCGGCTGCTTGCCTTGCTGGAACACGCTGCCGAGCGGGATCAGGGTTGCCGCGCCGGTTGCCGCGGCGGAAACATGCACCCGCGCGGTCTGACCCAGACGTACGTCGGCATCCGCATTCAGGATCGACACCCGGGCGGCGTAGGTGCGCGTCAACGGATCGGCCTGCGGCGCGATTTCGCGGACCCGGCCGCGATAGCGCCGGTCCGGCGCGGCCCACAAAGTCACCGCGACTTCGCCGGCCGCGGCGAGCTCGGAGACGCGGTTTTCCGGCACGGCCACCAGCACTTCCAGCTCGTTGGTGCGCGCCACTTTCAGTACCGGCTGACCGGCCGCCACCACTTGCCCGGCTTCGGCCAGCACCGCCACCACCACCCCCGGCTGGTCGACCCGCAATTCGCTGTAGCCGCGCTGGTTGGCGGCCAGGTTCGACTGGGCGGCAAGCGACAGATACCGCTGCCGGGCCGATTTCAACGCGGTTTCCTTGGCATCCAGCAGCGCCTGGCTGACGAATTGCTGCGCGTGCAGATCACGATAGCGCAGCGCTTCGGCTTCGGCGAGGGCGCGCTCGGCATCCGCCGCCGCCAGCAGCGCCTCGGTGCTGGTCTGGCTGTGCGCCAGATCGGCCGGGTCCAGCCGCGCCAGCAGCTGTCCGGCGACGACCCGCTCGCCCAGTTCCACACGCCGCTCGATCAGCTTGCCGCCGACGCGAAACGCCAGCGCCGTTGCGTGGCGCGGTTCAACCTCGCCCGAATACTCGTCAAGGTTGAAACCGGCGCCGATCGCCACGCGATGGCTGAGCACCACGCGCGGCGGCGATTCAGGCGGCTCGGCTTGCTCGACGCAGGCGGCAAGCAGAAAAACGGCGATCGGCGGCGCGATCAACTTGATTCGGAGACGAGGATTCATGCGAGTTTCCTTGGCGTGTCGCCATGCTGTTCTGCGGTTGGCTTGATAGTAAAGCAGCGTCGGGAAGCCGATCCGAATTAACTTATATCAAGGCGAACACCCCCGGTTCATCCGATATTGCGCTTCGACTCGCCAACACAATCCAGCGCCAAGCCGCTTGACGACATGCCACTTCCATTGCTTGAACCAATGCCCTGTCGGCATGCCACCGACGCCGCAAGCCGCCGATGCAGCGCGAGCATTGATGGCCCATCCGGATCAAGCATCAACCCGACCACAGGAAAATCATGCACGACATCAGTCATTACCTGAGCACAGACCATGCACATTGCGACACCTTGTTCGCGGCGGCGGAAAACGCTGTCGCCCGCGATGACTGGCGCACCGCGACAACACAATTTCAGGCCTTCGACATCGCGACGCGACTGCACTTTACGCGCGAGGAATCCATCCTGTTTCCCGCGTTCGAGGCGCGAACCGGCATGAGCCACGGCCCCACCGTCGTGATGCGCGGCGAACATGCCGAGATACGGGAAATCCTGCAAGGCATGGCGGAAGCTTTGCTGGGCAAGGATGCCGATAGCTACCTGGGTCTGGCGGAGACGCTGCTGATGTTGTTGCGTCAACACAATCTGAAGGAAGAGCAGATTCTCTACCCGCTGGCCGACCAGGCCTTGGCCGACTCGTCCGGCGAGTTAGTCCGCGACATGAAATCCTTGGCGGGATGAAGCCAGCCGGCCATATTGCGCAATCCAGCGATTGGCTGCTGGTCGATGCCCGCTGGCTGGAGCCGCCCGAGCCGATGGAGCGGGTGCTGGCGGCGCTGGACCGGTTGCGTCCCGGACAGGCGATACGCTTGCTGATCCACCGCGAACCGCTGCCGCTTTACGACCTGCTGGAACGCATGAGCTTCAGCCACAGCCTGCAAAGGATCGAAGATGGCTGCTTCGCCATCGAAATCCGGCCGCCCAAGCCGGACTGAGCATGGCTGACTCCGGCCTGTCCTACGACCAGGGCCCGCCATTCGGCGCGCCACTGCGGCTGTTTCTGACGGCGCCGCTGTTTCCGCTGCTGGCCGCGTGCCTTGGCCTGGTCATGCCGGATTGGCAAACCACACGCTGGACCGGCGTCAGTCTGGCGATGACACATCTGATCACCCTCGGCTATCTCGGCATGGTGATGCTCGGCGCCCTGCTACAAATGCTGCCCGTGGTGCTGGGTTCACCGGTGCCGGCGGCGCGCCTGGTCGGCTGGTGCGGCTGGCTCGGCCTCGGTCTCGGCGCACCCGGCCTGGCGCTGGGCTTCCTGCTCGGCGAGCCGCTCTGGCTGGTTGCCGGCACGCTGCTGCTGGCCCTCGGATTGGTCCCGTTCAGCATCGCCATCGCGGTCAGTCTGATCAAAACCCGTGCGCCGCGAGTTGCCTGGCCGATACGCCTGGCAACCTTGGCGCTGCTCATCACGCTGGCGTTGGGCAGCGTACTGGCCGGCGCCTTGAGCGGCCTTTGGCCGGTCCAGGCGCTGGCCGACCTGACCGCCTTGCATGCGGCCTGGGGACTGCTCGGCTGGGTGCTGATACTGGTCATCGGCGTTGCCTATCAGGTCGTGCCGATGTTGCAGATCACGCCCGACTATCCCGCCTGGGTCACCCGCTGGCTGACCTGGCTGATGCTGGCCGGACTCCTGTTGTACTCCGCTCCAAGCTCAACCGACTGGCTGCCGAACAACGACCTGCCGGGCGCGCTGCCGCTCTGCGCCAGCTGTGTCGTGTTCGCCGTCGTCACCTTGCGTCTGCAAGCCCGGCGCCGCCGCAGGATCGCCGATGTATCGCTGGATTTCTGGCGGCTGGGCATGGTCAGCCTGATCCTCGCCGCGCTGCTGTTTGCCGTGCTGCATGGGTTGCCGGCGGCCTGGATGGCGGCGGCGGAAATCAGTCTGGGCATCCTGTTTCTGCTCGGCTTCGCCGCCTCGGTGGTGCAGGGCATGTTGTACAAGATCGTGCCGTTTCTGGCCTGGTTTCATCTGAAAACGCAAACCGGCGCCAGGCTGGGCGCGATTCCCAACATGAAACAGATGCTGCCGGAGCCACTCGTCCGACAGCATTTTCGCCTGCACCTGGCGATGCTGATTCTGCTGCTTGCCGCGCCCATCCTGCCGGCGCCGTTGGGCCAGGTTTCGGCGAGCGCCGGCCTGTTGCTGCTGGCCGGCGGCGCTATGCGACTGGAACTGAACCTGCGCCATGCTAAAACCCTGTTCCTGCGCCATGGCGGCCGGCTTGGCCAAGCAGCCGAGAATAAATGACGGAACATTGCGGCTTCCGCGAACCCATCCCGGACATGCCGCGCCGGATCGATGTCAGCCGGTCTGACTCGGCTTGATCGCCGACTTGGGCCGAAACGCCTTGACGATGTCTTCCCGGGTTTCCAGATAGGCGCCGCCGATCAGGTCGATGCCGTAGGGCACGGCGGCGAACACGCCATCCAGGGTTTCCTTGATCGCCTTGGGCTGGCCGGGCAGGTTGAGAATCAGGCAGTTGCCGCGCACCACGCCGACCTGACGCGACAGAATGGCGGTCGGCACGTATTTCAGGCTGACCGCGCGCATCTGTTCGCCAAAGCCGGGCAGCACCTTGTCGGCGATGGCCAGCGTGGCTTCCGGCGTGACATCGCGCGCGGCCGGGCCGGTACCGCCGGTGGTGAGCAGCAGACTGCATTGCGCGGCCAGTTCGATCAACGCCTGTTCGATGACCGGCTGTTCGTCCGGAATCAATCGCTCGATGAACTCCAGCGGGTTGTACAAGGCATCGGTCAGCCATTGCTTCAGGGCCGGCAGCCCCTGGTCCTGGTAGACGCCGCTGCTGGCGCGGTCGCTGATGGAAACGATACCGATGCGGGCGGTTTGGTACATGCGTGTGCTTCCTTTTTGTTCGAGGCTGGAAGATTATCCCGCAACCGTTCTGGAGACGACCCATGTCCTTGCTTCAAGCTCTGTTTCGCGGCCTGATCGGCTTTATCTTGTGCGCGTCCACCGCCTGGGCCGATGCGCCGCCGAATTACCCGTTCGTCAGCCACGACGCCGGACTGGCGCGGGCCAAGGCGGAAGCCAAACCGATCCTGCTGTATTTCGGCCGTTACGGTTGCGCCTGGTGCGACCTGACCAATCGCAAGACCTTCAGCGATGCCGGCCTGAAACAACTGTTGTCCGACAACTATGTGCTGATCTACGTCGACGCCGAGGGCGGCAAACGGCTGCGCATGCCCAACGGCGAGCGTTTGACCGAAGCCGAACTGGGCACGCGGCTGGGCGCCTTCGCCACGCCGCTGTTCGTGTTCATGACCCCGGACGGCAAGGTGGCCGCCAAGATTCCCGGGTTCAAGACGGTGGACGATTTCAAGAATTACGACCGCTATGTGCGCGGCGGCCATTATCGCCAGCAGACCCTGCTCGAATTCCTCGGGAGCAAACCATGAGGCAGGTTTGCGCCTGGCTGGCCGGCATCGGTCTTGGTCTGGCATTGCCCGTCCTGGCCGCCGATCAGGGCATCGTGGTGGCGCAAGCCCGGGCCGGGGTGTTCCATCATCTCGACGCGTCCGGCCGCAACAGTCTGGCGGTATCCGGCGACAACGTCGCGCTGGTCTGGGAAGACAACCGCGGCGGCGCGCCGGCTTGCCATCTGGCGCTGAAGACTGGCGCGGCGAGCGGCTTCAGCGAGTTCGGCTTCGGCCAGGGCGACTGTTTCGAGCCGGCGGTGGCGGCGTACGACGCCCAGAGTTTCCTGCTGATCTGGGAAGACGCCGAAGGGGTCAACACCGCCATCGCCGATGCGACCGGCCCCGGCCCGTCCACCCGGCTGGCGGCGAGCGGCGGCCAGGGCAATCTGGCGGTGCATCCGCAGCTTGGCGCATTCGCCGCCTGGAGCGCCACGGATGAG
>JAGUXX010000155.1 GCA_020061585.1 Betaproteobacteria bacterium | reverse complement strand
GTTCAGCGCCGAAATCTACGTGCTGAGCAAGGATGAGGGCGGTCGTCACACACCGTTCTTCAATGGCTACCGCCCGCAGTTTTATTTCCGCACCACCGACGTCACCGGCGCGATCGAACTGCCGGCCGGCACCGAAATGGTGATGCCGGGCGACAACGTGTCGATCACCGCCGCGCTGATAGCTCCGATCGCCATGGAAGAAGGTTTGCGCTTCGCCATCCGTGAAGGCGGTCGTACCGTCGGCGCCGGCGTCGTGGCAAAAATTATCGAGTAATCAAGGCCAAAAACATGCAAAGCCAGAAAATTAGAATTCGACTCAAAGCGTACGATTACAAGCTGATTGATCAATCAGCCATGGAAATTGTCGACACAGCCAAGCGTACAGGCGCGGTCGTCAAGGGCCCGGTGCCCTTGCCAACGTCAATTGAGCGTTTTGACATACTGCGTTCACCGCACGTCAACAAATCTTCTCGCGATCAGTTGGAGATTCGTACGCACAAAAGATTGATGGATATTGTCGATCCCACTGACAAAACCGTCGATGCATTGATGAAATTGGATCTTCCAGCTGGCGTAGACGTCGAGATCAAGTTACAGTAACAAGCTTTTCGCGGGATGCTAAGTCCCGATTGCAAATCTGCCGGCCAATTGAAGTCGGCACCTAACGAGGATAACAAAATGAGTTTAGGCCTTGTCGGTCGCAAGATCGGCATGACCCGCATTTTCACCGACGATGGCGTGTCCATCCCGGTGACCGTGCTGGACGTGTCGAACAACCGCGTCAGCCAGGTAAAGACAGCCGCAACGGATGGCTATTCCGCTTTGCAGGTTGCCTATGGCGCGCGTAAACCTAGTCGTATCACCAAACCGGTAGCTGGTCACCTTGCCAAGTCGGGCGTGGATGCCGCGGCGGGCATGATGGAGTTTCCCGTCGAGGCGGCGCTCATGTCCAACTATCAGCCGGGTAATGTGATTCCAGTTGATATCTTCAGCGCGGGGCAGATGGTGGATGTATCCGGTGTGACCCAGGGCAAGGGTTTCGCTGGCACGATCAAGCGTCACCACTTCAAGTCGCAACGCGCCACCCATGGCAATTCCCGTTCGCACAATGTTCCGGGTTCTATTGGTCAAGCGCAGGATCCAGGGCGGATTTTTCCTGGTAAGCGCATGTCCGGCCACTTGGGCGCGGTCAATCGGACCATCCAGAATCTTGAGGTTGTGCGGGTTGATAGCGAGCGTCAGTTACTGCTGATCAAGGGGGCCGTGCCTGGTTCCAAGGGGGGCAATGTAATTGTTCGCCCCGCCGTTAAAGGGGTGGCTTGATGGAATTGCAATTAATCAATGATCAGGGCCAGAGCGCGGGCGTCGTGAATGCTTCCGATGCTGTGTTTGGTCGCGAATACAACGAGGCGTTGGTGCATCAATTGATCACCGCCTTTTTGGCCAATGCAAGAACCGGCGATCGTGCGCAGTTGACACGGGCGGAAGTGCGTCACAGCACCAAGAAACCCTTCAAGCAGAAGGGTACTGGTCGCGCGCGTGCCGGTATGACGTCTTCTCCGATATGGCGTGGCGGTGGTCGGGCTTTCCCGAACAAGCCGGACGAGAACTTCTCTCAGAAGGTCAATCGGAAAATGTATCGCGCGGGTATTGCTTCGATATTCTCCAAATTGGTCCAGGATGGCCGCTTGTCGGTTGTCGACAGTCTCGGTGTCGAGGCGCCTCGTACCAAGGTTCTCGCCGGAAAATTGAAGAACTACGGTATTTCGGATCGCGTATTGATCATTGACACAGAGGTTGATGACAATTTGTGGTTGTCCGCCCGCAACATGCACCATGTTCTGGTTCTAGAGCCGCATCAGGCTGATCCGGTCAGCTTGGTGCGCTACGACAGAGTGCTGATGACTCGTGAGGCGGTCAAATCGCTCGAGGAGATGTACTCATGAAAGCCGTGACGATGAAAGAAGAGCGCCTGCTTCAGGTCATACTTGCGCCTGTGATATCCGAAAAGGCCACGATGCTTGCCGACAAGCGCGAACAGGTTATTTTCCGTGTAGCGCCAACCGCAACAAAGCCTGAAATCAAAGCCGCGGTCGAGTTGCTGTTCAAGGTTCAGGTCAAAGCGGTCAATGTGTTGAACGTCAAGGGCAAAACCAAGCGCTTTGGTCGTTTCAATGGATCCCGCTCCGGTTGGAAAAAGGCGTTTGTTTGCCTGCAATCCGGGCAAGAACTTAACTTCGCGGCAGGAGAATAATCATGTTGGTCAAGGTAAAACCGACATCCCCTGGTCGTCGTGCCGTTGTCAAGGTCGTAACCCCGGGATTGCATAAAGGCAAACCGATTGCGAGTCTGGTTGAAAAGCAGAACCGCAAATCTGGCAGAAACAATAATGGTCACATCACGACGCGCCACAAAGGTGGAGGTCACAAGCAGCATTATCGTCTGGTTGATTTCAAGCGAAACAAAGACGGTATCGCCGCCAAGGTCGAGCGTATCGAATATGACCCGAATCGCAGTGCTCACATCGCGTTGCTGTGCTACGCCGATGGCGAGCGTCGATACATCATCGCGCCGCGTGGCGTGGAAGTCGGCGCTATGTTGCTGAGTGGTTCCGAGGCTCCGATCAAGCCGGGCAATTGTCTGCCGCTGCGCAATATACCCGTCGGTTCGACGATACATTGCATCGAAATGCTGCCCGGCAAAGGCGCCCAGATCTCCCGTTCGGCCGGCACCAGTGTGCAATTGCTGGCCCGAGAAGGTTCCTACGCGCAATTGCGCTTGCGCTCTGGTGAAATTCGCAAGGTGCACATTGATTGCCGAGCAACATTGGGCGAAGTAGGTAATGAGGAACATAGCCTGCGGTCTTATGGCAAGGCTGGAGCCATGCGCTGGCGGGGAATTCGACCGACGGTGCGGGGCACGGTCATGAACCCTGTAGACCACCCGCACGGTGGTGGTGAAGGTCGCACTGGCGAGGGTCGTGTACCGGTTTCGCCCTGGGGGCAGCCAACCAAAGGCTACCGTACTCGTAACAACAAACGCACCGACAGCATGATAGTGCGTCGCCGTCACAAAGCTTAAAGGGTGACTTGATATGGCTCGTTCAGTAAAAAAAGGCCCCTTTGTAGATGGCCATCTGATCAAAAAAATTCAAACGGCAATTGCTGCTGGTGACAAGAAACCGATCAAGACTTGGTCGCGTCGCTCAACTGTTCTGCCCGATTTCATTGGTCTGACCGTCGCTGTTCACAATGGCAAACAGCATATTCCGGTTTATGTAACCGAGAACATGGTTGGTCACAAACTTGGTGAATTCTCGTTGACGAGGACCTTCAAAGGTCATGCCGCCGACAAGAAGACCAAGAAGAAATAAGGAGCGTCGAGATGCAAGTATCAGCAATTTTGCGCGGCACGCGACTTTCTTCCCAGAAGGCGCGTCTGGTCGCCGACATGGTTCGTGGCAAGCCTGTGGATCAAGCGCTCAATATTCTGGCGTTTTCTCCGCAGAAAGCAGCCTTCACCATCAAAAAGGTTCTGGAGTCGGCGATAGCCAATGCCGAGCACAATGAAGGTGCGGATATTGATGAATTGAGTGTAAAGACGATTTACGTTGATCAAGGGCCCAGCCTGAAGCGCTTTACCGCGCGTGCAAAGGGCCGTGGTAATCGGATTGTTAAACCGACTTGTCACATCACTGTGACGGTTGGCGACTGAGAGAAGGCAAATGGGACAGAAAATACATCCGATTGGCTTCCGGTTAAGTGTTAACCGTGGCTGGACATCGAAATGGTTTGCTAACAGCAAGAACTTCGCCTCGACCTTGAATGAAGACATCAAGGTTCGTGAGTTTCTGAAGAAGAAACTCGCGCATGCCTCCATCAGCAAAATCATCATCGAACGGCCGGCGAAAAATGCCCGTATCACGTTGTTTTCATCTCGCCCCGGTGTGGTCATCGGCAAGAAGGGTGAAGACATAGAATCTCTGCGCAAGCAATTGAATACTTTGATGTCGGTGCCCGTTACACTGAATATTGAAGAGGTTCGTAAACCTGAAGTCGATGCGCAACTGATCTCCGATTCCATTGCCAATCAGCTTGAAAAGCGGATCATGTTCCGCCGCGCAATGAAGCGCGCCATGCAGAATGCCATGCGCTTTGGTGCGCAGGGCATCAAGATCATGTCGGCTGGGCGTTTGAATGGCGCGGAAATAGCAAGAACCGAATGGTATCGCGAAGGTCGAGTTCCGCTTCATACCCTGCGCGCGGATATCGATTACGGTTTTTCGGAAGCCAGCACAACCTACGGCATCATTGGTATCAAGGTCTGGGTATACAAGGGCGAAAATCTCGGCAATGGCGAAAAACCCGTTGCCGCGCCCGAACCTGAACGTAGACCGCGTCGTCCTGCCAATCGTGCAGGCAAGGAGTAAAGAGTCATGCTGCAACCCGCACGCAGAAAGTATCGCAAAGAACAGAAGGGTCGTAATACCGGCCTGGCTACTCGGGGCGCCAAAGTTTCATTTGGCGAATTTGGTCTCAAAGCCATAGCGCGCGGCCGGATCACGGCGCGTCAGATCGAAGCGGCGCGTCGTGCCATGACACGTCACATCAAACGGGGTGGTCGGATCTGGATTCGGATCTTCCCTGACAAGCCAATATCACAGAAACCTGCTGAAGTGCGTATGGGTAACGGTAAAGGTAATCCAGAGTATTGGGTTGCCGAAATTCAGCCGGGTAAGGTTTTGTACGAGATGGAAGGCGTGACCGAAGAAATCGCGCGTGAAGCGTTCCGTCTGGCCGCCGCCAAGTTGCCTTTGGCGACTACATTCGTATCGCGTCATTTTGGAGTTTGATATGGACACTAAAGAATTGCGCTCCAAGGGCATGGAAGACCTTCGCACCGAATTAAAGGAATTGCTGCGCGCTCAGTTCAGTCTGCGTATGCAGCTTTCTACCCAGCAAACCAACAAGACCCATGAAATTCGCAAGGTTCGACGTGACATCGCTCGCGTTCGCACCGTTATGCAGCAAGTGAAAATTCCGGTCGGCAATTGAAGAGTATGGTCATGAGCGAACAACAAAGTGAAATGAACGGTCGCGCGCTAACCGGTACGGTGGTTAGCGACAAGATGAACAAGACGGTTACCGTGCTGGTCGAGCGTAAGGTCAAGCACCCGCTCTATGGCAAGATTATTCGGTTGTCGAAGAAGTACCACGCGCATGATGAAAATAATGAATTTCATCCTGGCGATATCGTTGTGATTGAAGAGTGTCGGCCTATTTCACGTACCAAAACCTGGAATGTCTCACGGCTGGTGCAGAAAGCGGCAACTCTGTAAGTAATGCTTGATCTGGGCTTCTGGCTGTGTCAGAATGCCCAGCTTCCTGAAGCTGCTAGCTTCAAGCCAAGTAGGCCGCAATGCGGCATGTTTAAACCCGAACGGGATCCAAAACTACTCATTATTTGAGCAAGTTGGAGAGAAAAAATGATCCAGATGCAGTCCAAATTAGATGTGGCCGACAATACTGGTGCGCGCACAGTCATGTGCATCAAGGTGTTGGGTGGTTCTAAACGTCGCTATGCCAGTGTTGGTGACGTCATCAAAGTCAGTATCAAGGATGCCGCTCCGCGTGGGCGGGTCAAGAAGGGTGATGTCTACAATGCGGTTGTCGTCAGGACGGCCAAGGGTGTGCGTCGTCCGGATGGCTCCTTGATCAAATTTGATAACAATGCAGCCGTTCTGCTCAACAACAAGCTTGAGCCGATAGGTACTCGTATCTTCGGGCCTGTGACGCGTGAATTGCGTGGTGAGCGCTTCATGAAGATTGTTTCTCTCGCTCCCGAAGTTTTGTAAGGGTCTGATATGCGCAAGATTCGTAAGGGTGATGAGGTTGTTGTGTTGACCGGCAAGGACAAGGGCAAGCGTGGAACTGTATTGCGCGTTCTTGATTCAGCTCTGGTCGTCGAGGGTGTTAATCGGGTGCGTAAATCCGTGAAGCCGAATCCAATGAAGGGCGCGGTTGGCGGCTATATGGATAAAGATATGCCTATCGATATTTCCAATGTTGCTCTGTTCAACGCGATTACATCGAAAGGTGATCGGGTTGGTATCAAGACGCTGGAAGATGGTCGCCAGGTGCGCTTCTTCAAGTCCAATGGCGAAGTAGTGGATGCGTAAGGGATAATCATGGCCAGAATGCACGAGTTTTACAAAGATACGGTCGCCAAACAATTGACCGATCAATTTGGCTACAAATCGCCAATGCAGGTTCCGCGCATCACTAAAATTACCTTGAACATGGGTGTTGGCGAGGCGGTTGGCGATAAGAAGGTAATGGACCACGCAGTGGCGGATATGCTGAAGATAGCCGGACAGAAGCCTGTCGTGACGCTGTCACGCAAATCAATCGCGGGTTTCAAGATACGTGATCATTATCCGGTTGGTTGCATGGTCACCCTCAGGCGTGAGCGGATGTATGAATTTCTGGATCGCTTGATCACGATTGCCATACCCCGTATTCGTGACTTCCGTGGTATTGGGGGCAAGGGCTTTGATGGGCGCGGCAACTACAACATGGGCGTCAAAGAGCAGATTATTTTCCCCGAAATTGAATACGAAAAAATTGATGTTTTACGTGGCATGAATATCACCATCACCACCACGGCTAAGACTGATCAAGAAGCCAGGGCATTGCTGTCCGCATTCAAGTTTCCTTTCAAGAGTTGAGGTTGCCATGGCAAGACTTTCAGTAATCAACCGTGAAGTAAAGCGTAGAAAATTGGTGAAGAAGTTCGCTGCCAAGCGCCTCGTTATCAAGAACAAGCTACAGGATGTGTCGTTGAGTGATGAGGAGCGACAGGCTGCGCGTGAGGCGCTGCAATCTCTGCCACGCAATGCCAGTGAATGCAGACTGCGGAATCGTTGTCAGATCACTGGCCGTCCGCGTGGTGTGTTTCGTAAATTTGGTCTCTGCCGTAACAAAATCCGCGAATACGCCATGAAGGGTGAGATTCCTGGTGTTGTTAAAGCCAGCTGGTAAGGAAGAAATGCTATGAGCATGAGTGATCCCATTGCAGATATGTTGACCCGCATCCGCAACGGCCAAATGGTCGAAAAAGAATCGGTAAGAATGCCTTCATCAAAACTCAAAAAAGCAATTGCACAGGTTTTGCGTGACGAGGGTTATATCGATGGCTACCAAGTCCATGAAATGAACGGACTTCCGGAGATTGAGATTTCTCTCAAATATTATGCCGGCAATCCAGTGATCGAGAAAATCGAGCGTATCAGCAAGCCCGGTTTGCGGATCTATAAGGGCCGTGATCAGTTGCCGCGCGTCATGAATGGTCTGGGTGTTGCAATTCTGTCTACTTCACAGGGTGTCATGACTGATCGCCGGGCGCGTTCGCTGGGTGTGGGTGGTGAAGTTCTGTGTGTAGTGGCTTGAGGTAAGAAAATGTCTCGCGTAGCTAAAAATCCGATTCCACTCCTCGCGGGTGTGGAGGTGACCATCGAGTCCGGTAAAGTCTCTGTCAAGGGCCCTCTTGGGACTTTGACGCAAACCCTTGTTGCGGGGGTAGGCGTGACAAATGCGGATGGGTTTCTGCATATCAGCGCCAATGATACGACTCGCGAAACCCATGCAATGACGGGAACAGTGCGGGCGTTGCTTGCAAATATGGTGCAGGGCGTGACCAAGGGGTTTGAGCGCAAGCTTAACCTGGTAGGCGTCGGTTACCGAGCACAAGCGCAAGGTGACAAGCTGAATCTGACGCTTGGTTTTTCGCATCCTGTTGAGCATCCGATGCCGGTAGGTATCAAGGTTGAAACGCCTACTCAAACCGAGATCATCATCAAGGGCATGGACAAACAGGTGGTTGGTCAAGTTGCGGCTGACATCAGGTCGTATCGCAAACCCGAGCCATACAAGGGCAAGGGTGTCCGCTACGCCAATGAAGTCATCGTCATCAAAGAGACCAAGAAGAAGTAATCAGGAGTTATGGTCATGGATAAAAAAATTCGCCGTATACGTAGATCTCGCAAGTCTCGGGCAAAGATTTCTGAGCTTGGCGCAATCAGGCTGTGTGTGCATCGCACCAATTCGCATATCTATGCGCAAATCATTGATGCAACCGGCGGTCATGTCATTACGTCCGCTTCCAGTATCGACAAGGGCTTCGCCGAACAAAGCAAATCCGGTTCTAACCTGACTGCCGCCAAACTGGTAGGTCAGATGGTTGCCGAGAAGGCCAAGCAGTTGGGCGTAGAAAAGGTTTCTTTTGACCGTTCCGGATTCGCATTCCATGGCAGAGTCAAGGCTCTGGCTGAGGCTGCCCGTGAACACGGTTTGCAGTTTTAAGCGAGGAAGATCATGGCAAGACCGGTACAGCAGCAGGAAGAGCAAGGTGACGGCCTGAAGGAGAAGATGATCTCCGTCAATCGAGTCACCAAGGTTGTCAAGGGTGGTCGAATTTTGAGTTTCGCCGCATTGACGGTAGTTGGTGACAACGAAGGTGGTGTCGGCATGGGCAAGGGCAAGTCCCGTGAAGTGCCAGTCGCCGTCACCAAGGCAATGGAAGAAGCGCGTCGCAAAATGGTCAAGGTTTCGCTGAAAAACGGGACTTTTCACCACGCCGTGATCGGCAAGCATGGTGCGTCAGTCGTGATCATTCAGCCGGCTTCTGAAGGTACCGGGATTATTGCTGGTGGCGCGATGCGTGCGGTATTCGAGGTCATGGGCGTGCACAATGTCCTGGCCAAGTGCCTGGGTTCAACCAATCCTTACAACGTTGTTCGCGCGACCTTGAACGGGCTTTCGAAAATGTCGACACCGAGTGACATAGCCGCCAAACGTGGCAAAACTGTTGCCGAGATACTGGAGTAATCGATGTCTGATGCAAAAGCCCAAATCAAGGTTACCTTGATCAAGAGTGTCATTGGCACCATTGAAAAACATCGCGCTTGTGTCCGTGGTCTTGGACTGCGCCGGTTGAATCATACTGTGCTGGTTCTCGATACGCCGGAAAATCGCGGCATGATCAACCGTGTCAATTATCTTGTCAAAGCAGAGTCACTCTGATGAAACTTAATACTATCAGCCCGGCTATGGGCAGTACCCACTCATCGAAGCGCCCTGGTCGTGGTATTGGTTCCGGTCTCGGAAAGACCGGCGGTCGTGGGCATAAAGGTCAGAAATCTCGTGCTGGCGGCTTCCACAAAGTCGGTTTTGAAGGCGGTCAAATGCCCATGGCGCGTCGTTTGCCCAAACGTGGCTTCATCTCTTTGAGTCGTCAATATAAGACCGAAGTTCGTCTGGGTGATCTGAATGATTTGCCGGTCGATGCAATCGACATGCTGGTTTTGAAGCAAGCCGGTCTGGTTCCTCAGATAGCCCGTTCAGTCAAAGTGATACTGGCAGGCGAAATTACCCGCGCCATTCAAGTTTCTGGGTTGCAGGTTACCAAGGGTGCGCGTTCGGCTATTGAATCGGCTGGTGGCGGCATCGCCGCTGTTGAAGTTTAAGGCTCCTAAGGCGAATCATTTTGGCTGCTTCCGATAAGCTTCTCAAGGCATCTGGAAAAATGGGCGACCTTAAAAGTCGCCTGTTGTTTCTTGTGGGTGCGCTGATCGTTTTCCGCATCGGCTCTTTCATACCTGTTCCGGGTATCGATCCGGTTGTTCTGGAAGACTTGTTCAAGGGCCAGCAGGGCGGCATCCTGGGTATGTTCAACATGTTCTCGGGAGGCGCGCTGTCGCGCTTTTCGGTGTTCGCCTTGGGTATCATGCCGTATATCTCCGCCTCTATCATCATGCAGTTGATGACGGTGGTGTCACCTACGCTCGAGGCGCTGAAGAAGGAAGGTGAGGCTGGACGCAGGAAGATTACCCAATACACGCGTTATGGTACTGTGGTATTGGCAACTTTTCAGGCTATCGGCATTTCCATTGCGCTTGAGAGTCAGGCGAATCTCGTTATTGATCCGGGATTCCTGTTCCGGATTACCGCGGTTGTCTCACTTGTTGCCGGAACAATGTTTCTGATGTGGCTGGGTGAGCAGATTACCGAAAGGGGTCTGGGTAACGGCATCTCCATCATCATATTTGCGGGTATTGTTGCCGGATTGCCAAGTGCCATTGGCGGCATGCTTGAGCTGACCCAAACCGGTGCTTTTTCGATCCCACTCGCGCTATTAATTTTCGTCGGCGCGCTGCTGGTTACCGCCTTTGTCGTGTTTGTCGAACGTGGGCAGAGAAAGATACTGGTCAACTATGCCAAAAGACAAGTCGGCAACAAGGTGTACGGCGGTCAAAGTTCGCATCTGCCACTCAAGCTCAACATGGCAGGCGTTATTCCCCCGATTTTCGCCAGTTCGATTATTCTTTTTCCCGCAACCATAGCCGGCATGTTCGGCGGTAGCGAATCTTTGAACTGGTTGAAGGATGTCGGCGCGGCGTTGTCTCCTGGTCAGCCGATTTACGTCATTCTCTACGCCGCGGCGATATTCTTTTTCTGTTTCTTTTATACCGCTCTGGTTTTCAATCCACGCGAGACAGCGGATAACTTGAAAAAGAGTGGTGCGTTCATTCCCGGCTATCGTCCCGGTGAGCAGACATCACGCTTCATCGATAAGGTGATGACCCGTCTGACTTTGATTGGCGCGATCTATATCACTTTGGTATGTCTGATTCCAGAATTTTTGATCGTCAAATGGAATGTTCCATTTTATTTCGGTGGAACCTCTTTGCTGATCATTGTCGTCGTGAGTATGGATTTCATGGCGCAGGTCCAAACGTATGTGATGACTCATCAATATGAAAATCTCCTGAAGAAGGCCAACTTCAAAGGTGGCAACTTCATTTCCAGGTGATTGTTTAGTGCTTTTAGTATCGTAATTTAAGGAGATGAACATGCGTGTTCAGGCCTCGGTCAAGAAAATCTGTCGTAAGTGCAAGATAGTCCGTCGTAAGGGTGTCGTCCGCGTGATCTGCTCCGAAGCACGTCACAAGCAGCGGCAAGGTTAAATATTGCTTGCCAAAGCATCCTTGTCTTCAATATAATTTTTTGTTTTGTTAGCTGGGGGTAGTACATGGCCCGGATTGCTGGGGTAAACATCCCGAATCATAAGCATACCGAAATTGCCTTGATGGCAATTTACGGTATTGGTCGCACGCGCGCGCGTCTGATTTGTCAAGGTTCTGGCGTGTCGCCATCGGTCAAGATGAAGGATTTGACTGATGCTGATGTCGATAAATTGCGCGAGGCTGTAGCCAAGTTTACGGTCGAAGGTGATTTGCGGCGTGAAATCACCATGAACATCAAGCGTTTGATGGACCTGGGTTGTTATCGCGGTGTCCGTCATCGTAAGGGCTTGCCTTTGCGTGGTCAGCGTACTCGTACCAATGCCCGCACCCGCAAGGGACCGCGTAAGCAGATGCAAATCAAGAAGTAACGGAAAACAATCATGGCTAAAGCAGCTGCCGCGCGTGCGCGCAAGAAAGTAAAGAAGAGTGTTGCTGATGGTGTGGCGCATATTCATGCGTCCTTCAATAACACCATCGTGACCATAACGGATCGTCAGGGCAATGCATTGGCATGGGCTACTGCGGGTGGTGCGGGTTTCAAGGGTTCGCGCAAAAGCACGCCTTTTGCCGCGCAGGTTGCCGCCGAGAATGCCGGCAAGATCGCCCTCGAATACGGTCTGAAGAATCTTGAGGTGCGCATCAAGGGGCCTGGCCCCGGACGGGATTCTACAGTTCGCGCATTGAATTCCCTGGGCTACAAGATCACCAGCATCTCTGATGTTACGCCCGTGCCGCATAACGGATGTCGCCCGCCCAAGAAGCGCCGCATCTAAGTCTTAGGAGAATTCAAGTGGCTCGCAATCTAGATCCCAAATGCCGTCAATGTCGCCGCGAGGGCGAAAAGCTTTTCATCAAGGGTGAGAAGTGCTTTACTGAAAAATGCGCCATCGAACGGCGTAATCAGCCGCCTGGTCAGCACGGCGCCAAGCAGCCGCGACTGTCTGACTATGGCGTTCACTTGCGTGAAAAGCAGAAGGTTCGTCGTATCTACGGTGTGCTTGAGGCGCAGTTCCGTCTGACCTACAAGGAAGCTGATCGTCGTAAGGGTGTGACCGGCGAGAATCTGTTGCAGATTCTCGAGTCACGCCTGGATAGCGTTGCTTTCCGTATGGGTTTCAGTTCATCTCGTAGCGAAGCGCGCCAGACCGTCAGGCACAATGCGATTCTCGTCAATGGCCGCAGGGTCAACATTCCTTCGTACCAGGTCAAGCCGGGCGATGTGGTTGAAGTCGCGGAGAAGTCCAAGGCTCAGTTGCGCATCAAGGCGGCAGTAGACGCGGCTTCCGGTCGAGGGTTCCCGGAGTGGGTCGAGGTTGATGCCAAGGCGTTGAAGGGAACTTTTAAGGCGCTGCCGCAAAGATCCGAATTGCCGGCTTCGATCAATGAATCTCTGGTTGTCGAGCTTTACTCCAAGTAACAGTCTTGTTGTCGCTTCAGCGGCAACACAGTTAAGGAATGACTATGTCAAACACAGGTGAACTGCTCAAGCCGCGTATTGTCGAGGTGAACAGCATTTCCCCTCGCCAGGCTCGCATCACGCTTGAGCCTTTCGAGCGTGGTTATGGGCACACGCTGGGCAATGCCTTGCGTCGTATTCTGCTTTCATCCATGCAGGGTTATGCGCCGACTGAAGTCCGTATCAGTGGCGTTGTGCATGAGTATTCGGCGCTGGAAGGCGTGCAGGAAGATGTTGTCGACATTCTTCTCAATTTGAAGGGTCTGGCAGTCAAACTGAACAGCCGTGATGAAGCGCTGCTGACCATCAAGAAATCTGGAGAGGGCACGGTCACCGCTGCGGATATACAAGCTGGTCATGATGTGGAAATTCTTAATTCCGATCATGTCATTGCGCACCTTACCAAGGGTGGCAATCTGGAGATGGAAATCAAGATCGAGGGCGGCAAGGGTTACGTTCCCGCCAGCACACGTGTTTTGAGTGACGAATCCAGGCCGGTAGGTGTCATCCTTGTCGATGCTTTGTACAGCCCGGTCAAGAAGGTCAGTTTCAGCGTCGAAAGCGCTCGTGTCGAGCAACGTACCGATCTGGACAAACTGATTCTTGAAATTGAAACCAACGGCGTTATCGAGCCTGCGGAAGCGGTGCGCTATGCCGCGCGCGTACTGATCGAGCAATTGGCATCTTTTGCCGATTTGCAAGGTGTTTCGCCGTTGTCGGATGTGTCGAGCATGAAGCTTGCCTCTCCGCAATCATCGATCGACCCGATTCTGTTGCGTCCGGTGGATGAGTTGGAACTGACGGTTCGTTCCGCGAACTGCCTCAAAGCCGAAAATATTTATTACATAGGCGATTTGATTCAGCGCACCGAAACTGAATTGCTTAAAACCCCCAATCTTGGTCGCAAGTCCCTAAATGAAATCAAGGATGTTCTTGCGGCGCGTGGATTGACGCTCGGAATGAAACTTGAAAACTGGCCGCCCGCTGGCCTTGATAAGCCCTGAAACAGAGGTAATGAATAATGCGCCATCGCCTGTCACATCGAAAACTTAACCGTACCAGCAGTCACCGTCAGGCTCTGTTACGTAACCTTTCCCTTGCGCTGCTTAAACATGAAGCAATCAAGACTACCTTGCCCAAGGCCAAGGAGCTCCGCAAAGTGGTTGAACCCTTGATCACGCTGGGCAAAAAGCCCAGCCTGGCGAATCGTCGTCTGGCTTTCGACCGTTTGCGTGATCGTGACATGGTCGTCAAGCTGTTTGACGACCTGGGCCCACGTTTCATGCAAAGGCCTGGTGGTTACCTGCGCATCCTCAAATTCGGCTTTCGCCAGGGCGACAATGCGCCGATGGCCTATGTCGAACTGGTCGATCGCGAGTCCGAGGTTGCGGTCAGCCCAGCGGAATAAGCGAGTAGAATCCGAAAGCCGGCTGATGCCGGCTTTTTTTTCGCATGTTTTGCCAGTCGACGGCTTTCGCCATAATCTCTCGCAAACCTGATGTTGATGAACATTGATGACCCGAGTCGATTTCTACTTCAATGCCCCCGGCAAGTTGGAAGTGCTGACCAAGCTCGTTGTCAAAGCCACTTCGGCCGGCAAGTGCGTCCTGATCTATACCCAGGATGCCGCGCAGGCCCGGCAGGTTGATCAGTTTCTCTGGTCCGCGCGGGTGCTCTCTTTCATTCCGCATTTGCCTTGTCAGCATGCCAAGGCTGCTGACACGCCTGTCTTGATCGGGGCGGATCCAGATCGAATCGCAAGTCCTGATGTGCTGATCAATCTTGATGCCGCTGTGCCTGAGTGCTTTTCTCGATTTGAGCGGGTGCTTGAAATCGTTACCGAGGAAGCTGGCGAACTGGAGTTGTCACGCCAGCACTACCGACTTTTCAAGCAGAAGGGCTATGCGCTGGAGACGCATGATCTGAAAGGGCGCACATGACAGAAAGCGCGAAGGATATCTTTGGTCAGATCGATGCATTGCTGGGCAAACGGAACGCCGAGATATTGGCGGATAAAACTGTGGCGGACGATGACTTCCCGATGCTTACCGAGATTATCGAGCCGCCGGCCGAAGCCTGTTGGGCGGGTCAGGAACCGCGCGGATCGTTGTCGGCCACCGATGACAGGCGCCTCAAGGAACGGCGAGTCGCGCAACGCCGCGCGACCACCGAAACACCGGAGCAACCATCGATCAACACGAAGGAACTCGATGTGCTACTCGAATTGCTGAATCGGCGTCTGAAGGAACATCTTCAAATGCAACAGCAGCAGTTCGAGGAATCACTGCGTCAGGCCGTGCGCGAGATATTGCGGGAGAGCAAGTCCTGACGGGAGAGGTTTCGTCCGCTCGCAACGGCTACAGTTGCTGACTTTGCAGCCGCGTTGGTCTTCAGTCCGCGCTTGCGCGGTATGTTTCAGTTTCTCATTCCTCAACTCACATAACACCGGCGTAATTGATCATGGAACTTGCAAAGTCATTCGAACCCCACGAAATTGAAAAGCGCTGGTATGCCGTTTGGGAGAATTCCAGGCATTTTGAAATGGGTCGCGACGAAACCGCGCCCTATTACTGCATCCTGCTGCCGCCGCCGAATGTAACGGGCACCTTGCACATGGGTCATGCTTTTCAACATGGCCTGATGGATGCGTTGACGCGCTATCACCGCATGCGCGGTCTGAACACGCTTTGGCAGCCGGGTACCGATCATGCTGGTATCGCCACCCAGATCGTGGTCGAACGGCAGCTCGATGCACAGAACATCAGTCGCCATGATCTCGGTCGAGAAAAATTTCTGGAAAAAGTCTGGGAATGGAAGGAGCACTCGGGTAGCACCATTACGCGCCAGATGCGTCGTCTCGGCACATCGCCCGACTGGTCGCGCGAACGCTTCACGATGGATGCCGGTCTGTCCACGGCGGTGAATGAAGTCTTTGTCCGACTTTATAACGAGGGTTTGATCTACCGGGGCAAGCGCTTGGTGAATTGGGATCCGGTGTTGCGGACCGCGGTATCCGACCTGGAAGTGGTCAGCGCCGAGGAAGACGGGTTTATCTGGGAAATCAATTACCCACTGGAAGATGGGCATGGTCATACCAGCGGCTACCTGACGGTGGCCACCACCCGCCCGGAAACCCTGCTGGGTGATACGGCCGTGGCGGTGAACCCGACGGATGAACGCTATGCGCATCTGATCGGCAAACACGTGCGTCTGCCGGTGGCCGAACGGACCATTCCGATCATTGCCGACGATTATGTCGATCAGGATTTCGGCACCGGCGTGGTCAAAATTACGCCAGCACACGACTTCAACGACTGGCAGGTTGGTCAACGCCACAAGCTGGCCGCGATCAGCGTGTTGACGCTGGATGCCAAGATCAATGATTTCGGGCCGACCGAATATCAGGGGCTGGATCGGTATGTGGCGCGCCAGAAAATTCTCGATGAACTGCAGGCCAAGGGTTTGCTGGTCTCCGCCAAGCCGCACAAATTAATGATTCCGCGTGGCGACCGCACGCACGCGGTCATCGAGCCCATGCTGACCGATCAATGGTTCATGAGCATGGAAGGTCTGGCCAAGCAGGCGCTGCACGTGGTGGATACGGGCGAATTGCGTTTCGTCCCGGAAAACTGGACCAGCACCTACCGCCAATGGCTGGAAAACATCCAGGACTGGTGTCTATCACGGCAGCTCTGGTGGGGGCATCGCATTCCCGCCTGGTATGACGAGGACGGCAACATCTATGTCGCGCGCGATGCGGCGGAGGCGAAGAAACTGGCCGGCGGGCGCGAGATTCGGCGTGACGAAGACGTGCTCGACACCTGGTTCTCGTCGGCGTTGTGGCCGTTCTCGACGCTCGGCTGGCCGCAAGATACCTGGGAACTGAAGCACTATCTGCCCACTTCGGTGCTGGTGACCGGTTTCGATATCATCTTTTTCTGGGTGGCGCGCATGGTCATGATGACCTTGCATTTCACGGGCAAGGTGCCGTTCCGCGATGTCTACGTCACTGGCCTGGTGCGTGATGCGCAGGGCAACAAGATGTCGAAGTCCAAGGGCAATGTGCTGGATCCAATCGACCTGATCGACGGCATCAGCCTCGACGATCTGGTGGCCAAGCGCACCATGGGACTGATGAATCCGAAACAGGCGGCCAGTATCGAGAAGGCCACCCGCAAGGAATTCAGCGACGGCATCGCCAGCTTCGGCACCGATGCGCTGCGCTTTACCTTTGCCAGCCTGGCCACGCATGGTCGCGACATCAAATTCGACATGGCGCGCTGCGAGGGCTATCGCAACTTCTGCAACAAATTGTGGAACGCCAGTCGCTTCGTGCTGATGAATTGCGAGGCGCAAGACACCGGGCTGGATGAGGCCTTGCCGCTGGAATTCAGTTTTGCCGATCGCTGGATCCTGGGTCGTCTGGAACAGGCCATCGGCGAAGTGCGCGGCGGTTTCGACCAGTATCGTTTCGACATGGCGGCCCGGGCGATCTATGAATTCGTCTGGGACGAATATTGCGACTGGTATCTGGAGTTGGCCAAGGTGCAGATCGCCCAGGGTGGTGAATCGGCGCAACGCGCAACGCGGCGCACCCTGGTGCGGGTGCTGGAAACGCTGTTGCGTCTGGCGCACCCGGTCATCCCGTTCATCACCGAGGAACTCTGGCAGGCGGTGGCGCCGCTGGCCGGGCCGCACCAGACGGGTGACAGCATCATGCGGGCGGCCTATCCCGAATCCGATGCGGGGCGGGTTGACGCCTCGGCGCTGGCTGAAATGGCGCGATTGAAGGAACTGATCAATGCGACCCGCAATCTGCGCGGCGAGATGAATCTCTCCCCCGCCATCAAGGTGCCGCTGTTTGTCGAAGGCGAAGCCTTGCGCGCCGCGGTCTATGCGCCGTACCTGAAGTCGCTGGGTCGTCTGGCGGAAGTGCGCATCGTCGACGCCTTGCCGGATGGCGAGGCGCCGGTCGCCATCGTCGGCGACTGGCGGGTCATGTTGCACATCGAAATCGACAGGAATGCCGAAATTGCTCGCCTCGACAAGGAAATCGCGCGCCTGGCCGGGGAAGTCGGCAAAGCGCGCGGCAAACTGGGCAATGCCAGTTTTGTCGATAAAGCCCCCGCCGCCGTGGTCGAGCAGGAACAGAAGCGCCTGGCGGATTTCATCGCAACCCTGGAAAAAACTCAGGCGCAACGCGCGCGGCTGAGCTGATTATGAGGTGTGGGCCAAGACCAAACGCAAGACCTTGGCTCCCCCGCGGATTTACCCAGTCTATTCGTTCATAAGAACTTTCGATTAAACCAATATCGCGGCTAGAGGCTCTTTGCGGGTAACATTCGCGCCTATTTCAATCGGGCGGCAGGTCTGGCCCGATTCTCCCCATTTCTTCAAGTCTTCACCCTTCGGAGGCGATACATGACGTCTGTAGTGGCGACCAACCAGACCATTCTGGTCGTGGGCGGCGGCATTTCCGGCATGACTGCGGCATTGGAAGCCGCTGAAACCGGAAAGCAAGTCGTGCTGGTGGAGAAGAACCCGTACTTGGGCGGTCGTACCGTTCAGTTGTATCGGTACTTCCCCAAAATGTGCCATCCCACCTGTGGCCTGGAAATCAACCTGCGCCGGCTCAAAGCCAATCCGCGTATCCAGGTGCTGACCATGGCGGAAGTCACCGGCATTACCGGCGACAAAGGTGCGTACAACATCTCGGTGAAGCTGAAGCCGCGCTACGTCAACGACAACTGCACGGCCTGCGGCGAATGCGGCAAGGCGGTGCAGACCGAGATCGACGACGCCTTCAACTACAACCTGGGCAAGATCAAGGCGGCTTATCTGCCGTCCAGCATGGCCTTCCCGCAGCGTTACGTGATCGATTCCAGCATCGTCGGCACGCCGGATGGCGAAGCCGCCAAGGCCGCCTGCAAATACGGCGCGGTCGAGTTGGACATGCAGGAAGAGACCGTCACGCTGAACGCCGGCGCCATTGTCTGGGCCACCGGCTGGCAACCGTATGACGCGACCAAGATCGTCTACTACGGTTATGGTCGGTTCAAGAATGTCATCTCCAATGTCGAATTCGAGCGTCTGGCCGATCCGCACGGGCCGACCGGCGGCAAGATCCTGCGCCCGTCCGACGGCAAGGAAGCGAAGAACGTCGCCTTCATCCAGTGCGCCGGTTCGCGAGATGAAAACCATCTGCGTCACTGTTCGCGCTTCTGCTGCATGGGCTCGCTGAAGCAGACCCACTATGTGCAGGAAGCCTTCGGCGACGCCGGCAAGTCGACCATCTATTACATCGACATCCGCGCCATCGACCGCTTCGAAGACTTCTACCAGAAGGTCAGAGCCAATCCAAACGTGAATTTCGTCAAGTCCAAGGTGGCCCGCATCACCGAGGACAAGGACGGCAATCCAGTCTGCAACGGCGTCAATGTCGAGGGCTACAAGCGCTACGCGCAAGCCCACGATCTGGTCGTGCTGGCCTTGGGCATGGAGCCTTCGGTCAAGGGCTTGCAGATTCCTGCTGAAGTGATGTCGGATTCCTCCGGCTTCATCATGGCGGACCCGGCCAACGCCGGCATCTTCGGCGCTGGTTGCGCCACCAACGCGCTGGATGTGAACCGCGCCGTGCAAAGCGCTACCGCTGCCGCACTGCGGGCCATCCAGGTCGTCAACAAAGTCGCCCGCGCGGAGGCTTGAGAACAATGGCTGAAACGAAAACTGCTGCTTATATCTGCAAGGGTTGCGAGATCGGGACCCGTCTCGATACCGACGCCCTGGTGAAAGCCGCCACCAAGTCCGGCAAGATGAACATCGTGCGCGAGCACGACTTCCTCTGTTCCGCCGAAGGCGTGGCGATGATCAACAACGACATCGAGAATGAAGGCGTCACCCACGCCGCGCTGTGCGCCTGTTCGCGCCGCGCCAAGACCGAGGCGTTCAATTTCCCGACCATCGCGATGAGCCGTGGCAACCTGCGCGAAGGCGTGATCTGGATTCGTCCGGATACCGACGAAGCGCGCGAGACCACCCAGGAAATGGCGGAAGACTACGTGCGCATGGCCTGCGCCGAAGTCAAGGCGATGACCGTGCCGCCCGGCAACCAGAAGACCGGTTCGGTGAAGACCTTGCTGGTGGTTGGTGGCGGCATGTCCGGCATGACCTCGGCGCTGGAGTCTTCCAAAGCCGGCTACAAAGTCGTGCTGGTGGAGAAATCCGCCGCGCTCGGCGGTTGGGCCGCCAAGCTGCACAAACGCGTGCCGACGCGTGAGCCGTACAAGGCGCCGGAAGACAATGGCGTGGCCGACTTGGTCGCGCGTATCGAAGCCGACTCCAATATCAAGGTCTACCTGAACGCCACCATCGCCAAGACCGATGGCGCGCCGGGTCGCTTCAAGGTCGAGATCGCCATCGAATCCGGCGCGATTGCGCAGGAAGACATCGGCGCGATCATCCAGGCGACGGGTTTTACTTTATACGACGCCAACAAGCTGCCCGAGTTTGCCTACGGCAAGACCCCCAATGTGGTCGATCAGGCCGGTCTGGAAGCCTTGGCGAAAGCCGCCGCCGCCGAAGGCAAGCCGATCACTCGGCCTTCGGATGGTCAGCCGGTCAAATCCGTGGTGTTCGTCCAGTGCGCCGGTCAACGCGATGCTACTGGCACGCACCTGCAGTACTGTTCCGGCTTCTGCTGCAACACCAGCATCAAGCAGGCGATGTACTTCAAGGACAGCAATCCGGACATCGACACCGTGGTGCTGTTCACCGACCTGCGTACCCCGGGCAACGGCGAGGACTTCTACCGCGCCGCTCAGAACAAGGGCGTGATCTTCTCCAAGGGCGTGGTGTCGCAAGTCACCCCCAACGGCAACAGTTGCACCGTCAAGTTCACGGATCTGATCCTGAACGAAGACACGGAAGCGCAAGCCGATCTGGTCGTACTTGCGACCGGCATGGTGCCGGTCTCCGGCGTCAATATCGATGCCCCTGTCGCCGCGCCGGCCGAGGCGGAAGCCGCTGTCGAAGGTGAAGCGCCGAAGGAAATCGTGGCGACCATCGCCCCCGAGTCCATCCTCAACCTGACCTACCGTCAGGGACCGGACATGCCGCAGTTCAAACATGGCTTCACCGACTCGCACTTCATCTGCTTCCCCTACGAAACCCGTCGTACCGGCATCTACACCGCCGGCCCGGTGCGTCGCCCGATGGACATCCTGCAAGCCCAGGAAGATGCCACCGGCGCCGCGATGAAGGCCATCCAGGCGATGGAAAACGCCGGTCTCGGCAAGGCGGCGCACCCGCGCGCCGGCGACCTGTCGTTCCCCACCGTGCGTCTGGAAGGCTGCACTCAGTGCAAACGCTGCACCGTGGAATGCCCGTTCGGCGCCATCGACGAAGACGAAAAGCGTTTCCCGCTGTTCAACGAATCGCGTTGCCGTCGTTGCGGTACCTGTATGGGTGCCTGCCCGGTGCGCGTGATTTCGTTCGAGAACTACTCGGTCAATACCGTCGGCGCCCAGATCAAGGCCGTCGATGTGCCGGACGAATTCTCCGAGAAGCCGCGCATCCTGATCCTGGCCTGCGAAAACGATGCCTACCCGGCGTTGGACATGGCCGGCATGAACCACCACGAATACGACCCGTATGTGCGCGTCATCCCGGTGCGCTGTCTGGGTTCGGTCAACACCATCTGGATCACCGACGCGCTGAATGGCGGTTACGACGGCGTCATGCTGATGGGTTGCAAGCACGGTGAAGATTACCAGTGCCACTTCGTCAAGGGTTCCGAACTCGGCCGTTACCGCCTGTCCAAGGTCGGCGACACGCTCAAGGGCATGAATCTGGAAACCGATCGGGTCAAGGATATCGAAGTCGCCATCACCGACATGGCCACCTTGCCGCAGAAGATCAATGAGTACGCCGCATTGATCAAGTCCTTCCCGCCTTCCCCGTTCAAGGGCTTCTAGGCCATATCAAGGAGATCGACCATGAGCGATATCAACACACAGATGGCCGACCGCTACAAAAACAATTTCCTGAAGGAAATTGAAGAGCAGGCGGAAATGGGCGAGTGGGTCAAGATGTGCATGCAGTGCGGCCTGTGTTCCGGCTCCTGCCCGACCAATTTCCATAGCGGCTGGGATCATCCGCCGCAGGAAATCTTCATGCTGATCCGCGCCGGCAAGCGCGAGGAAGTGCTGAACGCGCAGGGCATGTACATGTGCACGTCGTGCTACAACTGCTACGTGCGCTGCCCGCGCAAGGTGCCGGTCACCCACGTCATGCACGGCATTGCCGAGTACGCCTACCGCATCGGTCGCGCGCCGAAGAATCAGCCGACCATGCACCTGTCGAGGACTTTCTGGAACAACGCCACCAAGTACGGCCGCGTCAATGAAGTCAAACTGACTCAGTCACTGTACTTCAAGGATGGTTTCGGTTCCGGCGTCAAGAAGGGCATGGAAATGCAGTCCGTTGCATTGGGCCTGGTCAAGGCGGGGCGCCTGAATCCGCTGGAAGCGCTGGGCATGGGCCACAAATGCAAGGACCTCAAGGGTATTCACGCCATGCTGGCCAAGGCCAAGGAGCTTGAAGCTCAACGCAAGGCCAAGGGCTAAGGAGAGATAGAAGATGGCACGCAAGGAATACGCTTTCTACCCCGGTTGTTCGTCCCAGAAGGGCGCATCGGCCTCCAACTATCTGGTTTCGGTCGAGTCCATGTGCAAGACGCTCGATATCAAGATGACCGAGATTCCGGACTGGAACTGTTGCGGTGCTTCGGTCAGCTATGCCGAAGCCGGAGAACTGCCGCGTCATGTGATGAACGCGCGCAATTTCGCGCTGGCCGAAACCAATTTGCCCGGCCAGGATATCGTCGCCACCTGTGCCGCCTGCTGGCTGGGTTCGCGCGAGTCGAAAGAGCGTCTGGAACACAGTTCTGTTCTGATGGCCGACACCCAGACCGCGCTGAAGGAAGCCGGGTTGCAGATCAAGGTGATCCCGGAAATCAAGCACATGGTGGAAGTGCTGATCGAAGACTTCGGCTATGACGAACTGGCCAAACCAGTGAAGAAGCCGTTGCAAGGCAT
>JAGUXX010000240.1 GCA_020061585.1 Betaproteobacteria bacterium | reverse complement strand
GTGCATCGGTTGCCACACCTGTTCGGTGACCTGCAAGAACGTCTGGACCAACCGCAAGGGCGTCGAATACGCCTGGTTCAACAACGTCGAATCGAAGCCTGGCATCGGTTATCCGAAGCAGTGGGAAAACCAGGAAATCTGGCGCGGCGGCTGGGAACTGAAAAACGGCAAGCTGCAGCTGAAATCCGGCTCCAAGCTGGATCGGTTGCTGAACATCTTCGCCAACCCGGACATGCCGGAAATCGATGATTACTACGAGCCGTTCACCTTCGATTACGCCCGTCTGCAGAACGCGCCGTTGAGCGAGGCCGCGCCGACGGCTCGCCCGGTGTCGCAGATTACCGGCGAGAAGATGGACAAGATCACCTGGGGTCCGAACTGGGAAGACGATCTGGCCGGCGAGTTCGACAAGCGCGCCAAGGATCGCAACATGCACAACCTGGAAAAGGCGATCTACAAGCAGTTCGAGAACACCTTCCATATGTATCTGCCGCGCATCTGCAACCACTGCATCAACCCGGCGTGCGTGGCGTCCTGCCCGTCCGGCTCGCTTTACAAACGCGAGGAAGACGGCATTGTGCTGGTGGACCAGGACAAGTGCCGGGGCTGGCGCATGTGCATCAGCTCCTGCCCGTACAAGAAGGTGTTCTACAACTGGGAATCGGGCAAGGCCGAGAAGTGCATCGGCTGCTATCCGCGCGTCGAATCCGGCATGCCGACGGTGTGTTCCGAATCCTGCGTCGGCCGCATCCGCTACAACGGCATCATGCTGTACGACGCCGACAAGATCGAAGCGCTGGCCTCGGTGCCGAACGAGCAGGATCTGTATCAGGCCCAGCTCGACATCTTCCTCGACCCGAACGATCCGGAAGTGATCAAGCAGGCGCGCATCGACGGCATCCCTGACGACTGGATGGAAGCCGCGCGCAAGTCGCCGATCTACAAGATGGCGGTGGACTGGAAGATCGCCTTCCCGATGCACCCGGAGTTCCGCACGCTGCCGATGGTCTGGTACGTGCCGCCGCTGTCGCCGGTGCAATCGCACATCGACCAGGGCGCGCTGTCGTCCGACCCGGGCAGCGTGATTCCGCCGGTGGAGAACCTGCGCATGCCGGTGAAATACCTGGCCAACCTGCTCACCGCCGGCAAGGAAGCACCGATTGTTTCGGCGCTGAAACGCATGATCGCGATGCGCGCCTACCAGCGTTCGGTTCACGTCGAGGGCATTCCCGATACCCGCGCGCTGGATGAAATCGGCATGAGCGTGGAGATGGCGCTGGAGATGTATCGCTACCTGGCCATCGCCAACTACGAAGACCGTTTCGTGATCCCCACCGGGCATCAGGAAGTCACGCTGGAAGACTTCTACGGCCACCAGGGCCAGAACGGCTTCAGCTTCGGCAACGACTCCTCGCCCGGCATTTCGCCCAACTCGCTGTTCCCGGAACGGCGCAAAGAGACGGTGGAACCCCGTGACCCGGCGCCGGCGGCGGACGAACGCTAACGCTCTGCCCTCCCTCGCGAGAGGGAGGGAGAACAAACCCCAGGAGAACCCCATGTTCTACAAACTGATTTCCAAATTGCTCGACTATCCGGACGCGGAACTGATCGCCGCGCTTCCCGAACTGCGCGAAGAAATCAACCACGGCTCCGGCCGCAGTTTCGAAGCCGCCGAATGGCTGGTGCTGGACCGCTTCTTCAGCCATCTCAGCGAACTCGATACCACCGAAGCCCAGGCCGCCTATGTGCAGACCTTCGACCTGACGCCGGAACACGCGCTGCATCTGACGCATCACCTGTTCGGCGACGACAAGAATCGTGGCCCTGCGCTGATCGACCTGACCGAGTTCTACAAGCAATACGGCGTCGAGATGCGCACCGCCGAAGCGACCAAAGCGGCCAACGACGAGCTCGTCGACGACGGCAAATCGAATGAACTGCCGGACTTCCTGCCGCTGATCCTGGAATTCGCCGCCATGCTCGAAGAAGAGGAGGCGCACATGTTCCTGTCGCAATGGAGCAAGGTGCTGAACGTGCTCGCCACTAACCTGGAAGAAGCCGGCAGCCCCTACGCGCCGCTGATTCGACTGGTCGAACAACGCAGCCTGCTGGTTCGGGCGGCAGCGTGAAAATGGCCGATTTTGTAGGGTGCGCCGTGCGCACCGCCCGTCTGGAAATGGTGCGCACGGCGCACCCTACGGCTAACCCATAAGGAGCAACTCATGGATCTGCATCAAATCGTTTTCGGGGTTTATCCCTACCTTTGCCTGGCCACCTTCATTCTGGGTAGCTGGATCCGTTTCGACAACGAGCAATACACCTGGAAAAGCGATTCCAGCCAGCTGCTACCCAAGCAATACATGCGCTTCGCCAGCAACGTCTTCCACATCGGCATCCTCGGCATCTTTTTCGGTCATCTGGTCGGCTTGGTGATGCCGCATTCGGTGTTCCTGGCGCTGGGCATTTCGGACATGGCGCACCAGGGTATCGCCATCTTCGCCGGCGGCGTGTTCGGACTGATGACCATCTTCGGCGGTCTCATCCTCTGGCTGCGCCGGCTGTTCAACCCGCGTGTCCGCGCCGCCAGCCGCTGGATGGACATCAACATCCTGGGCTGGTTGATCATGACCGCACTGGTCGGCTTCTCCACCATCTTCTGGTCGATCGGCCACGCCGAACATGGCGATGCGTCGGTGATGCTGCGCCTGGCCGAATGGGTGCAGAGCGTCATCATCCTGCAGCCGAATCCGGAACTGCTGCGCGGCATCGACACCGTCTACAAGCTGCACATCTTCTTCGGCCTGTCGGTGTTCCTGTTCTTCCCATTCACCCGTCTGGTACATATCTGGAGCGCGCCGGTCGGCTACCTGTTCCGCGCCTATCAGATCGTGCGCGCAAAACGGACCGCCTGAACCCGGGACGAACTGAAGTCCGAATGACTTTTGTCAAACCCGTTTTACACCGCCGCGATCATCATGCATCCCGCCCTGTTTCCCCATGTGCCTGCTCAAGTGCGGGAGCTGCGCGGCGGTCTTTTTATGGAGCAGAGTCAATGTTGAAGACGGAGTCCAGCATGTCATCCACATCCCACATGCCCAAGATCAACTATCGGAAAGATGCCATCGACAGCACCAGTCCCTACTCCATCTACACCTGCAAGCTGCTGGTGGATGGCCAGGAAGTGCTGACCGATCCGGAAGGCTACATCCTCGACATGGATGCCTGGAGCGAAGGTTTCGCGCGCGCCCAGGCCGAGAAGGAAGGCCTGACGCTGACCGATGAACACTGGCAGGTCATCCACTTCATCCGCGCTTATTACGAGGAGCACAGCGTGCAGGCACAGGTGCGCGACATGGTCATGCATTTCCGCGAAATATGGGGTCCGGAGAAAGGCAACAGCCGCTATCTGCACGACATCTTCCCGATGGGCGGCCCGCAAAAACAGGGCAACCGCGTTGCCGGCGTGCGCAAGACCAAGGGCGAGCACTGACAATTGTCAAGGCAATCCCAAGCTCATTAGTCAAGTATTCACCCACCCCAATCACCTGAGAGTTTCCAGCATGAACATCAATATCCCGGTCCAGCCCATCGTCCACAACCACAACCGGGCCGACAGCATCTACGGCTTCGACGCACGCGGCATTGCCAAGCGGTTTCGCCACGCCGCGATCTTCGGCGCGCTCGATTCACTGCAACCGGGTGAGCGCATGCGCTTCGTCAACGATCACAACCCGATTCCGCTGCTGCAGCAGATGCAGGCCCGTTATGGTGAAAGGATCGAGATCAAATATCTCGATCAAAGCGAAGAAGGCGTCATGATCGATTTCATCGTCCAGGCCTGATACTCCAGGTCGGCCGTCCGGTGCAAGCCGGACGGCCATATTGGCTGCGGCAAGGCGAAGCAGATCGTTGGTGGTGATAGTCAGCAGCCTTTGTTTTTCGGCACAATAAAAGACAAGAAGGTATGTTTAGCTCCTGCAATACATCTGCTTGAAGACATGTCGAATCCCGCTCTGCTTGAACTGATATGCCCCGCCGGCAGCCTGCCGGCGCTGAAAACCGCGGTCGACAACGGCGCCGATGGCGTCTATCTCGGCCTGAAGGACAACACCAACGCGCGCAATTTTTCCGGCCTGAACTTCGACGAGAAATCGCTCGTGGAAGGCATTCGCTACGCCCAGGGCAAACGTCGCAAAGTGTTGATGGCGCTGAATACCTACCCGCAGCCGGCCACCTTGTCCCGCTGGCACAAGGCGGTGGATACCGCCGCCAGTCTCGGCGTCGACGCGATCATCCTGGCCGACCCCGGCCTGATGGACTATGCCCGCAAGACCCATCCGCAACTGCGCCTGCATCTGTCGGTGCAGGGTTCCGCCACCAGTTATGAAGCCGTCAATTTTTATCGCGAGCGCTTCGGCATTCAACGCGCTGTGTTGCCGCGCGTGTTGTCACTGGCGCAAGTGGAAAACGTCATCGACAACACCGAAGTTGAAATCGAACTGTTCGGATTTGGTGGTTTGTGCGTCATGGTCGAAGGCCGCTGCCTGCTGTCGTCCTACGCCTGTGGCGATTCGCCAAATACCTTCGGCGCCTGCTCACCTGGCCACGCGGTGCGCTGGGAACAAACTCCAAAAGGCATGGAAACCCGCCTCAACGGTGTGCTGATCGACCGCTACGCAAATAACGAAAAAGCCGGCTATCCGACGCTGTGCAAAGGCCGTTTCGAAGTTCAGGGCGAAACCTATTACGCACTGGAAGAGCCAACCAGTTTGAATTCGATGGACATGCTGCCGGAAATGGCGCGGCTGGGTATCGCAGCCATCAAGATTGAAGGCCGCCAGCGTAGCCCGGCTTATGTCGCGCAGGTCACCCAGGTCTGGCGCGCCGCGATCGATGCGGTGAAGAAGAATCGGGAAACCTTCAAAACACAACCGGCCTGGCAGGCGGCGCTGGCCAAGGTGTCGGAAGGCAGCATGAACACGCTCGGCGCGTATTACCGGCCATGGAAGTGAAGCGTATGAAACTCTCCCTTGGCCCCCTCCTCTACTACTGGTCACGCGAGGACACTCTCGCCTTCTACGAACAAGCCGCCAAATGGCCGCTGGACATCGTCTATCTGGGCGAAACCGTGTGTTCGCGGCGGCATCTGCTGCGTCTGCCGGACTATTTGGAACTGGCGGAAAAACTCAGCGCCGCCGGCAAGGAAGTCGTGTTGTCCAGCCAGACACTGATCGAATCGGAATCCGACCTGAAGGCGCTTCGCAAATTGATCACCGATGGAAGATTCAAGGTCGAAGCCAACGAATGGGGCGCGGTGCGTTTACTGGCGGAAGCCAGACTAACCTTCGTCGCCGGACCGACGCTGAATGCCTATAACCCGGACACGCTGGCGATGCTGGCCGAAATGGGGGCAACGCGCTGGGTGCCTCCAGTGGAAATGCCGCGCGAGATGATCAAGGACATGCTGGCGGCATTGCAGCCTTTACCCAACAGCGCGACCTGGATTGAAACCGAACTGTTCGGCTACGGCCGGCTGCCGCTGGCGTTCTCGGCGCGCTGTTTCACCGCGCGGCATTACAACCTGCAGAAGGATGACTGCCAGTTCCGCTGCCTCGATCATCCCGACGGGCTGGTGCTGACTTCGCGCGAAGGCGAAGACTTTCTCGCCATCAATGGCATCCAGACCCAGTCGGCCAAGGTTATGAGCCTGGCGCATCGGTTCGACGAATTCGCCGCTGCCGGCATCGACGTGCTGCGACTGTCGCCGCAGGCGCGCAACATGCACCGTGTGGTCGAGATCTTCCGCGCCCTCGCGGTTGGCGACATCAAACCGGCACAGGCCCCCGCCCAACTAGATCGCTTTATGCCCGCTGCGCCGTGTGACGGCTACTGGCTGGGCGAAGCCGGCATGGCCTTTCACCCAGTCAACACCCCCGTCACCGAAGGAGAACCCGCATGACGTTGCCGACGCTGCATTTACCCACCCTGCCGCGTGTCCTTTCAAGGCTTACCGTCACCATTCCGGCCTGGCCGTTTACGCCACCCACCTCGCGCGCTTTTGCCTTCGCCGCCAATCTGGCCGCATGGCCGTCGCTGCGCGAACTGGATTGGTCGCATGTTCATGGCCGCCACTTCTGCGTCCAGGTGAGCGATATCGGCCTGCAGTTTTTTTTCACGCTGCATGCCGAGGGTTTCCGCGCCGAACGCCGTTCCCGTGCCGATGTCACGTTCACCGCGACCAGCGCCGATTTCGCGCGTCTGGCGCTGCGTCTGGAAGACCCGGACACGCTGTTCTTCAATCGCAAATTGCTGATCGAAGGCGATACCGATCTCGGCTTGACGGTGAAAAACATGCTCGACGCCGTCGAACTTGAAACCGCCGCCGCAAAGATGCCAGTCGGGCTGGGGCATCTCGTGCTGGCGTTACGCAGGTTGGCGCTGAAAGATTAAGTACGATCAACTTCACAAGAAAGAACGTCATGCACGACATCAGCGACTACCTGACGGCTGACCATCATCATTGCGACGACCTGTTCGCGGAAGCCGAAAACGCCGTTGCCAACGATGACTGGCAAACCGCGATGACTCAATTCAAGGCCTTTGAAGCCGCTACGCTGCTTCACTTCACGCGTGAGGAAAACATACTTTTTCCCGCCTTCGAAGAGCGAACCGGCATCAGCCACGGCCCCACCGCCGTGATGCGCAGCGAACATGTCGAAATTCGGGAAACCCTGCAAGGCATGACAGATGCGCTGGCGAGCAGGAATGCCGATGTCTACCTGGGTTTAGCGGAAACACTGCTGATGCTGTTGCGTCAGCACAATACGAAAGAAGAACAGATTCTTTATCCGATGGCCGACCAAGCTCTGGCCGACAACGCCGGCGTGATGGTGCTCGAAATGGAAGCGCTGACGGCATGACCGGCAGTGATAGCGAGAGGCAAGCAGAAGCCCAGTCCGACCGCTGGGTGCGGGTCGATGCCCGCTGGCTGGAACCGCCGGAACCGATGGAACGTGTGCTGAATGCACTCTTCAGCTTGCGCCCCGGCCAGGGCATTCATTTTCTGATCCATCGTGAACCAATCCCGCTGTATAGCGAACTGAAACTCCGGGGCTTCAGCCACCGCGCGCGGATGATCGAGAACGACTGCTACGAGATCACTATCGAGCGACGAACGTCGCCGGACAAACTGAAAAACGATGGCTGAATCCGGCCTGTCCTATGACCAGGGGCCGCCTTTCGGCGCACCGCTACGCTACTTCCTGGTCGCCCCGCTGTTCATCCTGCTTGCCGCTGGTCTCGGCACCCTCCTGCCGGATTGGCTCACCACGCGCTGGTCACCGATCAGCCTGGCACTGACGCATCTGGTCACACTGGGCTACCTGGCCATGGTGATGCTGGGTGCCTTGCTGCAAATGTTGCCGGTAGTACTCGGCACACCAGTACCGGCGGTGCGCCTGGTTGGCTGGCTTGGCCTGCTTGGATTGAGTATTGGCACGCCCAGTCTGGCGCTCGGTTTCCTGCTTGGCGAACCGCTCTGGCTCTATGCCGGGATATGGATTCTGGCCGCCGGCCTGATTCCGTTCAGCATCGCCATCAGCGTCAGTCTGATCAAAACCGCCGCGCCTCTGGTTGCCTGGCCAATTCGCCAGGCTGCGCTGGCGTTGGTCATCACGCTGCTGCTCGGCATCCTGCTGGCCGGCGCTTTTGCCAGCCTGTGGCCAGTCTCGGCGATCACCGAACTGACCGCACTGCATGCCGCCTGGGGGCTGATCGGCTGGGTATTGATCCTGATCATCGGTGTCGCTTATCAAGTCGTGCCGATGTTGCAGATCACGCGGCCTTATCCGCGCTGGCTGACGCACGGGCTGACCTGGATCCTGTTTCTCGGTTTGTTGTTGATTTCCGTGGCGACACAAGTTGAATCGATGGCCAGCTTTGGACTACTCGGCACCCTGCTGCTGAGCGCCAGCAGCATTGTGTTCGCCAGCGTGACCTTGCGGCTGCAAGCCGGCAGACGCCGCAAGTTGCCCGATACCACGTTGAATTTCTGGCGTTTCGGCTTGGCCAGCCTGATCTTCAGCGCGCTGGTCTTCCCGGTTCTGCATTGGCTGCCGGAAGATTGGACGGATGCCGCCGAAATCAGCCTCGGCATCGCCTTCCTGCTGGGTTTCGTGGCTTCGGTAGTCGGCGGCATGCTGTACAAAATCGTGCCCTTTCTGGCCTGGTTTCATCTCAAGACCCAGACACATGCCAAGGTAGGCAGCATCCCGAACATGAAGCAGATGATTCCGGACAACCTGGCGCGGATTCATTTCCGGCTGCATCTGGCCAGCCTGGCCCTGCTGTTGCCTACACCCTTACTGCCAACGCCAATCAACCGCTACGCCAGCATCGCCGGCCTCCTTCTGCTCGCCGCAAGCGCCATCCGGCAATGGCTGAACCTGCTGCAGGCGAAACACCTGTTCCTGAAACATGGCGGTTATCTTGATTAAAGAGATGCTGATCAAATCGTCATTCCCGCGAGTGCGGGAATCCAGTCCCTTACCTTGCCAGCGACGACCTGCCCGAAGTCAAGGCATCGGGCAAAGCCCGCAACTAGAGTGATGATCGTCATTCTATTTTCTTGAGGTTCAGCATGGCTTTTCCCGAATTCTTCCAGCTGGTTCCCAGCATCACACTACGCGACAAGTTGGCCGACACGCTGGGCGCGGCGACTGATGGCGTCATCGAGTACCACTATAGCGATGCAGTCAAACTCGCCGGCCATTCCTGCCCCACAGTCGCTGGCGCCTGGCTGATGGCCAGCCGCGCGCTTGCCGCGTTGTACCCGGACAGCTTGCCGTTGCGCGGCGATATCCGGGTTGAGCTGCGCGGCACACAGGACGCCGGCACCGTCGGCGTCGTCGGCGCCGTGCTCAGCCTGATTACGGGTGCGGCGAGCGATGGCGGCTTCAAGGGACTCGGCGGCCAGCATGTGCGCCGAGACTTGCTCAAATTTGGCGTCGATATTGCCGCCGAAGCCCGCTTCAGCCGGCTCGACAGCGGCGCCTCGGTGCTGGTCGATTACCACCCGGAAGCCGTGCCGCCATCGCCAGACCTGCCGTCCCTGATGGCCCGCGTTGTCGGCGGCGTCGCCGATGCAGCAGAACGCGCCACCTTCGGCCAACTCTGGCAAGAGAGAGTGCGCCGCATACTGCTGCAGGAATCAGAAGCACCGACGCTGGTACTGCGCGCCACCTGAGTTTGATCTGTGACTGAAATCGCCAGTTTCCGACTGCTCAGCCTGCGCATCGGCCGCGTGCAAACATTCGGCCCGGCGGGCCAGATGAGCGGCATTGCCAAAAAGCCGGTGAGCGGCCCGATCAAAGTCGGCAAACTGGGCCTCGACGGCGACGAACAGGCCGACAAACTGCATCACGGCGGCATCGACAAGGCCTTACATCACTACCCGTTTGAACACTACGCGGCGTGGGCGGCAGCCTTGCCCGAACAGGCGCATCTGTTTCACCCCGGCGGCTTCGGTGAAAACCTGAGCACACAAGGCCTGCATGAAGACAACGTCTGCCTGGGCGACATCTTCCTACTAGGCAGCGCCCTGATCCAGGTTTCACAAGGCAGAACCCCATGCTGGAAACTCAACCATCGCTTCGGCGTCAGCGACATGGTGCATCGGGTTCAGATCAGCCTGCGTAGCGGTTGGTATTACCGGGTGCTGACTGAGGGCAGCGTGATGTCGGATGACCCATTGACGTTGATGCAACGCCCCTACCTGGATTGGCCGCTGACGCGCCTGTTCCGGCAGCTTCACCACGCAAACCCGGATCGCGCCGCGCTGGCAGAAATCGCCGATCTGGAAGTGCTGTCGCCAAATTGGCGGGAAAAAGCGGTGAATCGGCTGAACACAGGCTGACTAGCTTCAGTCCAGTGGACCCCCTACAAATCAAACGGTGGTTTGGGTGAGGAACAACCAGACCGAAACTGGCAAGGTACTGATTTACCGGGAGATGGATCTCCCCGTTGTGGAGCAGACCCGGGTGGTGGTTGAGAACGGTCAGAATCAGAACTTCGCCCGGGAAACCAATCTCCATGTCTGGCATGTCGGCAAGTTGGCCCTTCGGAAATTGGAGGAAGTCCATCGAGCCCATTCAACGCCCCCACCGCCATTGATCGACCTGGCGTTTAAATGATCTTTCTTCTTCGATCGTCTCCGCAGTGGAATCGGGCGGGCAGCCACCTCGAACGCGCCCAGGCCAAGCGCCAGCAGATAGGCGGGCAGGAGGATGCAGATGAAACCATCGATAAAAGCCCGCAGTGCTCGAGCGATGATCAGCGAGCGTGTTTCGGGGGAGAGTCGCAGGAATGACATCGAGCGGAGCGTCATTCCGACATGTGCCGGTATCCAGTACGTTTTTCTGATTGCCGCGAAAAGGAAAACAGTCGAGCAATCTGGATTTCCGCTTGCGCGGGAATGACGTAGTGAGGCGTCACTTCAACCCCATCAGCCGCCCCAGTTTCTTCAACGGCGTGTCGGCGCAACTGGCGTACAGCGCGTCGTAGATCACCATGCCGTGCCTCAACATCTCGTGGTCATCCTCGAAATTCAACGACAAGCCCTTGGAAATCGCCAGCAAACCCGCCGCCTCCTTGGCCAGATGTGGCGCGCCGCAGTCCGCGCCACGCACGATCAGTGCCAGCTTGTGCAGAGCGGGATCGGCGAGGTTGTGCCGCTCGATGAAGGCGTCGAAGCTGCAAAACTCGCCGTGATGGCCGTATTCCACGCCGGGGATGTCATACGGCGTGGCCCCGGTTTCAGCCGCCACTTTCAGAACGTCGCCACCCGGCACATAGAGAAATTCGGGAGATTCGTCGATGAAACGGGCGATCAGCCAGGGGCAGGCGATGCGGTCGATCTTGGGGCGTTCACGGGTGATCCATTTCATGTTTCAGCGCTTTCAATAAGGTGCCGCGACACTCAGGCAGAGCGGCGGCAGTAGCAATAGACAAATTCCTGCGACTTGCCGGCGGGGGTTGCGTGCATCTCGGCCTGATGCGAAATCAATTCATAGCCAGCACCGAACTCGCCATGCAGGTCTTCCGGCGCATAGCGGCAGACATCCAGGTTGGAACACTGCAACGGGCCGTTGGGGCCGAAAGTGGCGACGATGACGAAACCACCCGGCCGCACGGCGCGCCAGACCTGTTCGACATAGCGTTTGCGATCTTCTTCCCGGGTCAGGAAGTGAAACACCGCGCGGTCGTGCCAAATGTCGTAGCCCGCTTGCGGCAAATCCACCGTGGTCACATCCCCAACCCGCCAATCGACACGGGCTGCACGCTCACCCAGCCGGGCGCGGCTGACCGTCAGCGAAGATTCGGCGATATCCAGCACGGTGACATGCTGGTAGTTCGCATCCAGCAAGTCGTCGACCAGCACGGATGCGCCGGCCCCCACGTCGATGACGCGCGCTTCGGCGGGATTCAGCCCGGTGCTGCGGATGATTTCCAGTGAGATTTCGGCGCGCGGCTGGAACCAGCTGACGCTGTCGACCTTCTTGCTGCGGTAGACGTTTTCCCAATGCTCGCTGTTGCTCATCTCGCCTCCTTGCGGACCGCAATGAAACTGGATTACTTGGCCACGACTTCGCCGCCGGCCGCTTTCCAGCCTTCGAAGCCACCTTCGATAAAACGGGCTTGCAGGCCTTTGGCTTGCAGCGCATCGACGACGCTGTTCGACACGCCGCCGCCGCGCACACAGTAAAGCACGATGGCCTGATCCTGCGGCAGGCTGTCTGCCCAGTCGAGGAGTTTTTCCGGATCGTGCCAGTTGGCGCCGGCGATCTGCTCGCTGGAGGCGGTGTGATCGGCAATGCGGCGGACATCGAGTATGTACTTGCCGGCCAATTCGGATTTCAGCGTTTCGGGTTTGATGGTGCGTTCCATGTTCAGTCTCCTAGTCTGGTGAAGGCGGCCTCGGCGGCGCGCCAGGATAGGTTTTGCATGAAGGCGTCCACATAGGCGCCGGCCTTGGCGCCGAAATCAATGTGGTAGCTGTGTTCGTACATATCGAGCGCGATCAGCGGCGTCGCACCAGCCAGGTTGTGGGCGTGGTCGGCAGCCCAGGCATTGACCAGACGGGCTCGGCGCGGGCTCCAGACCAGCAGGGTCCAGCCGGAACCACCGCCCTGGGCCTTGCCCATGGCGGTGAATTCCGCGCGCCAGGCATCCAGCCCGCCGAAATCACGTTCGATGGCCGCCTTGAGTGCGCCGGCAGGATTGCCGCCCGCGCCACCGAGGGAGTCGAAATAGACCTCGTGCAAGATCATCGAACCAGCAGCGATCATCTCCTCGCGCTTCAGGCCGTTGATCTCGAACACCGGAGCCGCAGCCCAATCCATATCCTCCAGCCGTCGTTCGATGGCGTTGAGACGCTTCACCGCGCCGCCGTAGTTGTTTTCCCAGTGACTGACGATGAGCTTCTCTGACAGGCCGTTGAGCTTGGCCGGGTCGCAGGACAGGGGTTTCAGTTCATAGGTCATGGGCATTCCTCAAACAATGTAGGTGTAAACGAGGCCGATGGCGGCGCAGGCGGCGATGACTTTCATGATGTCCTGCTTGTACTTCCACAGGGCAATGAAGGCGGCGACCGAGATCAGGGCATAAAACCATTCAAAGCCGCCGGAGAACGGCGCGGCCTCGGTGGCGCGAGGCCAGATCACATGCCAGCCGAAGAACAGCGCCAGATTCAGCACCACACCGACCACGGCGGCGGTGATGCCGGTCAGGGGCGCGGTGAACTTCAGGTCGCCGTGAGTGGATTCCACCAGCGGTGCGCCGGCCAGGATGAAGATGAAGCTGGGCAGGAAGGTGAAGAAGGTCGCCACACAGGCGCCGGCGAAACCGGCCAGAAACAGCGCATCCGGTCCATAGATTTCCTTGGTCCAGGCGCCGACGAAACCGACGAAGGACACCACCATAATCAGCGGTCCCGGCGTGGTTTCGCCCAGCGCAAGTCCGTCGATCATCTGGGTGCCGGTCAACCAGCCATAGGTCTCGACGCCGCCCTGATAGACATAGGGCAGCACGGCGTAGGCACCGCCGAAGGTCACCAGCGCGGCCTTGGTGAAGAACTCGCCCATGTCCTTGAGGACGGGGTTGCTCAGCATCAGGATGGCGGCGCCCCAGATCGCCAGACCCACCACCAGCAGGATGGCCAGATACATGGGTTTGAACTTCGTATGCTCCGGTGAGGGGGTGTCGTCATCCAGCAGGGCGGGACCGTACTGCTTGTTGGAAGCGCCGTGACCACCGCCGACCTTAAACTTGTCCGGCATCACCTTGCCGCCGATGAAGCCGAGAATACCGGCGCCCAGAACGATGTAGGGGAACGGAATTTTCAAGGCAAAGATGGCGATGAACGAGGCTGCCGCCATCGCCCAGAGCAGGTTGTTCTTCAATGCCCGCGTGCCGATGCGCCAGGCCGCGAACACGACGATGGCCACCACCGCTGGCTTGATGCCGTTGAAGACGCCCTGCACAAAGGTAATGTCGCCGAAGGCAAGATAGACGTAGGTCAGCGCCGCCAGGATGAACAGTGAAGGCAACACGAACAGCGTGCCGGCGATGATGCCGCCCCAGGTGCGATGTAGTAGCCAGCCAATATAGATGGCGAGTTGCTGCGCCTCAGGCCCCGGCAACACCATGCAGTAGTTGAGCGCGTGCAGAAAGCGGCGCTCGGAAATCCAGCGACGTTTCTCCACCAGTTCCTGGTGCATGATGGCGATCTGCCCGGCGGGGCCACCGAAACTGATGAAACCGAGTTTCAGCCAGTAGACGAAGGCTTCCCAGAAGCTGGGGTGGGCGGGGCGCTCGTTAGCGGATACGGGACTATCGGTCATGTTGGATCTTCCTGGTTGAAACATGTGTGGAGTGCTTCGAACAGCGGGGTGGCGCGCTTCAGAAAATCGTCGTCATCGCGTGACTGGGTCTTGATGCCCCTGAGCAGGGCGAGCAGTCCGCTGGCCTCGGGGGGAATTACTCCGCCGGCGTCGAGTGCGTGGATTAAGCCGCCCAGTCGGCGTAGACCGGCGTCGTTCTCCAAGCCGAAGGCGGCGAGTAGGGTCTCGAAGGTGACCCGGCGACCTACGTGGGTGAATGTGGCGCCGTCGAAGTCGAAGCCCAATGCCTCCTTGGGACAGTCGCCTGGCTTGCCCAGCCAGAGAAAGCGCGCCTTAGGGTCGATGTGGTGGCGGATCAGCCAGGCGCTGGCTACCCGATCCACCCACAGGTCGCGGCGCGTGGCCCAGGTGCGGCCCTGGTAGTCGGCTTGATCTAGAGCCGGGATGCTGGCCTGGACATGGTGTGGTTCATCCGGCGACAGTCGCTCGGTCAGGCCGGTTTCGAGATCCTCCAAGGCTTGGCGGGCATGGGTCTGAACCGGTCCGGGGAAATAATCGCTGACGACCAGTTCGTCGAAGCGACGGCGCAATGCGCGGATGGGCCGGCTGAGCCCTTCGGCAGGCTCACTGCGCAACTTTCCAAGCAGCGCGTCTACTTCGGCAAACAGCGCCGTGAAGTCTGCGCTGCGGTCGAAGAGTCCGCACAGTTCCGCTTCCTGCTCCTCGTTCCGCCCCGCCAGTCGGTACACCTCGGCCTGGCCACCCGCTTCCAGAGTGTCTTCGATGATTGCATCGTATCTGTTGGCCAGTTCCGGCCGATCGGGCAGCAGGTAAACGCCGTCGCGCAAAGTGGCGCAACCAAGACCCTTGAGCCCGCGCCAGACCCGCATGCGCGGGGTTGCTGATTTGGTTGGCAGGCTGATGAAAAGGGCAAGAAAAGTCATGCGTAGTTTTTACCACTTTAAATGTTAATTAATCTACTTTTTTGTCTCAGTTATTACAGGATTATTTCGTCTACACGCCTCACAAGGGTTTGAGAAGGGCATCCAATTGGCCTGGTAGATAGGCTGACTCGCCTCAATCCCTTGTAAGTCACCCTTGCCTTTACTGCCCCCCTTACCCATTAACGCCATTTCCCCTGCCCGGCCATAAGGGCAGGCCCTTTGGATAAGGCCCTTCCCCTTGTCGTTTGGTGTTCGCACTTTGCTTGCGTGCGAACACCCATTTGCGTCCTTTGCGTACCTTTGCACCAGCGGCAATCACAGCCGCACCGATCCGGCAGGTCAAAAAGCAAAAAATCGTTTCCGCTTTTCGGCGCGACAGCCTGAGCCTCGCTGCCTAGCCTTCACTCCCGCTGTCGTCTCCTCCCTTTGCGCCCCCTGCGGGCGCCTTTTTTCCAGGAGACGACGTCAAGGGAGATCGAAGTGCAAGCCTGTTTCTGCTCATCATGCAACGACTCGTCCACATGGCCGCGATCATGACGTTGGCCTGGTCGGGCTGCTCGTCGAGCAACGTAGCGGCCTGCTGGGACGAGGCGGCAAAGGTCTATGGCGTGGATCCGTGGCTGCTCTATGGCATCGCCAAGGTGGAATCCTCACTCAATCCCCATGCTCTGAACCTGAGTCATCTGCAACGCACGGGCTCGTATGACATCGGGCTCATGCAGATCAATTCCCGCAATCTGCCCGCTCTGGCAGGTTTTGGGATTGCGCCCGAACACCTGTGGGATTCCTGCACCAGCATCCACGTGGGTGCGCGCATCCTGCGCGAGAAGATCGATCGCCACGGTGATAACTGGGAGGCGGTGGGCGCCTACAACGCTTCATGCACTCGCCTGAAGGGGGCTGCCTGCAGCAAGGCGCGGATGGATTACGCCTGGAAGGTGTATCGGGCCATCGGGAGGGCGCTCCGGTGAGAGTGGGTCTGGCCTGGAGCGTGCTGCTCTCCGGTTGCGCCCTGCAGCCGCTGGAGCCGGTAACCAGTGTATCGGTGGAGGTTGCCTTGCCGCTGGGCATCGCGCAGACCGGTCATGACATGGAGGCAGTTTACCGACTGTGCGCGGACTGTCCCGCCCCCACCCGCAAGGTGCTGGCGCCGATAGCGCCGCCGATCAGGCTTGCCGAAGCGCCCAAGGCTCAACCCGCACCCGTTCCGCAGCCGAAAGAGGAGCGCATTACCCGCGCGGTGCATTTCTCGTTCGCCTCATCGAAGCTGACGGCAGAGGCGCGTCGGACGCTCGACGCCATGCGCCCCCTGCTGCTGGAAGCCAGGTCCATCGGCCTCAGCGGACACACCGACCGGGTCGGCGCGCCGGCCTTCAACCGCAAGCTGGCCGCCCGGCGCGCCGAGACGGTCAAGCGCGCACTGCTGGATCTTGGTGTTCCCGGGGAACGGATCGTGCGCGTCGAGTCAGCCTGCTGCGTGGAGGATCCGCCCAGGGTCAACCCGCCGGCGCGCCGGACCGACGTGGAAATGCTGATCGTGAGGCCGACACCATGAGTGAGCGTGACTGGGAGCCCGGCTACAAGGCCGTGCTGATTCGCGAGGAAACCAAGCAACGCCTGCAGCAATTGCGCAAAGCCCTGCCGGACCGAGACCTCAACCAGGAACGACGTCTGGCCACCGCCGCCGTCGAATACTGCCTGACCGACGCCGTGGCCCGGGCGGGCTTCCTGGCCCTGGTGAAGGACATCGTGCGGCTGGATCTGGAGAGCACCTGATGCAGATAGCCACGAGTTGCCCATGAGTTGCCCATAAGACGACGAGACCACTTATCCACTTCCAAAGGAATCTCTTCCATGAAACGTATCAACAATCTTGCCCTGATTCTGGGCGGCCTCGTTCTGAGTGCCGGAACCGCTCTGGCAGGCGTGCCTGCCGACCCGGAGTTTGCCGCCCTGTCCGCCCGAGTCACCAACTGGGCAACCGGTAACCTGGCCATCACCATCTCGATCGGCGCACTGATCATCGGCGCCGTGGTGGGTCTGGCCCGAGTGACTGCGATGCCGGCGCTGACCTCGATCGTGTTCGCCATCCTGTTCTCCCTGGGTGCCGGCCTGATCACCGGCATCATCGGCGCCGTCATCTGATCACCCGCTAAGGCTTGAAGGTCATGGGCAATCTGGACACGCGCATTCCCACCAGCCTGGATGTGCCCGCGCGCATCCTGATGTGGGATTCCACGCAGGTCGGGTTGCTCGTGGCCTTCGT
>JAGUXX010000144.1 GCA_020061585.1 Betaproteobacteria bacterium | reverse complement strand
CGGAATTCATCGGCGACCGCTACTACTCGCAGACCGCGCGCATCGTCGCGGTGATCTGCCTGATCTTCATCTCCTTCACCTATGTCGCTGGCCAGATGCGCGGTGTCGGTATCGTGTTCTCGCGCTTCCTGGAAGTCGAAATCACCACCGGCCTGATCATCGGTATGGGCCTGGTGTTCTTCTACGCCGTGCTCGGCGGCATGAAGGGCATCACCTACACCCAGGTGGCGCAGTACTGCGTGCTGATCTTCGCCTACACCATCCCGGCGGTGTTCATCTCCCTGCAAATCGCCGGCACCCCGATCCCGCAACTGGGCCTGGGCGGCAACATGGGCGACGTCTCGTTCCTGTCCAAACTGAACAGCGTGGTGACCGATCTCGGCTTCGCCGCCTATACAACGGGCAGCAAGACGATGATCGACGTGTTCTGTATCACGCTGGCGCTGATGGCCGGTACCGCCGGTCTGCCGCACGTCATCGTGCGCTTCTTCACCGTGCCGAAAGTGCATGACGCGCGCGTCTCCGCCGGCTGGGCGCTGGTGTTCATCGCCATTCTGTACACCACCGCCCCGGCGGTCGGCGCCATGGCGCGTTACAACCTGCATGCCACGGTGAATACCGCCGTCGCCACCGGTGGCGACGTGTTTGCCGCCGATGCGGCGATCGATGGCGAGTCGCGTCCGGACTGGATGAAGCGCTGGGAAAAGACCGGCCTGATCAAGTGGGAAGACAAGAACGGCGATGGTCGCATCCAGTATTACAACGACGCCAGCAAAAACGAGGCATTCCTCGCCAAGGCGGAAGCCGCCGGCTGGAAGGGCAACGAACTGGGCTCCGTGGTCAAGGGCGCTTACGTGGGCAAGGTCGACAACGACATCATGGTGCTGGCCAACCCGGAAATCGCCGGTCTGCCGAACTGGGTGATCGCGCTGATCGCCGCCGGCGGTATCGCCGCCGCGCTGTCCACCGCCGCCGGTCTGTTGCTGGTGATCTCCTCGGCCATCTCGCATGACCTGATGAAGGGTGTGTTCGCCAAGAACATCTCCGAGAAGACCGAACTGATGGCCGGCCGCATGGCCGCCGCCGTGGCGGTGTGTATCGCCGGTTATCTGGGCTACAACCCGCCCGGCTTCGTCGCCCAGGTGGTGGCGTTCGCCTTCGGTCTGGCCTGCGCCTCGCTGTTCCCGACCATCCTGATGGGCATCTTCAGCAAGAAGATGAACCGTGGCGGCGCCATCTTCGGCATGCTCACCGGCCTGATCTTCACGCTGGCCTACATCATCTACTTCAAACGCGATGTGCTGCTCGGCATGGAGAAAGTGCCTGACAGCGCCTGGTTCCTCGGCATCTCGCCGGAAGGCATCGGCGTGGTCGGCATGATCCTCAACTTCATCGTCGCCTTCATCGTGATGAAGATGACCGCCCCGTGTCCGGACCACATCCAGCATTTGGTGGAAGACATCCGTTACCCACGTGGCGCCGGTACCGCTCAAGCGCACTGATCCGGTTTTTGATGGACCGCAAAAAACCCCGCTTCGGCGGGGTTTTTTATGGGTATCCGGAATCGAGTGAAGAAACTGCACAGTTGCCAGCCATGCGCGGTTGATAAAAAAATGTTGAATGGGTGGACTACTAACGCCTCAAACCCGTCGTACGACTCTTGGGATTATGCGACAGGTTTATTTGTGCAGCGGTCACTCAAAATGCTCGGTGACCAAGTGCTCGTTGGCCGAGGCTGTCTGTTAAGTAATCCCTCGCAGAGGGCAATGGGAGATTCTTTCGCTCGCGTGCATCCCTACATGCCTAGTGCTTTGTTTCGGCTTTCTTCTTTCGGGGCGTCTTTAACGGTTTCGCCTGGCTGGCTTCGCTTATGGGAGGCTCGACAACGGGAGCAGCAATGTCAGCGACCTTTATCAACAAACGCGGGCCAATGACTTCGCCTTCATCGGTATCCGCCATCAGACGCAGTGACTTAGGCTTCTCGATAATGAAGGGCGAAAACATCAGTGCGGTGCTTACAGACTTGCGCGTTGCCGTTTCATCGACAACATCAGGCATGGCAGAAAACGCCTCTGTTGGGATTTCGAGGCGTGCCAACTCCACGTTGTCATCCATGACGATCCGAAATGTCAGACTTTTGAATGGTCTTTCAATCGGAGTCAAAGCCGTGGCAAAAATGCACAGTTTCGAAAGGCCTGTCGGCACGGCGGGAACAAACAGCTCCCCTTGATAACAGCCCATGAACGACATTTTGTTGCCGACTTCATGGCGGATGTCATCACAAAAAATCGCCGTCAAGATGCGGTCTGTCGTCTTTTTCATGCCCCATCCTCCGAACCAAGTGCATTGGCCAGAACCTCAATCGAGACCCCCAAAGCGGTTGCGATTTTTCGCACCGTGCTGATTTGCGGGTCGGTTCTGCCCAGTTCAAGGCGGGCAATGTAGGACTGGCTCGTGCTGGCGCGTCGAGCCAACTCTGCCTGCGACCAGCCTTTTTGCAAACGAAGTTGGGCGACACTGGGTTGGTCGGCATAAAAGGTTTCTGCAACCCACTGCCGGCCTTGGGCTATTGCCTCTGCGTTCTCAGGGGATTGGCTCTCCAACTCGGCGACCAAGTCGTCAATATCGATGGCGCCAGGCACTGCCATGGGCTTGGGCGGAGCCAAGAACTCCTTGAAAATCACCTGCCCCTTGCTGGTGCCGGTCTGCGGCACATCCTGAACCAGGCTAATGGATGGTGAGGCCAAGGTCGTTGTAGGTTTTACGGATACGGCGTGTGATTTCATGGTCTTTTTTGTAGTCGAAGTCGCGATGAACAATGGCTAATACATGGTATCGAAGGGTGCTCGGCTCATAGGCATATACGATGCGATAGCGGAGGCTGCCCGATGGTTCAATCCATAGTTTTAACCGCCATAGGTTGTATCCCGCATTCCAGAACTCAAACCACTTGCTGACGTGGTAAGCCGCCGAGTGGTCATCCCCAAAATCATGATCCAGCAACGTGGCGATGATTTTAGGGTCGTGCTTCGCTTGTTGCAGCAAAGCGGCGACCTTCCCGGCGGCAAACTTGTCAGTTGCCATCAACTGACGCAAATCGTTTGCTGCATCAGAGTGAATCGACAGAGATGGAACGATACCCAATTAGGTATTACCCGTCAAGCTGTGGTTGAAAAAGCACGAGCCAACTGGGCATCAATGCAGATTGCGAACAGTGCCTTAAGTCCCGCTGGCGCTGCGTGATCTCAACAAAAATATCGGCATTGTAAGTGCCAAGTATTTTCCCTGCCCAGTCGCCTGCGATGTCAATCATAAGGTCACTCCCTTTGACGCCCAATTTTGTATTAACCGACATACATGTCGGGCTAGTTTTTTATCTAGACATGCATGGAATCAAACGACTGGTTCTGCCCGTAAGCGGAAATGGCATTGAGGCTCGGCGACTGGCAACTTTAGGTTCAAAGCAGCCGTAGTTGCCCATACAACTTCAACACCTTATTTCGTCTCTTCAGGCTGTGATCTTCATGTCGGCAGCGACAGATTTCAACAGTCCATTACGGATACCCTTTTTTATGTCGGTGCCAGCCGGCTTCAGATCGGATGCGTCAACCGCCGCCGTTCGCGTTCCATGTCGCGCAGGCCCTGGAAGCTGGCGGCCTGGCGCAATTCCAGTTTCTGGCGCAGGGCGAGCAGCAGCTCGGCGGTGGCGACGGCATCGGCCAGTGCGCTGTGACGGGCGTAATTGCCGATGCCGAAGTGGGTCATCCAGTGATCCAGCGAGCGACAGCGACGCGCCAGTTCGGGGTACAGCGCCGGCGCGACATAGGCCAGATCGGCCCAGGCGTGGGCCAGTTTGAAGCCGAGATAGTCGCGGATCGCGCGGCCGATCATGGCCTGGTCGAAGGCGACGTGAAAGGCGATCAGCGGATCGCGGCCGACGAACTCAAGAAAACTCAGCAGCGCGTCGGCGGGCGGCTCGCCCTCGGCCTGGGCGGTGCCGCCGATACCGTGGATCAAGATATTCTGCTTGTCGCTGACCCGCTGTTGACGCAGCACGATCTCCAGGCTGTCGGCGACGGCGATTCTGCCGTCGACTACGGCAATCGCGCCGATCGCGATGAGCCTGTCCTTGTTGATGTTGAGGCCGCTGGTTTCGACATCGACCACGACATAGCGGCTGGCATCCATCGAGCTGCCGAGGGCGACTTCCGGCAAGGCGCGCCAACACGCCAGCCGGTGTTGCTGGGTGTCGCTCAGCGTGGGTCTGGCGCCGAACAACCAGGTAAAAAAGTGTTTCAAACCTGGTAATCCAGCGCCAGTTTGGTCTGCAATTTGCGCGCCTGGCGGAAGGCTTCGCGCAGGATGCGGCTATCGAGCGCGTTCAGGGTGTTTGGATCGACCTTGTTGGTCAACTTCTCGCCGCCCTGGCATTGCTCGTGATGCAGCCTCAGCCTGAGCAACTGGATGTACAGGAAGGCATCGCAGTAGGCATCGATATCCGATGCGCTGATGCGCAGTTTTTCGCCGGCGTCGCGCAGGCGTTGCAAGGTGTTGGTGGCGCCGACCCCGTGCGCCAGGCTGAAAATGCGCGCGGCGTCGACGAACGGGGTGATGCCATTCATCTTCAGGTCGATCATGCCGTCGCTGGTGACGAAGTCGCGCACGATGCCCAGCGGCGGTTTGTTGCGCAGCGCGTTGACCGCCAACTGGTGCAGGAAGCGGGTGTTCCTGGCCGCCGTTTCGCCCAGCCACTGCCGCAGGTCATCGGCCAGATGCGCGGCGCCGAACAGCGACCGGAAGTCGAAGAAGATGGTGGAATGCAGCAGATCCATCGGCGCGCCGTGGTATATCCATTTGTCGAAGGTGTCTTTCCACTCCGCCAGCGATTGACACCACTTCGGGTTGGAGGCCATGACCTCGCCGTTGCACAGCGGAAACCCGCACTCGGCCAAGGCCAGATTGATGCGCTTGGCGAACGGCAGCATGACGCCGCGAACCCCCTCCGCCGCCTGGCCTTCGGGCACGCTGAACAGGATGCCGTTGTCCTGGTCGGTGTTCAGGGTCTGTTCCAGGCGTCCTTCCGAACCCAGCGCCAGCCAGCAGAATTCGATCGCGGCGGCGGCCGGGTCGGCCGCCAGTTCCAGCTCGATGATGCGCGTGGTGAGCAGATCGTTGAGCGTCGAGATGATCTGCGTCAGTTGCTCCGCGGTGATGCCTTGGGCGAGCATGTTGTGCGCCAACTGGCGAATGTCTTCGGCGGCCTGTTTCAGCGTGTCGAGGTCGGCCGCCTTGCGGATCAGGCTGCTCAACTGGCGCAGACCGACGCGTTGCAGCGTGAACAGGTCTTTTTCCGACAGCAGGCCGATCAGCTTGCCGTTTTCCGCCACCAGGATATGGCGGAAGCCATGCCTGGCCATGACCAGCGCCGCTTCATAGGCGAGCGCCTGCGGCGGCAAGGTGACCGGGTCGGGACTCATCACCGCCGCGAACGGGGTGTCCAGGTCGAGATTCGCCAAGGTGACCCGGCTCAACACGTCATGCAGGGTGAAGATGCCCAGCGGCCGCTGCTGCGCATCGACCGCCACCATCGAGCCGATGCCCAGGCTGTTCATGGTTTCCAGTACCTGACGCATCGGCGTGTCCGGCGCGCAGGACACCGGATCGCGGCGCACGATGGCGGACAGCGGACTGGTCATCGACTGTTGTTCGGATGACGATTTGGTGTACTGCGCCTGGATCACCTGTTTCGATTGTTCCAGCAGATTGGCCAGACGTCGGGTGCAGAAATCGTGAAAGGCGGGGCTCTGGCGCAGCAGCATCTGAAAATCGTCCACCGCCAATTCGTAGCAGAAGGTGTCGATGCCGGCTTTGTAGGTGCTGTTCACCGGCCGTTTCGACAGCAATGCGCCGAGCGGAAAACACTCGCCCTCATGCAGTTCCAGCCAGGCGCTGTCGTCCTGGGCGCGCACCACATCCTGCTCGCCGTGGATCTCGCCCTGCTTGATGATGAAAAAGGTGCCGACTTCGCCGGTCTCCGGCGACAACACCGTCTCGCCCTTGGCGTAATAGCCCAGCTTCAGCCGCTCGGCCATCCAGATCAGATGTTCCCGTTCCATGTTGCCGAACGGCGCAAAACGGCGGAGATGATCGACGATGGCGAGGATCAGCGAGGTGGGAGCGGACATGGCGGGTGCGAGTGTCAAAACGCTGAGCTTATGTCAAACCCGAGCCGGTTGATACCGTGACGCAGCCGCGCGGCGGTCCGGCGCGCGGGTGGTTTTCCAGCCCGCGAGAACTTGCGCGGCAGCCGGGCCAGACGGCCGGGCTGCATTCACCACTACGTCATATTGGTTGATTAGCATCGCGGGACTGTAGCGCCGAGAGCCCCCACACAGAGAGAAATATCATGTCCGAATTCAAGGAAAGACTACTCGCCTTCGCCGTTGCCACCAGCCTGACTCTGGGGCTGTTTATCGTCGAGGATGCCGACCAGGACGCCGACCTGGCCTCCACCTCCAAGCCGACGCTACATATCGACCGGTTCGCCACTTTCAACAACTGCGCGCAAGCCGACGTACCCTGCCGGTAGGCGGAGGCGACCGCCGCCAAGCCGGCGGTTTAGGGACATAGGGCCGGAACGCCTTGCCGCCCGACGCCTTCGACGCCACTGGCCTCGACAACCAGGCGCCCCCAGCGGATCGAGCGATCAACCAGCGTATCCACGTCGACGCAACGTGGCGGGACGTATCGGCGTTCTCTCTTAGGCCCGTCGGCACGGTAAACTTGACGCCCATCTCTCTCACCGACCCGTTCCGGGGGACACACCGCCATGAATCCGCGCAAATCCTATCGTCTGCTGCCGCTGGTTGTCGTGTTATCGCTGACCGGGTGTTTGCAGGATACCGCGTCATACCAGTTCCCCGAGAAAGATCATGCCATCACCTTGATGCGCAATCAGCCCTGGTTCTGGCTGGATACGGTGGATATCGAAGTGATCGCCATCCGCCTGCCGGAATGCAACGATGGCATAACCATCAAGGAAGTGCCGCGCGATGCCGGCCTGGCGCTGTATCAGGCGCCGGATGAATATCCCGAACCGATTTTCATCCTTGAGACCGGCCAGCGGCATTACGCGATCAGCACCTTGTCCTGCCGGGTGCAGCAGTTCGAGGAAGCCCCGGCGGAACTGGGCGAACGGGTCGGCCAGTTTCAGGAAAAGGACGGCAAATTCCGGTTTGTTGGCGCGGCGTCCGAAACCGCGCAATGAGCTCGATGCGTTATTCCGATCTGCGTGATTTCATCGCCCAGCTTGAAACGCGCGGCGAACTCAAGCGCATCCGCGCGGCGGTGGACCCGAATCTGGAAATGACCGAGATCGGCGACCGCGTGTTGCGCGCCGGCGGCCCGGCGCTGTTGTTCGAAAACCCGAAAGGCCACTCGATGCCGGTGCTGGCCAATCTGTTCGGCACCGTCAAGCGCGTGGCGCTGGGCATGGGCGAGGAAGACCCGGCGCGGCTGCGCGAGATCGGCAAGCTGCTGGCGTTTCTGAAAGAGCCGGAGCCGCCGCGCGGCTTGAAGGATGCCTGGGACAAATGGCCGGTGTTGAAGCAGGTGCTCAACATGTCGCCGTCCCTGGTGCGCTCACCGGCCTGCCAGGAGATCGTCTGGGAAGGCCAGGATGTCGATCTGGCGCGGCTGCCGATCCAGACCTGCTGGCCGGGCGACATCGGTCCGTTGCTGACCTGGGGGCTGGTGGTGACGCAGGGGCCGCAGGGCTTGCCGAACTCGAAGACGCGGCAGAACCTGGGCATCTATCGGCAGCAGGTGATCGGCCCGAACAAGCTGATCATGCGCTGGCTGGCGCATCGCGGCGGCGCGCTGGATTTCCGCGAACATCAGGCGGCGTTTCCCGGCCAGCCGTTTCCCATCGCGGTGGCCATCGGCGCCGATCCGGCGACCATCCTCGGGGCGGTGACGCCGGTGCCGGATTCGCTGTCGGAATACCAGTTCGCCGGCCTGTTGCGCGGCGCCAAGACGGAAGTCGCCAAAACGCTGGGCTCCAACCTGCAAGTGCCGGCCAAGGCGGAAATCGTGCTGGAAGGCGTCATTCATCCCGGCGAGACGGCGCTGGAAGGGCCGTTCGGCGACCATACCGGCTATTACAACGAGCAGGAGACCTTTCCGGTGTTCACCGTCCAGCGCATCACGCAGCGCCGCGACGCGATCTACCATTCCACCTATACCGGCAAGCCGCCGGACGAGCCGGCGATCCTCGGCGTGGCGTTGAACGAGGTGTTCGTGCCGCTGTTGCAGAAGCAGTTTCCGGAAATCACCGATTTCTACCTGCCGCCGGAAGGTTGCAGCTACCGGATGGCGGTGGTCAGCATGAACAAGCAGTATCCCGGCCACGCCAAGCGGGTGATGTTCGGGGTCTGGAGCTTTCTGCGCCAGTTCATGTACACCAAGTTCATTCTGGTCACCGACGCGGACGTCAATATCCGCGACTGGAACGATGTGATGTGGGCGCTGACCACCCGCGTCGATCCGGCGCGCGACACCTTGCTGGTGGAAAATACACCGATCGATTATCTCGACTTCGCCAGCCCGGTGTCCGGGCTGGGCAGCAAGATGGGGATCGACGCGACCAACAAATGGCCGGGCGAGACGACGCGCGAATGGGGCACGCCAATCGCCATGAGCGACGCGGTCAAGCGGCGCATCGACACGCTCTGGCCGGAACTGGGGCTAGGTTGAAAATCATGAAACCAGAAGATTTCGCGCATCTCATACCGTTGTCGGACTTGTCCGGCGATGCCTTGGCGCAAGCCGCCGGACTCGCCAAGGGCATGCTCGCCGAAGCCGGACAGGTGGTATTCCGCAAGGGCGCCACCGATCCGCGCAGCTTTTATCTGCTGTCCGGCGAAGTCACGCTCGACTCCGAGGATGGCAGCCTGCCGTTGCGCGTCAAAGCCGGCAGCGAAACCGCACGCCATCCGTTGTCGCGCCTCAAGCCGCGCGCCTATACCTGCGCCGCCGCCGCCAGCAGCCGGCTGGTGATCTTCGCCGATGACGATCTCGATCATCTGGTGGCGCGCGATCAGGCCACCGCCTATGAAGTCACCGAATTCGAGGGTGACGATCCGCAATGGATGTTCGATCTGCTCAGTAATCCGGCGTTCAGCAAGGTTCCCCCGGGCAATCTGCATACCTTGTTCGGCCGCTTCGAACCGATGCCGGTCGAAGCGGGGCAGGTCATCGTCACCCAGGGCGAGGCCGGCGACTACTATTATCTGATCCGTACCGGCACCGCGCGGGTCAGCCGCATCGCCGGGGAGAACAAGGAAATCGCGCTCGCCGAATTGCAGGCCGGTCAGGGCTTCGGTGAGGAAGCGCTGATTTCCGGCGATCCACGCAACGCCAGCGTGACCATGGTCAGCGCCGGTGAGTTGATGCGTCTGCCGGCCGCCGAATTCGATTCATTGTTGCGCGAGCCGCTGGTGCATCAGGTCAGCCTGGCGCAGGGCGCCGAGCTGATCAAGCAGGGCGCGCAATTGATCGATGTCAGGCTGGAAGCGGAATTCAAGGAAGGCAGCCTGAAAGGCAGCAACAATATCCCGTTGTACCTGCTGCGCCTGAAAGCCAACAACCTGGACCGCAATCGCACCTACATCCTGTTCTGCCAGAGCGGTCGCCGCAGCGGCGCCGCGGCGTTTCTGCTGTCGCAGCGCGGCTTCGACGCACGCGTGCTGGCGGGCGGTCTGGATGCCTTGAGCAAGATCGGCCAAGCCAAATAATCTCCCGAGTGCCTGAAACTTGCGCCGGCTCGACGAATAAGCGGGAACGAAGCGCAAGGCGGATCGTCTGTTCGTAAGCACGTTTTCCGTATCGGGAGTTCATCATGTCCTTCATCAAAACCGTATTCCTGGCGCTTGGTCTGGGCTTCTTGCTCGCCGCCTGCGTCGAGCAAGACACCGCGATCAAGGCCGTACACGCGGCCAGTCCGCCAACCAAGGATGCGCAACTGGACAGCATCGTGCTGGGCATGGGCTGTTTCTGGGGCGCCGAAAAGCGCATGTCGGAAATTCCCGGCGTGGTCGATGTCGAAAGCGGCTATGCCAACGGCGACATTCCCGGCACCTACCAGGCGGTGCTCGCGCATGAGCGCGCCGTGCGGCGCGGCAAGACCGACCAGCGCAATCATGCCGAAGTGGTCAAGGTCAGCTTCGACCCGGCGCGCGTCTCGCTGGAACAGGTGTTGATCAAGTTCTGGGAAAACCATGATCCGACCCAGGGCGATCGCCAGGGCAACGACATCGGCAGCAACTATCGCAGCGCCATCTACACCAGCAGCCCGGCACAGCGGGAGGTCGCGGAACAGACCCGCGGCGTTTATCAACGGGCCTTGAAGCAGGCCGGCAAGGGCGGCATCACCACCGAAATCGCGGCGTTGAAGAACTACCATTCCGCCGAACAATACCATCAGGACTATCTGGTCAAGAATCCCGACGGCTATTGCGGACTCGGCGGCACCGGCGTGAAATATCCGGGCGCCACCGGCGCGATCGCCGCGACCCCCGCCAAGGCCCCGCCGCAACTGGATGGCAAGGCGCTGGCCTTCGACCGGCAACTAGTGGTGTTCGAAGCCGAGGATTGCGCGTTCTGCAAACGATTCAAGACGGACGTGCTGGAACACTGGAAGTCCGCCGCGCCTATCGTCGCAACCATGAACCCGAACGCCCCGCGCGGCTGGACACTGGACAAGGCCTTGTTCGCCACGCCGACCATCGTACTGTTTGAAAAGGGCAAAGAAGTTTCGCGCTACACCGGCTACAACGGCGATCAGGCGCGCTTCTGGCAATGGCTGGGCTTCCGCTTGTTGACCCCGGCGCAACAGAAAATCGCCTTCTCGCAAGGCACCGAACCCGCCTACACCGGCTCGCATCTGGATGAAAAACGCCCCGGCACGTTTGTCGATCCGATCACCGGCGCGGCGCTGTTCCGCAGCGACAGCAAGTTCAACAGCGGCACCGGCTGGCCGAGTTTTTTCAACCCGATCAAAGGCTCGATCACCCTGCATGAGGACATCAGCCATGGCATGAAACGCGTCGAAGTGCGCAGCGCCAGTTCCGGCATCCATCTGGGCCATGTGTTCGACGACGGCCCGGCGCCGACCTACAAGCGCTATTGCATCAACGGCAACGTGCTGAAGTTCGTCCCCGACGCGGAGGTTGCCGCCAAGCGTTGAGTCGGCGCGGGAATAACGGGCTGGGTTGTTTTTTGCCGGCCGGAGCCGGGACAATGCCGGCATGACCCGCTCCCTGATCGCCGCCGCGCAAGTCTTTCTCGACCACGAGCCGGCGCGCGCGCCGGACTTCTCGGCGTGTCTGATCCTGGTGCCGCATCACCACGCCGGCCAGGCGTTGCGCAAGGCCTTGCTGGAACGCCTGCCGGGTCGCTACCTGCTGCCGCCGCGCCTGGTGACCTTGCCGGAACTGGCGGCCAGCGCCGACATCAGCGTCGGAGTCGAGGCCGACAGTCTGCGTTTGGCGCAATTGCACGATTTTCTCGCCGGCAGCGGCCGCTTGCCGCGCCATGTCGAATGGCAGGCGGCGCGGGAACTGCTGGCGCTGGTCAACGATCTCGACGCGCATCAGCCCGCCGGCGCGACGCCGCCGGATGCGGCGTTGCAGGCCGCCGCGCAGGCCGACAATCGTTATCTGGCGCTCGAAGCCAGTCTGGCCGACGCGGTCTGGCGGGCGTTGTCCATCAGCGGCCAGCCGGGGCGGATGCGCGACTATGCCGGGCGCCTGGCCTGGCTGGCCGAACGCGCCGCGCAGCCCTTGTATTGCCTGGGGCTGGCCGGATTGAGCGGCGTCGAGCTGGCGTTTCTGCAAACCTGGGAACAGCGTCAGCCGGTCATCAACTTGCCCAGCGCGCCGCCCGATCGCGCCCGGCTGGCGCTGTTGCAGACGGTCTGGCAAGACCAGGACGCGGCGTTGACCCAACGCGCCGGGGCCTTTGCCGAGTTGCAACCGATCTCGCCGCTGACCCCGGATGTGGCGTTGCTCGCCGCGCCCGGCCTGGAAGCCGCCGCGCTGGTCGCCGAGCAGACCCTGATCGACTGGCTGGCGCTGGGCTTGCGCGACATCGCGCTGATCGCCCCGGACCGGCTGATGGCGCGGCGGCTGCGCGCGCTGCTGGAACGGCGCGGCATTCTGGTACAGGACGAAACCGGCTGGGCGTTCGCCACGGCGGCGGTCAGCCATGTGCTGGAGCGCTGGTTGCAACTGGTCGGTGAGGAGTTCGCCTACACCGATCTGCTCGATCTGCTGAAATCGCCTTACGCATTTGCCGATGCCGAGGCGCAATGCCGGCAGGCCGCCCACGAACTGGATGAAGCCTATCGCCGACACGGCGCGCCGGCGCACTTTGCCGGCCATCTGGCGCTGGCCGAGCGCCATGGCCTGCATGCCGCTCTGGCGCTGTTGCG
>JAGUXX010000038.1 GCA_020061585.1 Betaproteobacteria bacterium | reverse complement strand
GGGGGCTACTCGCACGCGTCGGTCCTCATTGCTTTGTCGTGTGAAGGTACCGACTGGCTGTAGGAATATAAGTTCCATCAAGAGTGCAGCACTACACTAACGCGCTATTCCGCATTGCCCTCCGACCACCGGAAATAACAGGTTGGGCCTTACTCGTGCCGAATTTCGATGCTGTCCGGAGCATCTTCGCCGTCCTGGAATTCCTTCAAGAACGCCGCGAGCTCCTGGTGTTGGTCGTGGGTAATCTCGGTCTCCGGATGCGCAAAAGCCAGCTCCTCCGGAAACGCGGACGCATCGTCCGCATCCAGTTCCAACTCCTTCGCCCAGTCGATCACTGTCATCTTTTTCATCACCGCCCCATGTTGAACTGCATCATCCACACAACAGCAAGCACGATGCCAGAAACCCTGGCCTTCCCCAAAAAAACACTATCCAATTGATTTAATTTTATTTTTCTTCAACAACCTGCGGCGTGGCGGGGAGCCATACAGGTTGCCGACTGCCAATATTCTGTCGTAGCTGTCCGCTGGATCGTCACGCCGGCTTTCCCGACGCGGCTCCAGCGGCAAATATCCACGTCCGCAACCAATTTCCATCATCCTTGAAACAGCAGTTGAACCCGTCCGAGGGCGGGGTGAAGAAGCCGGCTGGCAAGGCGCGACAACGAGTCATGCCGAGGCATGGCGAGGCGGAGCAACGCCGCCAGACGGTTTCTCCACCCCGACAGCGGGCGGGTAGCGGGCTCACCCAAATGGTGAGTGTCATCGAAGCGGCTAACATCAGTCTGCATGAGGCCTCACAAGGGCTAAGAAGCGGTCAACTGCTGTTTCAAGGATCATTCCGCATCTGGCGCTGGATGGCTTGACGCTGACCTGCCCCAAGCATCGCTGGAACTTTGATATTCGTGGTGGCGCATGTCTTTAAATGGACAAGCATCCGATCAAGGTGTTCTAGGTGTTCTATATCCAGCTTTATGGTGAGCATGTGTTTGCCATGCGACAAGCCTCCGCAAGGCTGGATGGCTGTTCCAGCCCAGCCATATAAATTCGTTTTGACAGATATATTTAAACCGCATAAGCTGCCGCATCGCTTTATGAATCCGTCATGACGCATATGGATATAGACCAGCAGGCATTCTTCGAAGCCTTTTTTGAATGTTTGGGCGACCCGATACGGCGGCGCATTCTGGCGCTGCTGCTGATCCACGACGAACGTTGCGTGTGCGACCTGAACGCCGCGCTCGATGCGCCGCAACCCAAGGTTTCCCGTCATCTCGGCGTGCTGCGCGAAGCCGGTCTGGTGCTGGCGCGGCGTGAAGGCGTCTGGATGTATTACCGCCTTCATCCTGAAATTCCGGCATGGGCGATGCGCATCCTCTGGCACATGAAGGAAGGCATGCCGGCGGAAGCCACCGTGCCTGATCAGATCTGCCCGGCCTGCGCCGCCTGAAACCCGTTTTACTCACCTGGAAAGACCATGCCATGAAAAATGTCCTGATCCTCTGCACCGGCAACTCCTGCCGTTCCCAGATGGCCGAAGTGCTGCTCAACCACGATCTCGCCGGCCAGGTGCATGCCTTGTCCGCCGGCACCAAACCGCAACCCAAGGTGGCCGATGGCGCCATCGCCGCGCTCAACGAGGCCGGCCTGAACACCGAAGGCCTGTATCCGAAGGACGTCGATGCGGTAATGAACCAGGACATCGATCTGGTGGTGACGGTATGCGACAACGCCCGCGAAACCTGCCCGATCTTCCCGCGTCCGGTGCCCAGCCTGCACCTGCCGTTCCACGACCCGCACGGCGAGCCGCTGGACAGCTTCATCACCGTCCGCGACGACATACGCAACCGCTTGACCGCCGCCGTGCGCGCGCATTTCGGCCTGTAAGGACCGCGTCATGTCCGCCCAATGCGAGGTCACCGGCAAGCGCGCCGCCGGCGTTCCAATGAACCTGTTCGAACGCTGGCTGACGCTGTGGGTGGCGTTGTGCATCGTGGTCGGCATCCTTGCCGGCCAGTTTTTCCCGGCGCCGTTCCAGGCGCTGGGCCGCATGGAAGTCGCGCAGGTGAATCTGCCGGTCGGCGTGCTGATCTGGATCATGATCATTCCGATGCTGATGAAGATCGATTTCGGCGCGCTGCATCAGGTCAAGTCGCACTGGAAGGGCATCGGCGTCACGCTGTTCATCAACTGGGCGGTCAAACCGTTCTCGATGGCGCTGCTGGCGTGGATCTTCATTCGCCAGGTGTTCGCGCCCTATCTGCCGGCGGAACAACTCGACAGCTACGTCGCCGGCCTGATTCTGCTGGCCGCCGCGCCCTGTACCGCAATGGTCTTCGTATGGAGCCGGCTGACCGGCGGCGATCCATATTTCACGTTGTCGCAGGTGGCGTTGAACGACGTGATCATGATCTTCGCCTTCGCGCCCATCGTCGCCTTGCTGCTGGGGTTGTCGGCCATCATCGTGCCGTGGGATACGCTGTTCACCTCGGTGATTTTGTACATCGTCGTGCCGGTGATTCTGGCGCAAGTCTGGCGCAAGCAACTGCTGAAACAAGGCCAGGCGAAGTTCGACGCCACACTGTCCACACTCGGCCACGCCTCCATCGTCGCGTTGCTGGTCACGCTGGTGCTGCTGTTCGCCTTCCAGGGCGAGCAGATCATCGCCCAGCCGCTGATCATCGCGCTGCTGGCGGTGCCTATCCTGATCCAGGTGTTCTTCAATTCGTCGCTGGCTTACTGGTTGAACCGCAAGGTCGGCGAAAAACACAGCGTCGCCTGCCCGTCGGCGTTGATCGGCGCATCAAACTTTTTCGAACTGGCGGTGGCGGCGGCGATCGCGCTGTTCGGCTTCCAGTCCGGCGCGGCGCTGGCCACCGTGGTCGGCGTGTTGATCGAAGTGCCGGTGATGTTGCTGGTGGTGAAGGTGGTCAATCAGAGCAAGGGCTGGTACGAACGCGGCGCGGCCGTGCAAAGGACGACCCATGTTTGACGCATTCGGCGCGCTGATCGCCTTCGATCTGTTCGGCCTCGCGCCGGACAGCCCGGCCGGCCTGGCGCTGCATTTCTTCGTCATGGACGTGGCGAAGATCCTGGTGCTGTTGACAACGGTGATCTATTTGATGGGCTGGCTGCGCGCGTTGCTGACGCCGGAACGCGTGCGGGCGATGATGAAGGGCCGCTCCGGACCGGGCGCGCGCTTGATGGCGGTGGGCCTGGGCGCGGTGACGCCGTTCTGTTCCTGTTCGTCGATTCCGCTGTTCATCGGCTTCGTCGAGGCCGGCATTCCGCTGGGCGTGACCTTGTCGTTCCTGATCGCCAGTCCGATGGTCAATCAGGTCGCGGTGGTGGTGCTGGCCGGCGTCATCGGCTGGCAGATGACCTTGATCTACGTATTGACCGGCCTGACCATCGCCTTCGTCGGCGGTTACGTGTTGCAGGCGTTCAAGCTGGAACGCTGGGTCGAAGACTATGTCTGGAAGATCCAGATGGGCGAGGCGGCGGCGGTGGAACGCGACAACAGCCTGCGCGGTCGCCATGACTACGCCTGGAACGAGGTGCGCCAGATCGTCGGCCGGATCTGGAAATACGTGTTCATCGGCGTCGGCATCGGCGCGCTGATCCACGGGTATGTGCCGGAAGATTTCGTCGCCCGCATCACCGGCGACGGCGGCGTGCTGTCGGTGATCATCGCGGTGCTGGCCGGCGTGCCGATGTATTCCGACGCGGTCGGCATCATCCCGGTCGCCGAAGCGCTGCTCGGCAAGGGCGTGCCGCTGGGTACCGTGCTGGCGTTCATGATGGCGGTGATCGCGCTGTCGCTGCCGGAAATGCTGATCCTGCGCAAAGTCGTGAAATGGCCGCTGCTCGGCCTGTTTGCCGCCTATCTCGCCACCGCCTTCGTGCTGGTCGGCGTTTTGTTCAATGCTTTGAGGAGTTTCTTATGAGCCAATCTCACGCAAACCCGCTACACCCTTCTATCATCGCGCTGGTATCGCTGGCCGCCAACATCGCTTCCAACCATCCGAAACAGGGCCTGTGTCAGGTCGACCGCCTGAAGGAATATGGCGTCTCCAAGGACCAGATCGACAGCGTCATCGAAATCGCCCGGCATATCCGTGACGAAGCGGCGCAGGCGCTGGACGCCAAGTTCGACGAAGCCTATGCGCAAGGCTACGAGCCGGCCAAGCCGAAGATCAAGGTCGATCCGTTCGCCAACATCGCCGTGGTGGAAGGCGGTGCGTGCTGCACGCCGACCAAATCGGGTCAGTCCTGCTGCTGACGACGAACCCGGATTCCGCTGCGCTGCATCCGGGCTACAAGGGCGGAATCCGGGGTACTTCAGTTAAATCAAGGAGCGAACAATGAACAGCCTCAAACACGACGACATCCGCCAGCAAGTCCGCAACGCCTACAGCGCTGTCGCGCGCGCTGGTGATTCCACGCCCGCAACGGCGCAGGCCGGTGGTTGCTGCGCGCCGACCAGCGTGACTTCCGGCGGCTGTTGCGCGCCATCCGATCAATCCGTCGCCGAACTGCTGTCGCGCGGCATCGGCTACAGCGCCGAAGAAACCGCCGCCGTGCCGGATGGCGCCAACCTGGGCCTGGGCTGCGGCAACCCGCAGGCCATCGCCGCGTTGAAGCCGGGCGAAGTGGTGCTCGATCTCGGCAGTGGCGCCGGTTTCGACTGCTTTCTCGCCGCCCGCGCGGTTGGCTCAACCGGCCGGGTCATCGGTGTCGACATGACGCCGGACATGGTTTCCAAAGCGCGCGGCAACGCGGCAAAAGGTGGATTCAGCAACGTCGAGTTCCGCCTCGGCGAGATCGAATACCTGCCGGTGGCCGATGCCAGCATCGACGTGATCATTTCCAATTGCGTCATCAACCTGTCGCCGGACAAGGCGCAAGTGTTCCATGACGCCTTCCGGGCGTTGAAACCCGGCGGCCGCCTGGCGATTTCCGACATCGTGCTGACCGCCGAACTGCCGCCGGAGATGCACGCCGAAATCGCGCTCTATACCGGTTGCGTGGCGGGCGCGGCGAATGTCGTCGATCTGATCGCGATGCTGGCCGGCGCGGGATTCGGCGACATCCGCATCGCGCCGAAAGACGCCAGCCGCGAGTACATCCAGCACTGGGCGCCGGGACGCGGCGTGGAAAACTATATCGCCTCGGCCAATATCGAGGCGGTCAAGCCGCTGGCGTGACGGATGATAGGCGGTCGCGCCAGACCAGCAGCCCCTGGCTGTTGAGGTCCACATCGTTGGCCAATAATTCACGGCAAACCGCTTCAGCCAGTGTGCAGCCATGCTGGCGCAGCCGCGCCAGCAGCAGGTCGCTCATCGCCTGCTTCAGCGTCGCCAGCCGCGCCTGAGCCTCGCCCGACGCGGCCAGGGCCAGTTCGACATAGGCATCGATCAGCTCATGCAACGGCCGCGCCAGTGCCGCCAGATGCTCGACTCGGCCGTAATGCGTCAGATACGCCGCCTCGGCGTTGCGCGCCACCAGTCGGTCGATCGAGGCGTGCAGCGCCTCCGGCTCGAACTGCACCGGCGTCGTGGTCGGAAAAATAAACGGGCGGAGGGTGTCACCGACTTCGACATCGAACTCGCGGTAGGAAATGCCGAAGGTGTCGCCGGTGAACAGCGTATTGCTGGTCAGATCGTGGATGCAGTAGTGATGCCGCGCGTGCCCCGGCGTGTCGATGAATTCCAGTCGGCGGCCATTGAAATCGAGCGTAAAGCCGTCGTCCGCCTCGATCACCCGTTCCGCCGCAACCGGCACGATCTCGCCGTACAGTTCGCGAAACGCCTTTTCGCCATAGACCGCGATGGAACCTTGCACCAGCTTGGCCGGCTCGATCATGTGCCGCGCGCCGCGCGGATGCACCACCAGCCGCGCGTTCGGACAGGCGGCGAGAAATGCGCCGGCCGCCCCGGCATGGTCGAGATGCACATGCGTGACGATGACGAAATCCACCGCCTCGGCGCCGACGCCGAGATCGGCCAGCGCCGCCAGCACCTGCGGCACGGCGTTGTTGGTGCCAGTATCGATGATCGCCGCGTGGCCTTGTTCGACGATCAGATGCACGGCGGCGAGTCCGGGGCGGACATACTCCGCGTCGAGGGTGACGATGCCGTGGGGATGGTGGTGGGCTTCAACAGGGGCCATAACAGTTTTTCTCTTAACGGTTGACGTCGACGATAAAACGCCCGGTCATCCGCCCGGCGAGCATTTTCTCGGCGGCGGGCAGCGTTTCGGACAAGCCGATTTCATGCGCGATGCCGGCCAGATCGGCGCCGCTCAGCCGCTCGGCCAGCAACGCCCAGGCGGCTTGTCGGCGCGCCAGGCCGGCATACACCGAATCGATGCCGTACAGCGTGATGCCGCGCAGGATGAACGGCGCGACGCTGGCCGGAAAATCCATGCCCATCGCCAGACCGCAGGCCGCCACGGCGCCGTTGCGTTTGACCCGCGCGCAGGCATTGACCAGGGCCTGACTGCCCAGCGCGTCGACCACGCCGGCAAAGCGCTCCTTCTGCAACGGTTTGCCGGGCGCCGCGAATTCGGCGCGATCCAGCACCGCCGCCGCGCCGAGTGAATTCAGATAGGCCTGATCCGGCATCTTGCCGGTCAGCGCATGTACCTCGAAGCCGGCGCGCGCCAGCAGCAGCACGGCAATCGAACCGACCCCGCCGGTGGCGCCGGTGACCAATATCGGCCCGTCGTCAGGCGCCAATCCATGGCGTTGCAGCGCCTGCACGCACAGCGCGGCGGTATAGCCGGCGGTGCCGATCGCCGCCGCATCGCGCGGCGAGAAAGCGGCCGGCAGTTTCACCAGCCAGTCGCCCGGCGCGCGGGTGCGCTGCGCCAGACCGCCCCAGCGGGTTTCACCCAAACCCCAGCCGTTCAGCACTACCGCGTCGCCGGGCAGGAATTCCGGGTGCGTCGAACTTGCCACCACCCCCGCCGCGTCGATGCCGGCCACCATCGGCCAACTTCGCACGATGGGGCTGGTGTTGCACAACGCCAGCGCATCCTTGTAGTTGAGCGTCGAGTAGTCGATGCGCAGTTCGACATCGCCCTCGGGGAGGTCGTCGAGTTCAGCTAACTGGACGGTGAATTCAGGGGACTGAGTGAGAAGCAGGGCGCGGTAAGTCATATTTTTAACGTATCAATTTGTTGATCACGGCATGTCGCGACGTGATGCCGTGCGTATCCGCCCTGCATCAGTGTTTCGAAGCCACTGGATTCCGGCTTTCGCCGGAATGACGCGATTTCTGGTAGTTCAAATTTGTCGAGCATCGCTCACACCTCCGCCTTGTTCAAGCCCAAGATCGCCGCCCGCATCCGCCAGATCATCCAGATGCCCGGCACGGCGGCGGCCACCGAAAACAGGAAGAACGCCGGCCAACCGACCGATTCGGCCAGCACCCCGGACACCGGGCTGACGTAGATGCGGCCAACCGCCGCCAGCGCCGACAGCAGCGCGTAGTGGGTGGCGGTGAACTGGCGGTTGCACAGGCTCATCAGCAGCGCCACGAAGGCGGCGGTGCCCATGCCGCTGGTGACGTTCTCGGCGGCGATGGCGGCCATCAGCAGGCCGTCGATTTCCGACGCGGTATCGAGCGCGACGAAGCCCAGATCGAACGGCGGCAACATGAAACTGCCCCAGGCGCCCTTGCCCATCACCGCCAGCGCGTAGAAGCCGAAGTTGGACAGCAGTTGCAAGACGCCGAACACCAACAGCGCCTTGTACAGCGACATGCGCAACATCAAGGCGCCGGCCAGCAGCGCGCCGAATATGGTCAACCAGATGCCGATGATCTTGTTGACGATGCCGACTTCCGCCTGGCTGAACGCCATGCCCTTGATCAGGAATGCGGTGGACAGGCTGCCGGCGAAGGCGTCGCCCAACTTGTACAAAACGATCAGCAACAGGAACGCCCACGCCCCTGGTTGGCTGAAGAAACTGGCCAGCGACTGGTTCAGCGTCGCGAAACCGACCTTGCGCGCCGCCCAGGCGCCCAGCGGCAAGGCGAAGGCGATACCGGCCAGGATGAACAGCAGTTGGATCCATTTGTTGGCGTCATGCGGGTCCAGGCCGATGCCGATCAACAGCCAGCGCGAGGCGAAGGCGCCGGCGAGCACGCCGGTCAGCATCGCGGCGAAGCCGAGCAGTTCGCGGCCGGCGTCGCTGGCCAGGGCTTTCGAGGCGCTGCTGACGCGTGGCAAGGTCAGCAGCGACACCGCCGCCGCCGCGACCATGATGCCGGCCATGACCCGGTATACCGCGCCCCAACTGCCCCATTGTTCCGCCCAGATCAACGCGATGCCGCCGGACAGGATCATCGCGATGCGGTAGCCGAACACCGACATCGACGCGCCCAGACCGCGTTCGCGCGGTTCCAGCACATCGGTGCGATAGGCGTCGATCACTACATCCTGCGAGGCGGAGAAGAACGCCAGCGTCACCGCCGCCGCCGCGAACAACAGCGGCGTCTGCGCCGGCGAAATGGTTGCCATCCAGTACAGCGCTCCGGCCAGCGCCAACTGGGTCAGCACCAGCCAACCGCGGCGGCGGCCGAGCCACGGCAGCTCGAAACGATCCATCAGCGGCGCCCAGAGAAACTTGAAGGTGTAGGGCACGCCGACCAGGCCAAGAAAGCCGATGGTGGCGATGTCGACGCCATCGACGGCCAGCCAGGCCTGCATGGCCTGGCCGGTCAACGCCAGCGGCAAGCCGGAGGCGAAACCAAGAAACAGCACGGCGACGAGGCGGTGGGAGGAAGCGAGATTCATGAAAGCGATCGGGTTGAAATCAAAACGTACGGGCAATCCGCCCTGAGCAATACAATCATTCTTCTATCCAGGCGAGCGATTGACGGGAAACCCGCTGGCGGCCGCCACGCTCGTCGCAAGATCGAAGAGGGGCATCCCTCGGGATCAACGATCGGCGCATCGGTCGGCGATCTCTTCCTCGAACTCGCGCAAACCTTCCTTGGCGACGCCGATTTCCCGCAAGGCGACGGCTTCCTGCATCGCCCAGTCGCTGTCATCTTTCATCGAATGCAGGTTGTAGAGATGTTGCGCGGTCTGCAAGATGGCGACCAGGGTCGCCGACTGCTCATTGACGTTGACGCCATCGTGGTGCCAACGCACCGCCTGACAAACATAATCCGGCATTTTCCAGTAGCGCGCGGCCATATAGCCGACCACGGCATGGTCGGTGTCGAAGCGTTTGTCCTCGCTCGGCACATTCGGCCAGACGAAGCCGTCGGCGGTAATGAAGGCGTATTCGTATTTTTCGATGTGCTGGATCAGGATAGGCACGCCGCAATCCATGAACAACGCCGCCAGTTTGGCGTGTTCCGGAAAAATATTGCAGGCGGTGCGCTGCTTCCAGGCGATGGCGGCGGCATAAGCGGCGATCTCGTTGGCGCGCTCCCAGAACCAGGGATAAAACTTCGATTCGCCGTAGATCGCCTTTTCCAGCGAAATCCCTTTCACCAGTTCGGCAACCGTGGCCAGCCCGACCAGAGAAATCGCCTGGGCGACGGTTTCCGGTGGACGCCGCAAGCCATAGATCGGCTTGGCCAGCATGCGAAACAGATTGGCGGTGAGTCCGGCGTCGGTCTGAATCACCTGGCCGATCCGATCCATGCTCGAATCAGCCGCATCCAGCAGCCGCGTCAGTTCGTCCAATAGCGGTGGCGGCGAGGGAATGCTGACTTCCATCTTCAATGCCGGATCGGTGAATTTCCGGCGAGCTGGGGCTGCCTTGATTGTCGCCGGGGATTTTTTTGATGCCATGATGTGCCGCTCTGGACCAGAAATTGAAGGTGGGACGGGCCAGGAGCCTGTCGGACTTTCCCCGCTTATACCCCCCGGGACTTGGTCGTCGATAGCGAGAAACGACCGCGGCCGACGATTCCAAAGCCCGACAGGCTCCTAGTGTGGTGTTGCACACTAGAGCCCGATCACCCAGGCCGACCCGCGAGTTGGCGCATTTTACCCCGGCCACGGTCAAAAGCTTGCTACGCCTGTGGTGCGGCTCCGGCCTGCCCAGTTAATCCACGCCTTGCCGTGCCGTCATCGCGCTTCTCCTTGATTGCCTTACTCCGGCAGCCACGTTCCCGCCAAAACTTCATCCTGAATAGTCCAAGGGCATTCTTCTGGAAAGCAGTCCAGTCCGGTTTCATTCACCGCCTGAGCAATAGCACGAGACCACACCATGTCCAGCCAACGAGGTTCTTGCAATTTAGGCAACAGACTTGGTGACTCATCCAAGGCATAACTAATTTCCTTGCGTTGAGCCGTTATCGTCTTTTGCCAACTCGCCCCTCTACGCTCAGGCTGATGCGCCCACTTGAGCAGATGCGCGAGTAGTACAACCATGCGACTGGCCAACTCACGTTGTTCACTTTTGCCCACGTCTTCGATCTCCCCGGCAATATGCTCAACATCCAACAAGTCGAAACGCCCGGCACGCAACAGGCGTGCTTGCTCATTTGCCCAGGCATTGATGTCATGTTCATAGGTTTGCACGGCTGGCCTCCTTTTCTCTTGCGCATGTTAGCACCCGCGCCCCACCTTGAGCGCCGGCATGGACGAGCTGCGAAAGATGCGACCTTGGTCGCAAAAAGGAGAAATTGCTAATATTTGTGGCTGATACTTGCCGCACTTCACGACCAGGAGGCGGCCTGCCGCGCGGCAGGCTCCCCGATGCATGGAACGTCTTGAAATTCATAGTGAATATCAACGGGAGCTGCTGCTGTCCGGGCTGAAGCATTTTTTCGGCGACTTCAACGACAAACTGCTGCGCCGCGTATTGCCGCGTCTGGAATGGCTGGGCGTGGCCAGTGGCGAGATCATCTTCAGACAGGGCGAGCCCGGCCGCGATCTGTACTTTGTCGTCAGCGGTCGGTTGCGCGCCAGCATCGACGATGGTCTGGGCGGCGAGCGCGTGCTGGGCGAGATTTTGCGCGGCGAATCGGTGGGCGAGATGTCGGTGGTGACCGGGGCGCCGCGCATGGCCACCATCACGGCGGTGCGTTCCAGCGTGCTGGTGCGCTTCAGCCGGCGTCAGTTTCAGATATTGCTGAACGAATTTCCGCGCATTTCCCTGCGCTTGATGCACCTGCTGATCGAGCGACTGAGTCGTTCCGGGCGTATCCAGTCGACCCGCCGCCGCCCGGAGAACATCGTGCTGCTGCCGATTTCCGCCACACTGGATGCCGAGGCGCTGGCGACGCAACTGGCCGAACGGCTGGCGCGTTTCGGCCGCGTCAGAATACTGACACCGGGTCTGGCGGCGACCTTGTTCGGCGACGCCGCCATGCATTCGACGCGCGAACAGACGGCGGAATACCTGGCGATGACCCGTCAACTCGACGAACTGGAAGGCCAGCATGATTTCCTGCTGTTTGTCGCGAATCGGGCAGATTGCGGCTGGACGCGGCGTTGCCTGAATCATGCCGACGAGGTGCTGTTGCTGGCGTCCGCCGATGAACCGCCGGCACCCACCCCGGTCGAGGCGGCGTTGACCAGCCAGGGCGACGGCATGTCCCGCGCCGGGCGACGCCTGGTGTTGTTTCACCAAGCGACGTGCCTGTCGCCGTCGGCGACCGCCGCTTGGCTGGACGCGCGCGAACTGATCGGCCACGTGCATCTGCGCCGCAACCACGCGCCGGATCTGGATCGCCTGGCGCGCATCGTCAGCGGCAATGCCGTCGGCCTGGTGATGAGCGGCGGCGGCGCGCGCGGCTTCGCGCACCTGGGCGTGTATCGCGCGCTGGTGGATGCCGGCATTCCGATCGACTATGTCGGTGGCACGTCGATGGGCGCGGTGATCGCCAGCCTGGTGGCGCTGGACATTCCGCCCAAGGCGGCGATCGACAGTTTCCGCTCAGTGTTTCGCGTGCGGCCGCTGAGCGATTTCAACGCCTTTCCGCTGGTTTCCCTGATTTCCGGCAAGCGCCTGGAGAAACTGCTCGACACCGCCTACTCGAGGCTGATCGGCAAAAGCCGCAATGTCGAGGATTGCTGGAAAAACTTCTACTGCATCGCTTCCAGTTATTCCTACGCCCGCGAAGTGGTGATCCATCGCGGGCCGCTGCTGAAGATGCTGCGCGCCAGCCTGTCGATCCCCGGCTTTTTTCCGCCGGTATTCCATGCCGGCGAGGCGCTGGTGGACGGCGCGATTTTCAACAATTTCCCGACCGACGAAATGGCCCGCATCGGCGTCGGGCGGATGATAGGCGTCGATCTGGGCGACGATAACTTCGGCCCGGTGGTCGGCGACGAGTTTCCCGGAGCCTGGGCGCTGTTGCGCTACTGGTTATCGCGTTGGCTGCCGGACCGCCGTGACGAATTGCGGGTGCCGCTGCTCGGCGGCATGCTGTTCCGCGCGCCGATGCTGTACAGCAAATCCCGCCAGAAACGCTCTGCCGAGGTGGTCGATTTGCTGATCAAGCCGGATCTGCGAGCCATCGGCATGCTCGACTGGAGCGCGCTTGAGCAGATCGTCGAGATCGGCTATCGCCATACGCAACAGCAATTGCAAGCGGGCCGATTCGAAACCTGAATTCCACCCGCCGCGCCTTCACTCGCCGACATGCACGAACGGCGCCCAGAAGAACGGATGCGCGCGCGACAAGCCCACTCGCTCCCACCGCGGGTCTTTCGTTCCCAGGTTGGTGTACCACAGTTCGACCTCGTCAAGGCCGGCAGGCCCGACGTCCTCCAGAACCGTGTATGAGATTTGCACCACATTCACT
>JAGUXX010000136.1 GCA_020061585.1 Betaproteobacteria bacterium | reverse complement strand
TCTTGGCCGCCGGGCCGGCGCTGACCGTGCCCCCCGGCCCCTTGAGCAGCGCATCCACATTGCCTTGTGCGGACTTGATGGCGTCGGTATCCGTCAGTATGCTCAGTTGCACACTGCCACCCCGGCGCAGGCGCTGGACTTGGTTCTTGCTGACTTGGGTGCCGGGTGCGGCACGGGCGCGCAGTACCTGAAGAGCTTCGTCCACGCTGACTTTCATGGTGATCAGCACCGGCACCTTGGGCGCGTTATTGGACAGCGCCCCCTGCACGGTCAATTCGATGGTGTGTTGAACGCCCCAAAGCATCTGGAGTTTGGTCAATGCTTGCGCAACGTTCGGAGCGAGGGTTTTCGATTCGGAGGCCATGGCAAGCGCGGCCGCGCTTAATGCCGAGAGTTGCCCCACCGAGAGGGCACTTAGCGCTTCGCCAAGCCAGGAGTATTTCTTGAGCGTAGCGCTTTCCGCTCGCAGCCCCTTCATGAAGTCATAGGCCTTGTCGCGCATGCCGTCGCCGCCTGCATCGCCGGTGGCTTGTGTGTGCAGTTCGGTAAGGTAGGCCTGCAACGAGGCAAACAGGCTTTGCTGGTTGCCGACCAGAGCGCGCGTTACCACGGCGGCGGCGTCGGTCACCGGCTTGTCGAGCATCGCCAGATAGTCGGTGCGCAAGGTGCCGCCGGTGATCGGGGCCGGCGCATGGATGTACTGGCTTTCGCGGGCGTAGAGGGTTCCAGGGCTCGGCGCCTTGGTCGGCGTGTTGGGGTCCCGGTCGTCGAAGTGCTGCGCGAAGTAGGCTAACGTGGCCTCATCGGTGGCGGCGGCGCGCCAGTCGGCTTCGTAGCGGACCAGGGGGTCGTAATGTTCCGCCTTCATCCTGGCTTCGAAGTTTTTGACCCAATGGGCGCGGGCGTTTTCGTCGTAGCGGTCGGCGATCTTGGCCCAGGTGGTTTCAGTCTGCTTGTTTGCCCAGGCTTCGGCGCGCGCGTCGTGGTCGGGGAATAACACATGGCCCATGCCATAGCCGTACTTGCTTCTGTTCTCGCGGGTGTTGGGCAGTGGCTCCCACGTAGTTCCCGGTGGCCAGCCGCGCGGATTGGGCTTCACGCGCATCACGTCCCGGAATGCGCCTTCGCTCATTACTGGACTGACAGTGTCGTAGCTCTTCGCCAGGTTGGCATCGAGCAACGATTTCTGCATGCCGAGGAGCGCGTTGGAACTGTTGAGCGGATGGGCGTTCGCGGGCTTCTCTATTTCGCGCAACGCGAGTTCGTGACGGCGTAAACGCAGACCGTTCAGTTCAGTGGCAAGACCGACGGGGTCCTTGAGCACCACGGCCAACTCATGCCCCTGGGTTTTTGGATGCAATGCAGCGAGGTCGGCAAGCTGCCGAGCCAGTTGTTCTGTCTGACTAGCCAGCGAGTTGAACGAAAAATCCTGCTGATTGCTGCCGTTGATGCGCGAATGGGATAAGGCGCATTCCAGCACATAAGATCGGAGGTTCGCCTCGGTCGGCTTGAATGTGCCGGGGGATCCGCCGCTCAGCGAGATGCATTGCATGATCTTGGGGTTTGCCCCATTCCTGGCGCGCAGGGTGTCGTTCCAGAGGTTGGCGCTGAAGGCGATCCAGATCTCGTTGATCCGGTGGGCCATCGGAATATCGGCAAGCTTCAGTCCGAGTGGATTGTGGGTTTTACGGCTACATGCAATGGAGGTGCCCGGCTGTTTGAACCAGGCATTGCTTTCGGGGACCAGATCCGCCTGGTCGGTCACCCGGAAGACCCGCCATGATTTGACGCCAGGCGGTGGTTTGGGGATGTAGATATGCACGTAACCGGCTCGAAGCAAGCGCAAGACGTACCGGCTTTCAGTGGGCTTCCTGGTGGGCGACAGCCCGCTGACAAATCCGTCCGCGTCCTTGACCAAGGTCACGCCAGAGGGTGCCAGTCCGCGCTCTCGTGAAACTACGCCAGGGCGCAACAGAATCAAACTGAGCGCGCTTTTGTTGCAGGTATCGCAATCCTTCAGAGCGGAAGTCATGTCTGTCGCCCCAATGTGGATGAAACATCCCCTGCCGAACGGGTGCCAACGGGGGTTCTGGTGAGTTCGGCAAGCGGGTTGCCGAGTTTACGGACAGTCAGCATGGATTCGGGGTCCGAGTCACGTAGTTCATCTATCCATTGCGATATGGCGGGGTGAACCCCGATGTTTCCCCTCGTCAAGCAAAGCGCAGCCCAAACCTGTCGATCACGGGGGTGTTTGAAAAGATCCGGCCAGCGCGTCGCCGCATGATCCGCCAGGGCTAGCGCGCCCTCAGCCCGCTCATACAAGCCGAGCGTGACCGGCGTTCCTTCCGCGATCATCAGCCCGATGGCCATGCAGATGCTGCGGTGTACGGCCTCGCCCATTTCCATGGATCGCCATTCGCCGCGCGTGAATCGCAACGGTGACGCGTGTTCTCCGACTGACTCCAGCATGGCGACATGCCCCAGCAAGTCCAGATTGATCCAGTGCCGGATACCTTCCAGGGACGCCGAGACCCTTGCTGAGCCAACGACCCGTCCGGCCCATGCCATCACCCTGGGATCGAGCAAGCGCAAGTACCGCGCCGATGTCCTGGCCTCTGTATTGACACGAAACAATCGCGCCAGCGATTCAGCCAGATCTTTCTGGCGCATGCTGCTGATGAGCCACGCGCCGATTGGAAACGTACCTCCGCCATCACCCTCAACACCGTCGGTCAGGCAAGACGACGACGCCCGAACCGCCAACTCGAAGGTTGTATTCCACCACGGGTCAGTGGGTCCCTCCAATTCCACCAGATAGGGGAATTGCGTCGCATCAAGCGGGGTGTCCGGCGCCAGTTCAACGGTAAACGTTGCCCGATCCCATACGCGTTCCCTAGCATGAGTCAGTGCGCCAAGATCACATCCGGGTAGATGGACGATATCAAGCAACGGCTCGCCGAGCATCGGATCAACCAGCACGTACGCCGGGGTTCCTGTCTCAGCTGACGCCAACAATGACTGCAAAGCGGTGTTGTCGCTATCAGCCGCCTGCAAGGATAGGTCCCGGGTCATATCGCGCTGGCCCCACCAGACCCGGCTTCAGACAGAACGCTTGGGCACTCGGCCACTTCCCCCGCCTTCGGCAAATCCGAACTGCTCGAAGCACTCTTCGGCCCGGTCCAGTTCTTCATGCTGGCCTTGAATTCCACCTTGCCCGGGGCATGCAGTTCGATGTTGCCCCCTTCGAGCTTCAGGTAGGCCCCGCCGGCGGTGGCCAGCAGGTGGCCTTGGGCGCTGGCGTTGAGGCTGGCGTGGGTGCTG
>JAGUXX010000012.1 GCA_020061585.1 Betaproteobacteria bacterium | reverse complement strand
CCGGCGTGCATGCGCAAACCGGCGCGCGCGGCTTGCGGCGGTTCGGCCGACTGGAGCAGGTGCGGCTGGCCGCCGGCATGGATGTGGAGACGATGCGGCGCTGGTATGCGAGCCGCTCGGATGTGGAGTATGCCGAACCGAACTATCTGGCGCGCAAGGCGGCGGAGCCCAACGACCCGCTGTTCGAAGATCAGTGGGCATTGCGCAATACCGGTCAGCGCGTCAACGGCGTGCGCGGCACGCCGGGCGCCGACATCAACGCGACGGCGGCCTGGGACCGCCACACCGGCGACGCCTCGGTGGTGATCGCGATAATCGACAGCGGCATCGACCATAGCCATCCGGATCTGGCGGCGAACATCTGGGCCAATCCGGACGACTCCGCCAATGGCCTGGATGACGATGGCAATGGCTACATCGACGATGTGCGCGGCTGGAATTTCGTCGGCAACAACGCCGATCCAATGGATGACGACGCCGACCGCCACGGCACCCTGGTCGCCAGCATCAGCGGCGCGGCGGGCGACAACGGCATCGGCATCAGCGGCGTCAACTGGCGGGTCAGCCTGATGGCGTTGAAGGTGCTGGACGCCGAGGGCAGCGGCGCGACGTCGGATATCGTCGCCGCCATCGACTACGCCATCGATCAGGGCGTGGCGGTGATCAACGCCTCTTACTCCTACGGCTGCGGCACCGACATCGTGCTCTCCGAGCGCGACGCGGTGGCGCGGGCGCGCGCCGCCGGCATACTGCTGGTCGCGGCGGCGGGCAACGAAGATTGCGATCTCGATAGCCAACCGTCCTATCCCGCCAGCCATGCCTACAACAACGTCATCGCCGTCGGGGCGTCGAACAGTTTCGATCAACGCGCGATATTCGGCAGCGGCGCCTCGAATTACGGCGCGCACAGCGTGCATGTGTTCGCGCCCGGTCTGAACGTGCTCGCCGCCGGCGCCGATCATGACTATCTGTATGCCAGCGGCACCTCGATGTCCGCCCCGCTGGTCAGCGGCGCGGCGGCCTTGCTGAAAGCCTGGCGACCGGAACTGAGCATGTTGCGGGTGCGCGAGATACTGCTCGCCTCGGCGCACAACCTGACCGCGCTGGAAGGCTTGGCGGTGACCGGCGCGCGTCTGGATATCGGCGCGGCGATGGATTTCGACCTGGCGGCGAACCCGCCGCTGCGTCCCTCGCACCTGGGCGCGGCCAAGGTCAGCGACAGCCGCGTCGATCTGACCTGGCTCGACGATTCCAGCGTCGAAACCGGCTATCGTCTGGAATATCGCGCCGCGCCCGACGCCGCTTACACCACCCAGGCGACGCTGGCGGCGAACGCCACCAGCTATCAGGACACCAGCGTCGCCGCCGGCGAGGGCAGTTATAACGGTTACCGCATGCGCGCCTTCAACGCCGTCGGAGATTCCGCGCCGACCGCCGAGGTGACCGTGTTGACACCACCGTTGCCGCCGTCGAATCTGCGCGGCAGCGGCAGCGGTGGCGACTTCACGTTGAACTGGGACGACCACTCGGCGCGGGAAACCGGCTATGCCCTGGAACGCGCGGCCGGCGCCGGCGACTTCGGCGCAATCGCCGCGCTGCCGGCGAACAGCACGGCCTATGTCGACGCCGGCCTGACGCTGGGCGTCAACTATCGCTATCGGGTCAAGGCGCTGAGCGATCTGGCCGGCGATTCCACCTATGCGTCGACCTTGAGCTACACCCCCAGCAGCAGCACGCAAACGGTGGGCGATTCGGGGGGCGGCGGCGGTGGCGGCGGTTGTTTCATCGCCACCGCCGCCTATGGCAGCTACCTGCATCCCAAGGTGAACGTGTTGCGCTCCTTGCGCGACCGCTATCTGTTGACCAACACGCCAGGACGCTGGTTCGTCGCCGCCTACTATCGCGCCAGTCCGCCGCTGGCCGACTTCATCGCCCGCCATGACGGCTTGCGCGCGGCGGTGCGGGTGCTGCTTGCGCCGCTGGTCTGGCTGGCCGAGCAGTTGCTGCCGACCGCCCAGGCCGGCGATCTGTTTCGCCGCATGCTGCCCGGCGAGACCCAGGTCGCCGAGGATGTAACGGCCAGCCTGAAAGCGGAGCGGCGGCTGCTGGTGAAATTCAGACCCGGCGTCGAGCGGACCGAAGCGCTGGAACTGCTGCGCGGTCTGGGTGGCAACCATCTGAAAACCCTGCATGCGGCGGCGGGCGCCGATGGCGCGCTGGATCTGGCGGAATTCGCCACGCTGGCCGAACGCGACGCCGCGTTGCTGCGCTTGCGGCAGGATGCGCGGGTGGCCTACGCCGAAGCCGATCAGGTGGTCAGCCGGCCGCGCCTGCCGTGAAATCTCCGGCGCCTTTCAGCGCGGATTGAACGACAAGAGCCATTCGCCGCCGGCATTCGGCCGGCCGAGTATATTCAGCAACGGACGGTAGACCCTGCCGCCCTCGCCTGCCGGCGGCTTCAGGCGCAGCGCGCCTTGCGGCATCTTGCCCGGAAAATATTCGCCGGCGCCATCGATCGACAACCCGGCTTGCAGGGTACGCATCTCGAAGTGCGCCCGGCGGCCGTCGGGATCGCTGTTTAATTGCGCGCTGTAATCGCCCAGCGGCGCGTCGACCAGACCGCTGCGCGCGTTCAGCCAGTCGATGCGGGCGGTGCCGTGGATACGCCGGCTGCTGTGATACAGGCTGGGAATGTCCACGATCAGACGACCTTGCGGCTGTAGCAAACCAAACGCCCGGGAAGCGAAGCCAAGGACGTTGGCGTCGATCGGACCCCGCAGGTTTTTCAGGGTCCAGCCGTTTTGTTCGAGCAGCACGATGCCGCCCAGAACATCGGCTTCCCGTTGCAGGCCGAAGCGGATGCCGATACGTCCGCCCAACAGTTCGCCGGGCAGCCAGCGCCAGCTCAGCGCCCCCAACTCGATGCGCTCGGTATCGACCCGCCAGATCACGCGCGCCACCTGGCCGTGCCATGGGCTGCCGCTGGCCTGTAGCAACGACACCGGGCTGTCGGCCGGCATCCGGTCTATCAGCCAGACGACCGGCATCTGCGCGATCAGGAACAGCAGATACAACAACGCCCCAACCAGGATCAAGCCGCCGCGCCATCGCCGCGTGTGCGTTTGCTTCAAGACGCGGCCCTCGCCAACGTCGCCTTGACCCGAACCTGGCCTGGTTCGGGCAGCGCTTCCACCTTGCAGGACAGCAGACTCACGCCCTGCGCGCCGAGTTCACCCAGCCATCGCACCCAGGCATCGAACGCCACGCCATTCAGATTGACCAGCAGCCGATCGCCGCCCTGCGCGGTCAACGCCTCGGGCGCAATCGCCAGACCAAAGCGCGCCGCCGCCTGGCGCGCCGCATTTTCCAGCGTGTCGCCGGTGGAAATCGGCGGTTGACCGCGCATGCGTTTGACGGCCTCGCTGTCGGCGCGCAACCGCGCCAGTTCGCCGCGCAACTGATCCACCCTGACGGCCAGACGCGCGCGCTCGGCGGTCACGGGTTGCCAGACATACAGATAGAAGCCGACCGGCAGCAGCACCAGCAAACCGACACCGATCAAGACCCGCTCGCGCGCGGCCAGCTCACCCCAGAAGCCGCGCCAACGCGCGATCGGACTCATGGCCAGTCTCATGGCTGGCTCCTTTCCAGGCTGATACTTCGCTGCCCCGGCTCACCGGCATCGCTGACCCGATAGCCCCGCGCGCCAAGCGCCACGCGCAGCCCGTCGAGATCGGTGGCGCGCGGCTGCTCCAGGGTCAGGCGGCTGTTGTCGTAGCTCAAACCCTCGACACCGCCGACCTGGCCGGCGACGGCGCTCAGCGCATGCAGAAAATCGCCGGTTCCGAGATAGCCGCGGGCGCGCCGCAGATCGGCCATTTGGCGGCGCATCTGCAACGACGGATCGACGATCGCCCGGGTCTCGGGAAAGGTTTCCTGAAACACCTGGCGCATCTCGGCGCGCAATTGCCGGTTCTCTTGCGACAGGCGCGCCCAGTCGACCAGCGTGCCGAGCACCTGCACCCCCAGCGCGGCCAGCGCGATGCCGGCGGCCAGGCGATACCGGGCCAGATTGGCGCCGCTGACCACCTCCGCCAGCCAACCGCCGCCACGCCGCGCGGCATACGGCCCTTGCAGCAGATTGATCGCCGGCGCCCGGGCATCGGCGCGCAAGTCCAACAAACGCACCGGGCAATCGAGCGCGCGGCCCCAGGCCTCGGCATCCACCGGTGGCTCGGCTTGCAGCGCAATGCCGAGCGGCGCGGCATTGCGCCGCCGGGCCTCGGCCAGCGCCAGTTGCAGCGCCAGCGGTGGCGTGGCAACTGAGATCG
>JAGUXX010000204.1 GCA_020061585.1 Betaproteobacteria bacterium | reverse complement strand
TCAGGCTGTTAACAGTTGATTGGACGATCGCTCTGGATTCCGGCTTACAACCGCCGGAATGACGAATAATCAACGACTTGCCGCCAGAACAAATTTGCCCTGGGGATTTGATGATCAAGTATTGGCTATGACTTCGGAATGTGCTCGGCGCGCGCCACCACGATGCGCAACATGAAGTAGTAAGTCCACAGTACCAGCGCCGACAAGCCGGTCCAGACCGTGAAGGCGAGGCCGGTGACCAGCACCGACAGGCCGATGGCCAGCAACACCCCGGCGGCGATCAGATTGATGCTCAGCACAGAAGCGGCCCAGCGCTCACCATTTGCCACCCGCCGCCCGCGCCAGTCGGCGACATGGCGCATGTCTTTGCGCACCGCGATGCACCATGCCCGATAAAACATGCCGCCAGCCATCAGGAAAATGCCGAGAAACATCAACCGGGCCAGCCACAGAATCAGGGTTTCCATCTTTTTCACCTTTCATTTTCCCAAGCACCGATGCGGGCTTGCACGATGCGCGGCGGCGAACATAGCAGAAGATCCGCTTGCGGTCGCAGACCTGACAGGTTTTACAAACCTGTCAGGTCGTCATCAGTATGCCCTGGCCACTACTGGCGGAGCGGGTGAAGAGCGGGATGTTTATTGCTAAGCTGCGGGTCCGACAACTTGCTGGCTTGCCATGACGGACATGCAATTGACGCCTGAACAACAAGGCTATTGGCGGCGTAATCTCAAACTGACCGCCGCGCTGCTGAGCGTCTGGTTCCTGGCGACCTTCGGCGTGATCTGGTTCGCCCGCGAACTGAACGAATTCAGCGTGGCCGGATTTCCATTGGCGTTCTACATGGGCGCCCAGGGGGCATTGATCATCTACATCCTGATCATCTGGTATTACGCCCGCCGCATGAACGAACTGGATGAGGAATACGGCGTGCGCGAGGACGATGCCTGACCGCCGGCCGGGCGCCGCATGCCCGTCGATCTGATACTGGTCCAGATTGCCCGCGTGGCGGTCGAAATCGCCGTTTTCGCGCTGTTCGGACGCGGCGTGCTGGCGTTGCTGGCCGGCCGGCAACGCCACGACAACCTGTTCTACAAGATACTCGAAACCATCACCGGGCCGGCGGTAACCGCGGTTCGCCGCATCACGCCGCGCTGCGTCATCGACGCGCATATCCCGATATTGACCTTCTTTCTGCTGTTTTGGCTATGGATCGCGCTGGCCATCGCCAAGCGCCATCTGTGCGGGCTGCACGGGCTGGTCTGCTGAGAGCCGACTGGTCACGCCAGCAACGCGCGTACTTTTTCCAGATCTTCTTGCGTATCCACGCCCGGCGCCATCGGCTGATCCGATTCGATGACCATGATCCGGTAGCCGTGCCAGAGCGCGCGCAGTTGTTCCAGCGATTCATGCATTTCGATGGCCGGCCGAGAGAGCGCGGGATACGCCTTGAGGAAACCGACACGGTAGGCGTACAGACCGATGTGACGCTGCATCGGCAGCCCCTCGGGCAGTGAAGCCTGAAGGCTGAAGGGTGAAGAGGTCCAGTCGTCGCGCGCCCAGGGAATCGGCGCGCGCGAGAAATACAGCGCATAGCCGTCCTTGTCGGTGACCACTTTCACCACGTTCGGGTTGAACGCCTCGGCCGGGTCGTGGATGCGGTGACTGACCGTGGCCATGCTGGCGGCGGGATGATCGAACAGGGCCTGAGCGGTGGCGCGGATCAGCGCCGGGTCGATCAGCGGTTCGTCGCCCTGCACGTTGACCACCACCACGTCGTCGGCCCAGCCCAATTTTTGCGCCACCTCGGCCAGGCGGTCGGTGCCGGAAGCGCAGTCCGGCGATGTCATGACCGCTGCGTAACCCATGGCGCCCACCACCGCCGCCACACCCTGATGATCGGTCGCCACCCAGATGCCCGCCGCGCCGCTGGCCGCCGCGCGTTCGGCGACCCGCGCCACCATCGGTTTGCCATGGATGTCGGCCAGCGGTTTGCCGGGCAAGCGGGTGGAAGCGAAACGGGCGGGAATGACGGCGTAAAAGTCTGACATGGCGGCGGCGGAGAAGTGGCGACGCGACATTGTAAGAGCTTGCCGGCATGCCGGCCTTGCCAAGAAGCCTTGCTTGCCACTCAAGTATTTTTCAAGTTTTGCGCAAGCGTGCCGTTACTGGCAACCCTAAGCTTGGATCTTTCCTGGAGCAATCTCGCCACATGACCGCAGCGCAGCCACGCGAACATTTGTCCCGCTCGATCTCGCGCTATCTGGTGCTCGGCTTCGCCGTGCTCATCGCCTTGATGGCCGGCCTGGTGGGACATGCGATCTGGCAGATCACCGAGTTGAAAACCCGCATGGGCGATATCGTCGACGTGCGCAACCGCAAGATCCAGCTTGCCACCGATTTGCAGGAAGCTTCCTACAACCGTCACAACAACCTGGTGTATCAGGTGCTGGCGCAAGACCCGTTCGAGCGCGATGAAAATTTCCAGCTCTATCTCAAATGGGGCTATCGCGTCGGCGAGGCGCGCAACCAACTCAAGGCGCTGCCGCTGGATGCCTTCGAGCAAGCCAATCTGATCCGCCAGGACGAACTGGTGGCGCGCATCATCGTCGCCCAGGAAGTCATTTCCGATCTCGCGGCGCGCGGTATGGACGACGAGGCGCGGGCGCTGCTGGCGATCGAACTGCGACCGCTCAATCTCGAATATACCGAGGTCGTCGAAGCGCTGCGCCGCCATGAACGCGATCTGATTCGCGCCGCGCTGGAGCAGGCGCAACAGGCCACCGATCAGGCCATCACGCTGCATCTGGCATGGGGCGGCGTGCTGATTCTGCTGGCCGTCGGTATCGCCATCATTGCCCGACGCTCATTGCAACGTGACGCCAGGATCATCTACGCCCAGTTCAGCGAACTCGAAAAAGCCGGCACGCTGCTGGAGCACCAGGCCACCCACGACCCGCTGACCGGCCTGGCCAACCGGGCGCTGTTCTATCGACGTCTGGAAGAAGCCATACAACATGCCACCGAGGAAAGTTTTTCCCTGGCCGTGATGTACGTCGACCTGGACGATTTCAAGCAGGTCAACGACCTGCACGGCCATGCCGCCGGCGACGCTCTGCTGCTGGCGGTGGCGCGGCGATTGCAGCAGGTGGTGCGCAAGTCCGACACCACCGCGCGACTCGGCGGCGACGAATTCGCGTTGTTGTTCGTCGGCATCGACACCGGCGCCCGCCGCGAGTTGTGCGTCAAGATCGAGCAAGAAATCGGACAACCGGTCTATTACAACGGCATTTCCCTGACCCCGAAGTGCAGCATCGGCTATGCGATCTATCCGCGCGACGGTGGCATTCTGGACGATCTGCTGAACGCCGCCGATGCCAAGATGTACCAGGCCAAACGAGCGCGCAAACAGGCTTGCGCGGAGCCGGAGCAGTAGGGAAAAGCCTCGGGCTGGCTTTCCACTCTGCCGCAGCCGCCCTGCATCACGCGCATCGCGCCGCCGTTAAACTGGTTGCCGACGTTTTCAACGAATGACACGACATGACCCGCATTCCCGCCGCCCTGCTGCTGATCACCGCCATAGCCGCCGCCCAGGCCGAAATCGTGGTCCACGACGACGCCGGCGCGACGCTGCGCCTGACACAACCGGCGCGGCGCATCGTCAGCCTGGCGCCGCACATCACCGAGAACCTGTACGCCGCTGGCGCCGGCGCGAAGCTGGTCGGCGCGGTGGAATACAGCGACTACCCGGAGGCCGCGAAACGGGCGCGCCGGGTCGGCGATTATGCGCGGCCGGATCTGGAAGCCATCGTCGCGCTCAAACCCGACCTGGTGCTGACCTGGCGAAGCGGCAACGCCGACGCCGTGGTCGGCAAACTGAAATCGCTCGGGCTGAACGTCTACCAGACGCAACCCGAGCGGCTGGAAGACATCCCCGCCGACATCGAGACCATCGGCCGACTGGCCGGCACCGAAGCGGCGGCCGACGCGGCGGCGACCGCCTTCCGCCGGCGTCTGGCGAAGTTGCGCGCGCAATACGCCGACCAGCCGACGGTGCCGGTGTTCTATCAGGCCTGGCATCAACCGCTGCTGACCGTCGGCGGCGAGCAGATCATCAGCGACGTGATACGCCTGTGCGGCGGCGCCAATATTTTCGCGGCGCTGCCGGCCCAAGCGCCCACCGTCAGCATCGAAGCGGTGCTTGCCGCCGATCCGGAAGCCATCGTCGCCAGCGGCATGGGTTATGCCACACCGATCGGCCTGGACGCCTGGCGGCGCTGGAAGCGACTGACAGCCACCGCGCGCGGCAATCTGTTCTTCGTGCCGGCCGACCTGATGCAGCGTGCCACGCCACGGCTGCTCGATGGCGCCGAACAGCTTTGCCGGCATCTGGAAACGGCGCGGAAACGGCGGAAGGCGCGATAGAGCCGCTGTCGCCCTACCTGCGCCAATCGATCCAGAGACTCCCGCCCCTCTGAAATTCCTTGTGCTTGCGGCGCGCTATCGACATGTTTCGATATCGCGTTGCCGCTCAGCGTTTCCCCGTGGCTATCCCCATCACCTGCATGCGGTAGTTGAACTGGCGCAAGGTCAAACCGAGTTTCTGCGCGGCGCGGGACTTGTTGCCGCCGGTTTCGAGCAGCGCGATTTCGATGGCGGCGCGGTCGCTTTCCTGAACCGGGTGATAGGCGCGCACGCCGCCGCCGTTGCTGGACATGGCCGGGGTTGGCGGGATGGCGAAGCTGGTTGACGGCGGAGCTTGCATCTGCATCTGGCTGTGGGTTTCCGCCTGCAATACCGCCATGACTTCCTTCTCGCTGATGGTCGCGCCTTCGGCGAGCAGGATCAGGCGTTCCAGCACGTTGCGCAGTTGCCGGATGTTGCCCGGCCAGGGATGGTCGGTCAGGCGCTGCATGGCCTCCGGGGTGATGTTGACGTTGCGCTGGTAGCCCTGGTCGAGCTGGTTCAGGTAGTAGCGCACCAGATGGCGAATGTCTTCGGCGCGTTCGCGCAGCGCCGGCAGGCGCACCGGGATGACGTTGAGGCGGTAGAACAGGTCGAGGCGGAATTTGCCCTGGCTGACCAGCAATTGCAGGTCCTGGTTGGTGGCGGCGACGATGCGCACGTTGACCGGCACCTCCTTGCGGCCGCCGATGCGCTGGATCGAGTGTTCCTGCAACACGCGCAACAGTTTGACCTGCATCGCCAGCGGCAGGTCGCCGACTTCGTCGAGGAACAGCGTGCCGTTGTCGGCTTGTTCGAAGTAGCCGGGGCGGCTGCCGACGGCGCCGGTGAACGCGCCTTTTTCATAGCCGAACAGTTCCGATTCGACCAGATTCTCCGGTATCGCGCCGCAGTTGACCTTGATGAACGGCGCGTCGCGGCGCTGGCTGGACAGGTGCAGGGCGCGGGCGAACAGCTCCTTGCCGGTGCCGGATTCGCCGAGCAGCAACACCGTGGCTTCGCTGTGCGCGACTTGTTCGATCTGTTTCAGCGCGCGGCGCAGTTGCAGCGATTCGCCGACGATGCCGAACGAGCCGTAGGTGGACAGATCCTTGGTCAGCGCCCATTTCAGTTCGCGGTTTTCCGATTCCAGCCGGCTGGTGCGTTCGCGGATGAACTCGTTGAGCAGGAGAACGTGGGTGATCAGCGTGGCGGCGATCTTCAGCACCTGCTGGTCGCGCGCCAACGGCCGCGGCCGTTCGCGCAGACGATGCACACCCAGCACGCCGATCTGGCGGCCGCCCTGTTCCAGCGGCAGGGCGATGTAGGAAACGGTTTGCGGCGGCAGGCTGGCGCGCGGCACGGCACGGAACAGGAATAGCGGTTCGGCGTCGACGTCCTGCACGATGGCGGTCTGGCCGCCGGTCATGACGCGGCCGGTGATGCCCTCGCCGGGCAGGTATTTGCCGCGCGCGATTTCTTCCTGGGTCAGGCCGTAGGCGTGGACGATGCGCAGTTCGCCGGTTTCCGGGTCGGGCAGCACCACGCGGCCGCGATTCAGGCCAAGGAATTCCGAGAGCAGATGCAGGATTTCACGCACCACATGCGCTTCGTCCTGGCTCTTGTCGAGCAGCGCGACGGCTTCGCGAACGACCAGCAGTTCTTCATCGGCCAGACGTTCCTGGGCGGCGCGGGCGGGGGGGCTGCTGTCTTCCATTTGATCGGTGCTGAGCGAGGATGGCCGATCATAACAATGTGTAAACAAAAAGGCCCGCCATGCCCTGCCGGGCGACATGCGGGCGGTCCGAGCGCCTTAGTTCAGATTGCCGGCAGCGGTTTCGCGCAAGGCGTTGCCGACCACTTCCGCGACATCCTTGGCCAAGCCGTTTACCGACTGGATCTGTTCCAGCGCCGCGCGCGCATGGCGCTGGCGTTCGCCATCGAATTGCCGCCAGCGGTCGAAACTGCGCGCCACCCGCGAGGCGACCTGCGGATTGATCGCCTGCAGCTCGATGATGACCTCGGCGGCGAAGCGATAGCCGCCGCCGTCGCGGGCATGGAAGTGGCGCGGGTTGGCGGCGCAGAAGGCGCGCACCAGGGCATACACCTTGTTCGGGTTGCGCAGGTCGAATGCTTCATGCCGCAGCAGTTGGCGCACCCGGGCGGGCGTGTCGGGCAGGCGCGAGGTGGCCTGGACTTGCAGCCATTTGTCGACCACCAGCGCCTCGTCGCGCCAGGTGGCGTAAAACGCCGCCAGCGTCGTGTCGCGCTCGGGCAGATCGAGATTGGCCAGCGCGGTCAGCGCCGCCAGCACATCGGTCATGTTGTCGCCCTGTTCGAACTGGGCCAGCAGGCGCGGCAGCACGGCGGCGCTCAGGTAGTCGGCGTCGCTCTCCGCCAGATAGCCCAGGCACAGATTGCGCAAGGCGCGGCGGCCGACTTGCCGGCTGTCCGGGGCGTAGGCTTCGGTCGGGGCGAGGGCGCGCCATACGCTTTCGAAATCTGCGCGCAATTGCCCGGCGAGGTGACGGCGCAGGTTGACCCGGGCCAGATGGATCGCCTCCGGATCGATGCACTGGCCGGCGCCGGCCATGGCTTCCGCCAACACCTGTTCGGCGGGCAGGATCAGCGCCTCGGCGGCCAGCGCCGGATCGTCGGCGACGCCGCTGCTCAGAATGCGCCGGCAGGCCGCGACGTAAGCGGC
>JAGUXX010000010.1 GCA_020061585.1 Betaproteobacteria bacterium | reverse complement strand
TTGCATCTGGACTTTCTTCTTGGTTGTCATGATTTTGGCCTGCCTTGCACTCTAATTTCTGAAGGGCAGGTGTCTCAGGGGATATTGGCACGGGGGGCACGAGCGCGATCATCAGCTCTACCAGAGTGAATGCGGTTTGTGGTCGTTGCATGGGCTGTGTCATTTTGTGTATCAGCTTGCTGGTTGAATGGCGGTCGGGCAGTTGTATTTTTTATGCACCATTGTATTCCGCACAACTTGTCTGGATTTTTCATGAATGCTCGCCCGCCATCGCTGGTCCCTTGTCCGCCCAGTGCAACCAATGACCGGCGCGATTATCCGCATAGCCCGGTATTCTTCAGGGCATCACGTTTTTCATGAAATATCCAGGCTTTCCGATGCAGCGATCTCTGCGTTACTGGCTGCGCCGCCAACCGGCGCTTCGCCGTGCAGCATAAATAGGGCCTAACGGGAAAGGCATGCCGGCGGGCTATTCGCGCACACCGCATCGATTTTTTCTTGCGCATAAACCACACCCTGTGCGCGCGCGTTGCAACCAGACGACCGCTTCGCGCAGCTCAGTCTGATTCTCCGCGGCATCAGCCAGCAACTGGCCGTACAACCATTGCGCAACATCCACGCCTTGCACAGCGGCTGCATGCAGATGTTGCATCGCCCGCAAGGCGTTTTGCGGCAATCCGTCAGCGTCCAGGTAAGCCACGCCAAGCTGGTATTGCGCCCAGGCATCGCCCTGGCGGGCCGCTTTTTCATACCAGTAGGCGGCACGCACGCTGTCACGCGGCATGCCATCGCCCACCTGGTAACGATAGGCCAGAAGATTCTGCGTATCGAGATGTCCACGCTCAGCGACCCGCTCATACCATTCCAGTGAACGCGCCAGGTTTTTTTGCAGGCCTGAGCCGCTGCCATACCGCTCGGCCAATTCCAGCATGGCGTCCAGTTGGTCTTGCGCGGCAGCCTTGGTCATCCACTGGGCCGCCCTGGCGGCATCCTTTTCCACCCCCAATCCCTCGTAGAGCAGCAGCGCCAGCCAGTATTGCGCTTCCGCATTGGAGAGTTGCGCGGCACGGTCCAGCCACTGTGCGGCCAGCGCGTAATCCCGCTCAACGTCTTGCCCATGCAAATAAAGCCGCCCCAAGGTCAGAGCCGCATCGGGATGCGCCTGCTCAGCGGCGCGTTGCAGCCATGGTAGCGCCGTTGCAACGTCACGTGGCACGCCCTGGCCGCGCAGATAAAACAGCGCGAGGGCGTATTGCGCATCGTCCAGGCCCTGTTCTGCCGCCAGCCGGTAGCTCTGCCGCGCAGCTTCGAGGTCTTGCGCAACGCCACGCCCGTTTGCAAGGAGAAACCCCTGCCGGGCTTGCGCTTCTGGATGGTTTTGCGCAGCCGCGCGCGCCACCCAACGGTAAGCCGCTGCGTCGTCTTGTGTCACCCCCTGACCGCCCGCCAGCAACAGAGAAAGCGCGTATTGCGCCATTGGGTGGCCTTGCTCCGCCGCCAGTTGGTACCAGGTGGCGGCCTGTTTCGCATCGCGCGGCAACGACGCCAAGCCAAAGTTGTTGAACCAGCCCAGCCGATATTGCGAGCGCGATTCGCCGACCTCGGCGCCGCGCCGATACCAGCGCAGCGCCTCCGTTTCGTCGACCTTGACGCCACGTCCCTTCTCGTGAGCCCAGCCAATTTCATAGAACAGATAACTGGAACCTTGCGCAATTGCTTTGCGAAATTTCAGGAGCTCCAATTGCGCCATGCCATGCACTTCCGGCGTCATCTCGGCCCATCCGGAACCCGACAGCAGGATGGCGAAGCCTGCCGTGACCATCAATCGACGTTTCATGGCGTGTCCTTGTTGTTGGCCGAAGCCATGCGCGCTGCCCAATATGCGGCGCGCTGGAGGTCGGCTGCCTGCCCCATGCCGCCGCTACGGTACAGCGTCACCAGCCATTTGAGGGCCTGTGGGTTGTTTGCCTCGCCTGCTTTCAGCAACCATTCCAGCGCCTTCCTCAGGTTGGGCTTGCCGGCCTCGCCGCGCTCGTTCATCCGCGCCAGCGAAACCATGGAATTGCTGTATCCCGCCCGTGCCGCCTGTTCAAACCAACGCCTTGCCGCGACGAAATCGGTTTTGCCGAGCAAGCCGCGATACAGGGTATAGCCGACGTTGTTCATCGACTCCGGGTCGCCTTGCGCGGCGGCTTTGAGCCACCACGGATAGGCGTCGGCGAGATTCTTCGGCAGCCCCATATTGCCGTGCAAATAGGCATCGCCGAGCAGCTTTTGCGCATCGCGATCGCCTTTCTTGGCGTCAATGCGAACGCGCGGCCAATCGTACTGGCCCTGTTCGTCCATCCAGCGCAGATTGGGATTGCGCAGTTCTTTCACTTGTTGCCGGATGCCGGGATCATCGCTCTGGTCGGCGCGCGCCAGATGGAAACGCACTTTTTCGGCGTTGCGCGGCGTGCCCCCATTGCCGAACAGATAAGCCCGCGCAAGGTTGAGATCGGCGGCCTTGTCGCCGCGCTTGGCCGCGCGCTCCCACCAGCGGATCGCCTGTTCGGCATCGGCCGTCACACCTTGACCAGCGCTGTAGGCGTTGCCCAACACGACCTCGGCTCCGCCGTCACCCTGGGCAGCCGCCTTTTTCAACCAGCGCTGCGCTTCGGCGTAATCGAGTTGACGCGAGCCGAATTCGGGCAGTACACCGTTGTAGAACAAGCCCAAAAGACTTTGATAGGGAGCGCTGCCCGACTCGGCGAGCCGTTTGATCCAGACCAGCGCCTCATCCTTGCTGGCGGGATCGGTGCGCGCCAGCAGGCTGCTGACCAGATTCCGCATCGACAAGTTATTACCCTGAGCTGCCGATCGGCGCATCCAGTGCAGCGCCTGGGCATCATCCTTGGTGAGGGTTATCCCATGCAGATAGCGCCAGCCCAGGCTGGACTGCGCTTCGTAATGACCCTTTTCCGCCGCGCGGCGATACCAGTCCACCGCCGTGCGGTCGTCAGTCGGCACGCCATCACCGTAGGCATATGTCATGCCCAGACTGAATTCCGCCGAGGTGTAACCCAGACTCGCCGCGCGTTCCAGCCATTGCACGCGGCGCTCCGCCGCCAGCCCCTGCCCGGCAAGTTGAAATTGTGCGAGGGGGTGGTCGGCCGCGGCAGCGCGCTCCAGCCAGCGCACCCCGCCTGCGCGGTCGCTCTCGCCCAGACGATCGTGGATCAGGCCGAGGCCCAATTCAACAGCGGAAGCGACATTGCCCGCCTGCGCCGATTTCTCCAGATAAGCCCGCAGCGGCGCGGTATCTGTGGCCGTTCCCCGGCCTTCTGCTCAGCGGGCAAATAGCCCGTCTGCGCCAGTTCGCGATATATACCAAGTGCGCGCGCATCGTCTCGCGCTATTCCTTGACCCGTGCTCAACATTTCGGCCAAAGCAAATTTCGCCTCGGGTCGCCCCTGGTTGGCGGCAAGCTCCAGCCAGCGCACCGCCTCACGCGCATCCGGTGCGATTTCGATGCCGTCTCGCAGCATCAAGCCCAGCACCGCGCGCGCGGGCGCCCAACCGCTTTCCGCCGCGCGCTGGAACCACTGAACCGCTTTTGGCCGGTCGACGGGGCCGGCCCAGCCGTTCCAGTGCACCTGCGCCAGAACATGCGCCGATTCGGTGTTGCCGTTTTGCTCGGCGCTTTCGATCCAGCGCAGGCCTTCGGGCGCATCCACCGGGGTCTGGTATTTACCGTGCAGCAAGATCCGGCCCCAATCCAACGCCGCCTTTGCGTAGCCGTTTTCCGCCGACAGCCTGAGCGCCGCCAGCGCGGCTGGTCTATGCGCCGGCCCGGAACGCAACAGCCGCGCCGATACGACCCATTGCGCATAGGCATCGCCCGCGTTCGCGCGCTGCTGCCACAGTTCGGTATCTCCGGGGGGGATGGGCGCTGTAAGCGTGGCTTCCGGATGCGGGTTTCCACCCGGCAAGCTGTTCAGCATGCTTGCCGCCACAGGCAAGTTGCAAGCCAACAACAGCGCCGCGGCGAAAGCTGTCAATCGCATGGAATGCAGTCGATAGGGTGGATATCTTCCACGCCGACCCGCTATTACACGCCCTGTTTGTTGTTTTTCAATCACGCTCTCACCCGCTTGTTTTGTTGTTCAACGTCTGTGTTCTGCTTCAGATTTCAGGCTATGAATTTTCTATCGCCCTGTTCATCAGACTGCCGTGGTGGAGGCGATACAAAAGCTCAATAGACTTCAAAACAGCCGCCCCGGAAAAGCAACCGCAATAATCGCCATCCCGCCCAGATTATCCGCCCATTGAGTTAATCCGCGTGGGAGGAAGTCCTGTTACAGCGGTAGCAACCGCACCAGGAATGCATGGGCCGGAACCGTGTAGTTCCGGGTTTACACCGCGCTGATGCCGCTGTCCTGGGCGACGCTGCTTTATGCGATGCGCTGCTGATGTTAAAACCGCGCTCATGACCCAAACTGACGACCTTCAGGATGTTCTGGAGTACTGGTTCTCGCCGCGCCTGAGCCGGCACTGGTTCGCCTCGACGCCGGCCTTGGACGACGAGATACGGCTGCGCTACGAAGCCCTGTGGCGGCGCGCCGCCAATGGCGAACATGATGCCTGGTGCGCCACCCCGGACGGCGCGCTGGCGCTGGCCATCGTGCTCGATCAACTGCCGCTCAACATGTATCGCGGCCAGCCGCTGGCCTTCGCCACCGAACAGCAAGCCGTGGCGGTGGCCCGCCAAGCCGTCGCGCGCGGCGACGACCAGCGCCTGCCGCGCGATCGCGTGATGTTTCTGTATATGCCGCTGATGCACAGCGAAAACCTGGCCGACCAGGACCAGTCGGTCGCCTTGTTTCAGCGCGCCGGCCTCACCGACAACCTGCGCTTCGCCGAACACCATCGCGGCATCGTCCGCCGCTTCGGCCGCTTCCCGCATCGCAACGCCATCCTCGGCCGCGACAGCACGCCGGAGGAGCTTGCCTACCTGGCCTCG
>JAGUXX010000040.1 GCA_020061585.1 Betaproteobacteria bacterium | reverse complement strand
TTCGGCGCGCGGCACGAACTTGATCAGCGGACTGGCTTGGTGCGACAGGCTGATCTGGCTAAAGCCGGCGGCCCGCGCCAGTTCGCCGGCGGCCAGTTCGTGCGCGGGATTCTTCCAACTGTGCAGAAAGGCGATGGCGCAGGCGGTGTAGCCGGCAGCGCGCGCGGCGGCCAGGGCCGCGCCGAGTTCGGTGGTTTGCAAGGCGCGCAACACCGAGCCATCGGCGGCGATGCGCTCCGCGGCTTCGATGATGCGTGTGTGCAGCGGCGCCGGTTTACGGATATCCAGCGCGAAGATGTCCGGTCGCGCCTGATCGCCGATCTCCAGCGCGTCGCCGAAACCGGCGCTGGTGATCAGCACGACAGCCTCGCCAGTGTGGGTCAGCAGCGCGTTGGTGCCGACCGTGGTGCCCATCTTCACCGACTCGATCAGACCTTCCGCTATCGCTTCATCGCCGGCCAGGCCGAGCAGCAGGCGAATCCCGGCGATGGCGGCATCCGGGTATTGCCCGGGATTGTCGGACAGGCGTTTGGTCTGAATCAGCCGCCCGTCGGGGCGACGGGCGACGATATCGGTGAACGTGCCGCCCCGGTCGATCCAGAATTGCCACGACATGGGGTGGCGGAACGCTCAGATGCCGCGCAGCAGCTCGTTGATGCCGACTTTGCTCAAGGTCTTGGCGTCCACCTGTTTGACGATCACCGCGCAATACAGGCTGTACTTGCCGTCGGCGGACGGCAGGTTGCCGCTGACCACGACCGAGCCGGCGGGTATCCGGCCATAGCTGACCTCGCCGGTTTCGCGGTTGTAGATGCGTGTCGACTGACCGATGTAGACGCCCATGGAAATGACGCTGTTGTCTTCCACGACGACGCCTTCGACGACTTCCGAACGCGCGCCGATGAAGCAGTTGTCGCCGATGATGGTCGGGCCGGCCTGCACCGGTTCCAACACGCCGCCGATGCCGACGCCGCCGGATAGGTGCACGTTCTTGCCGATCTGGGCGCAGGAACCGACGGTGGCCCAGGTATCGACCATGGTGCCTTCATCGACATAGGCGCCGATGTTGACGTAGGACGGCATCAGCACGACATTCTTGGCGATGTAGGAACCCTTGCGCACCGACGCCGGCGGCACCACGCGGAAGCCGCCTTCGCGGAAATCGCGGCTGTTGAAATCGGCGAATTTGGACGGCACCTTGTCGTAGTAATTGGTGAAACCGCCCTTGATGAAGGCGTTGTCTTCCAGGCGGAACGACAGCAGCACAGCCTTCTTGATCCATTGATGGGTCACCCAGTTCTGACCATCGCTGCGTTCAGCGACCCGAAGCTGACCCATGTCGAGCAGGTCGATAACCGCCATCACGGCGTCCTTGACCTTGGGTTCGACATTGCGCGGGGTGATATCGGCGCGACGTTCAAAAGCTTCTTCAATGATGATTTGCAGGTCTTGCATGTTGTTTTCCTTTAAGTAAGCAACTTGACTATTTGATGGGACAGAAGGGCTATCAGGGTTCGTTTCATGGCTGACCTTCGATAAAGCGTCGAATTCTATCCGCCGCTTCCAAGCAGGCTTCCAATCCATCGACCAAGGCGATGCGGATAAAGCCCTGGCCTGGATTGATGCCCTTGGCGTCACGCGCGAGGTAGGAACCGGGCAACACGGTGACATGCTGGTCACGGAAAAGCGCGCGGGCGAAACCGGTGTCGTCTCCGCCAGGGACGCGCGCCCAAAGATAGAACGCGGCATCCGGCGCCTCGAACGCCAGCACATCCTTGAGCATCGGCATCACCGCGGCGAATTTCTCGCGGTACAGGCGGCGGTTCTCGACGACATGCGTCTCGTCCCGCCAGGCGGCGGTGGAGGCAGCCTGTACCGCCGGGTTCATGGCGCTGCCATGGTAGGTGCGGTAGAGCAGAAATTGCTCGATCGCCGCCGCATCGCCGGCGACAAAACCGGAACGCAGCCCCGGCACATTGGAGCGTTTCGACAGACTGTTGAACACCACCAGCCGCTCCTGGCCGCGACCGAGTTGCCGGGCGGCGGTCAGCGCGCCCAACGGCGGCTGGCCTTCATGGAAATAGATTTCCGAATAACACTCATCGGAGGCGATGATGAAATCATGCCGGTCGGCTAGTTCGAAGACCTCGCGCCAGTCGTCCAGGCGCATCACTTTGCCGGTGGGATTGCCGGGCGAACAGACATAGGCCAGTTGCACGCTAGGCCAAAGATCTTCAGGAATCGCGTTGAAGTCGCAGCGATAGCCGGATTCCGCCAAGTTGTTCAGAAAATACGGCTTGGCGCCGGCCAGCAGCGCGGCGCCCTCGTAAATCTGGTAGAACGGGTTGGGTGACAGCACGCGTTTGACGTGTTTGCTCGGGTCGATCAAGGCCTGGGCGAACGAAAACAATGCTTCGCGGCTGCCATTCACTGGCAATATCTGCGTCGCCGGATCGAGTTCGACGCCATAGCGCAGCGTGCACCAGTCGGCGATCGCTACGCGCAACGCCGCGGAGCCTTGGGTGAGCGGATAACTCGACAAACCGGACAGATTGTCGGTCAAGGCCTGTTTGATGAACGCCGGTGTGGTGTGTTTGGGTTCGCCGATCGACAGGTTGATCGGCGATAGCGCGGGATTGGGCGTGATGCCGGCGAACAACTCGCGCAGTTTCTGGAACGGGTAGGGCTGGAGTTGCTTGAGGCGGGGATTCATCGACGCGTCCTGGCGCTGCCTGATTTTTTCGAGCCATTGATTATATGCTTTCGAAGTCACTGCTGGCCCCGCTGGGTTTGATTCTGGCCGCCAGCATCTGGGGTTTGATCTGGTATCCCTACCGGCTGCTGGAACTGGCCGGCGTGTCCGGCGCGGTGGCTTCGCTGCTGACCTATCTGTTCGGGGTGCCGTTGCTGTTGTTCCTCGCGACCCGCGCGCGCGCCGCCGCCGCCGGTGAGCGCGGTTGGTTGCTGGCCCTGGCGCTGGTCGCCGGATGGACCAATCTGGCCTTTGTGCTGGCGGTGATCCACGGCGAAGTCATGCGGGTGTTGTTGCTGTTCTATCTGGCGCCGCTGTGGACGGTTTTCTTTGCCCGCGTGCTGCTCGGCGAGACCTCGGGGTGGGTCGCCTACCTGGTGATCGCCCTGTCGGTCGCCGGCGCCTATGTGATGTTGTCGGAATCCGGCGGTCTGCCGTTGCCGACCAATTATGCCGAGTGGCTGGGGCTGTCCGCCGGCATCGGCTTTGCGTTGACCAATGTGTTGACGCGCAAGACCAGTTCCGCGCCGATTGCGTTGCGCTCACTGTGGGTGTTTCTTGGCGTGGTGCTGTGGTCCACGCTTTATGCAACTTATCAAGGCGGCGCGGCGCATATCGTCATGACGCTGGCACCGCGCGACTGGCTGCTGGTGGCGGTGATCGGCGTATCGCTGTTGCTGGCCACCTTCTCGGTTCAGTATGGTCTGGCGCGCACACCGGCCAACCGGGCCATTGTGATCCTGCTCAGCGAACTGGTGGTGGCGGCCATCGCCAGCCGCTGGCTGGCCAGCGAGACGATGAATCCGCGGGAATGGATAGGCGGCGCGATGATCGTTGCGGCAACCTTGTTCACCATCAAACGGCAAGCGAAACCGGAGAATAACCATGCCTGAAATCATCAGCCTGCTGCACGCTTCACTGTTGGTCGCGGATCTTGACCGGTCACGCCGATTCTATGAGGGCGTGCTGGGACTGCAACCCAGTTCGGCTCGGCCGCCGATGTCTTTCGACGGGATCTGGTACGACATCGGCGCGGCGCAGATCCATTTGATTCGTTTGCCGAATCCCGACCCGGTCAGCGAACGACCGGCGCACGGCGGACGCGATCGCCATACCGCGCTGGGGGTGCGCGACTTCGCAGGGCTGCAAGCCGGACTGGATGCCGCAGGTTTGCGCTACAGCCTCAGCCAATCCGGACGTCGCGCCTTGTTCGTGCGTGATCCGGACGGCAATGCACTGGAGCTGGTTGCGCTGGATTGAGTTTATTTGCGGGCGCGCGACGCAACGACATTGAAGCGATAGGTGTCGTGACAGCCCGAACAATAGGTGATGACTTCGGCGAGGTTTTCATGCGTCAACCGGGTGTCGCCCTTTTCCACCGCATCGCGAGCCAGCACCTGCAACGCTTCGTTCATGGCGATAGCCAGTTGCAGGAATTCCTCCGGCAAGTGTTCCTTCAGACTGCTGGGCAAGCGCTCCAGCAATGCGCCCATTGGCTTTGCCGTGATCGCCAGGGACTGCATGTCACCCCGCGCCAGGGCGATGTTGATGGCGTGAAAGCCATGCAGGAATTCGCGCATTTCATACAGCATCTGGTTTTTTTCCGCCTGACTGACGTTGATCGGCAAGCGCTTGTCGGTGGTCGGGGCGCTGGTTTGCGCAAGCGCCAAAGCGGAATGCAAGGCAACCGCGCCGATCAGCAACACGCGCGAGATCAAGCTGTGTGGCATGGGACACTCCAATGGTGGAAACAATCAAACCTGCATGAAACCGTTTAAGGCTACTACTTACGGCGCGCCGTGTGTACCCCGCGCACATGCCCGGCGCGCGCCAGAAAACGCGTCAGTTGGGTGATGTCGCGCACTTCGAGGGTGAACTCCATGCGCGCACTGTCGTTCTGCGACAAGGTGTTGACCCTGACCACGTTGATTTTTTCCTGTGACAGGATCTCGCCGACATCTTTGAGCAGACCGGGGCGGTCGTGCGCGGTCAGTTCGATATCGACGGCGAACACCTGGTTGTCCGGTCCGCCCCAGGCGGCTTGCAACAGACGCGCCTTCCGGTCTTCGGGCAGATGCAGGATCACCGGGCAATCGACTCGGTGGATGGTGACGCCATGGCCCTGCGTGGTATAGCCGACGATCGGATCGGGCGGCGCCGGCTTGCAGCATCCCGCCATTTGCGTCATGAATCCGGGCTCGCCTTCAACCAGCACGCCATCCGCGTCGCTCTTGCCGCCTTTGCGCTTCGAGGCGCTGACCAGCGGCTTCTCCGGCGGCGGCACAAACTCGTCCTGCAAGGCGCGATCGAGCTGGCCGGAGCCGACATCGCCGCGGCCGATGGCGGCGCACAAATCATCCAGCGCGGCGAACTTAAGACGCGCGGCGAGTTTGTCGAGATTGACGTTGGTCAGGTTGAAGCGGTGCAACTCGCGATCCAGCAATTCACGGCCTTGCTGGATATGGGTGTCATGATCCTGTAGCTTGAACCATTGCTTGACCTTGCCGCGGGCGCGATGCGTCTTGAGCACGCCGAGATGCGGATTCAGCCAGTCGCGGCTCGGCCCGCCTTGTTTGACACTGAGTATCTCGACCCGCTGGCCGGTGGCCAGCACGCGGTCCAGCGGCACCAGCGCGCCGTCGACCTTGGCGCCGCGACAGCGATGGCCGAGTTCGGTATGCACGGCATAGGCGAAATCAAGCGGCGTCGCGCCGTTGGGCAAGGCGATGACCTTGCCTTGCGGAGTCAGCACGAATACCTCGTCCTGAAACAGTTCGTTGCGGAAATGCTGGGCCAGCTCGTGACTGTCCGCCAGTTCCTGCTTCCAGGCCAGCAACTGCCGCAACCAGGCAATCTTGTCTTGTATACCGCTCTGTCCGGTGGCGTTGGAACCGCCGCTTTCCTTGTATCGCCAATGCGCGGCGACGCCCATTTCGGCTTCCTGATGCATCTCGAACGTGCGGATCTGCACTTCCAGCGCCTTGTTTTCCGGGCCGACCACAGCGGTGTGCAGACTCTTGTAGCCGTTGCCCTTGGGCCGCGAGATATAGTCGTCGAACTGGCCCGGAATTGGCTGCCAGAGACTGTGCACGATGCCCAGCACATGGAAGCAGTCCTTGACCTCCGGCACCAGCACCCGCACCGCGCGCACGTCATAGACTTCGTCGAACGATAGCCGCTTCTTGCCCATCTTGGCCAGGATGCTGGCGATATGCTTGGGCCGGCCGGTTACCGATGCGCCGCTGATGCCGGAGGCAACCAGGGTTTCACGCAGATGTTTCAGCACCTGCTCGATGTACCACTCCCGATCCAGACGGCGTTCATCGAGTTGTTTGGCGATCTGCCGATAGGTTTCCGTATCCAGATAGCGGCAGGACAGATCTTCCAGTTCCCATTTGAGTTGCCAGACCCCCAGTCGGTTGGCCAGGGGCGCATACAGTTCGCGCACTTCGCTGGCCGCCTTGCGGCGTCGCGCGTCGCCCTCGCTGTCGCTCAAGTTGGTCATCTCGCGCAAGGTCTGCGTGCGTTCGGCCAGTTTGATGAACACCACCCGGATATCATCGGCCATCGCCAGCAACATCTGACGCAGCGCTTCGCTCTGGCCGCCTTCGGCGTTCAGCGCGGTAAACAGATGGTCCATGCGCGACAACTTGGCCGCGCCGTCGACCAATGCGGTGAGGTGCGGGCCGAACAGTTTCAGCAGCGCGTCATGATCCAGCGCGTCTTCCGGCAGCCCGCACAGCAGCGCGGCGGCGACGGTTTCCACATCGAAGCGCATCGCCGCCAGTATCGCGGCGGTCCCCAGGGCATGCGCTTGCAGCGGCTCTCCCGAGTCGGTCAGGGTATCGCCGGCTTCGTTGGACAGCGTCTCCAACGCCAGCTTGAGCAACTGACGATGCTCTTCCGTATAGCGGTCTTCCAGGCTGGACAGCCAGGACTCCGCGTCGTTGGGCGTCAGTGTTAAGGCGTGGGCGACCATTCAGCGCGAGGCGAGGGACGAGTAGGGTGAAGGCTGGGGTTCGCGTTTCACCGGTGGCGCAGCCACTTCACGTTGCACGGCCACTACCAGAATTTCCACCAGCTCTTGTCCAGAATAAGCCTGTCGCCGGTGATGTACGGACTGTCGGGAAAATTGTGCCGCAGCACTCTGAAGGCGTCGTCGCGCAGATCATCCAGCCCCAGTTTGTCATAGCTCTTGGCCATGATCGCCAGGGCCTCCTCAAGAGCCGGCGTCTGCTGGAATTGCTCCAGCACCTGCTTGCCGCGATTGGCGGCGGCGACATAGGCGCCGCGTTTGTAGTAATAGCGCGCCACATGCACTTCGTTGGCGGCCATGTTGTTGACCAGGAATTTCATTCGCGCCACCGCATCCGGCGCGTATTTGCTTTCGGGAAAGCGGCTGACCAATTGCTGGAAGGCATCGAACGCCTCGCGCGCGGATTTCGGGTCGCGGTCGCTCATGTCCTGGTCGCCGAATCGCGCCAGGAAGCCCTCGTCCACCACGAAATTGGCCAGACCGCGCAGGTAGTAGGCGTAATCGACGTTGGCATGATTCGGATGCAGCTTGATGAAGCGCTCGCAGGCGGCGATGGCGGAAGCCGGTTCGTTATCCTTGAAGTAGGCGTAGGCGGTTTCCAGTTGTGCCTGCTGGGCGTAGGCGCCGTACGGATAGCGCGCTTCCAGGCGCTCGAACATCTGGATGGCCCGCTCGAAATTGCCGTCGTTGAGCGCTTCCTTGGCCGTGTAATAGAGCTTGGACGCCGACCAGGACTTGGTCTCGTCAATCTGTTCCGGCAGCAGCCCGCAACCGGTAATCAGGCTCATCGCCATCAGGAAAGCTAGAATTCGCCGCATCTTGATCCCCATAAAGAGCGGCGGATTATATATCCGTCAGCTCTCCTCGAATGACTCAACCACGCCACCTCACCATTCCGCCGGAACATGCCGGCAAACGCCTCGATTCCAGCCTGGCCGAACTGCTGCCGGAATTTTCCCGCGCGCGTCTGCAAGGCTGGATCGAATCCGGCCATGTGCTGCTGGCCGGCGGCGCGGCGACCCGCAAGCAGAAGGTGTGGGGCGGCGAAAGCGTGCGGGTGACGCCGGAAGCCTTGCCGGAAGACAACGCCTATCAGCCGGAAGACATCGAATTGAACATCGTGTATGAAGACGAGGCGATTCTGGTCATCGACAAACCCGCCGGCCTGGTGACCCATCCCGGCGCCGGCAACTGGCAAGGCACCTTGCTCAACGCATTGCTGCATCATCTGCCGCTGGCCAATACCATCCCGCGCGCCGGCATCGTGCATCGCCTCGACAAGGACACCTCGGGCCTGATGGTGGTGGCCAAGACCCTGGAAGCGCAGACCCAACTGGTGCGCGATCTGCAGGCGCGCGCGGTCAAACGGGTTTACTGGGCGGTGGCGCTGGGCGTGTTCGCGCGCGCCGAAGGTTCGATCGACGCGGCGATCGGCCGCCACCCGACGCAGCGGGTCAAGATGGCGGTGCTGGAAGAGGGCAAACCGGGCGGCAAACCGGCTCTGACCCATTGGAAGGTGCTCAAGCAGTTTCGCCGCGCGGCCTGGGTGGAATGCCGTCTGGCCAGCGGTCGCACGCATCAGATCCGCGTGCATCTGACCCATCTCGGCCACCCGCTGCTGGGCGATCCGGTGTATCGCGGTCGCAATCAGGCGCCGGGTTTGCCGACATTCCAGCGTCAGGCGCTGCATGCGGTACGCCTTGGCCTGACGCATCCGCAGAGCGGCGAGACCCTGGAATGGATGGCGCCGCCGCCGGCGGATTTCGCTGATCTGCTCACCACTTTGGAGCAAGCCGATGCATCCTGACTGGATCGTTCCCGATTGGCCGGCGCCGGCCAATGTGCATGCCGTGATGACCACCCGCGCCGGCGGCGTCAGCCTGCCGCCCTACGCCAGCTTCAACCCCGCCAGCCATGTCGGCGATGACCCGGACGCCGTTGCCGAGAATCGTCGCCGCTTGCGACAAGACTTGCCGGCGGAGCCGTTATGGCTGAATCAGGTACATGGTTGCGCGGTGGCGAGCGAGTCCACGCCGGAAATCCCTGACGCCGACGCCGGCGTCGCATGCGCGGCCGACGCGGTGCGTGTGGTGCTCACCGCCGATTGCCTGCCGGTACTGTTCTGCGATCTGGACGGCACGGTGGTCGCCGCCGCGCACGCCGGCTGGCGCGGCCTG
>JAGUXX010000034.1 GCA_020061585.1 Betaproteobacteria bacterium | reverse complement strand
GCTTCGGCCGCTTCCCGCATCGCAACGCCATCCTCGGCCGCGACAGCACGCCGGAGGAGCTTGCCTACCTGGCCTCGCCGGAGGCGTTCAAAGGCTGAGTAACGACTGGTGGCGGCACGGTGGACCTTGCCGCGTCACAAAGTCAGGAGGTTCGTAAGACGTATACCGCCAGGCAGCCGAAAAATATCAAAGTCAGTCTTCTTCCAGCGTGACGACCTTGAGAACTCCCGACTCGCCAGCCAACCAGACCAAAGAGGCATTCGCCAGGTCCATTGGCAGATCATCGTATTTCTCCATAAGCGTGGCGATGTCATCGGCTGCTGTTGGAGTGATTTCCCGCACGGTCACGCAGCCCGCGGCGACCCAACGCGGCAATGCCTGCCTTCGCGGCATCGCTCTGGGTCTGCCCGGTGCGGGCGCAGATGGCGCGTAACAGAGAATCGGTTTGGTCATCGAGGTGGACGGAGAGGATGTGCATGGGAATATCCTCGGATGAAATACAGTGCGTATTACATCTGACTACCCTTCTGAGCGACCGTTGCAAGCCGGTTGGCGGGCAGTCGCGAAATCGGTTCGAAATTCTGTTTTTCGGCCTTATGTGGAGCTCCACATAAGGCCGATGACCTGAAATTCATGAAATGCAAACGAATGATTAATCCATTCCAGGTTGCGGACTGTCATGACGAAGAAGGGTAAGTTCGTTCTTCATCGTCGTGGGGCAATATGCGTTGTTTGTGAATGGTTGTTTCCTGTCGGGCGACATTCAGTCACCACTTCTTGGTGTTACGACTAAGCCGTTGCCAGTGCACTGCGACGGCATCGCATGGCGTATTGAATCTGCCGGTGGACACCGGCGTCGCAAAGCAAAAACCCCGCCGAAGCGGGGTTTTTGCTTTGCGACAAACCGAAGCCGAAGCCTCGGTCGGATGCGAGTGGCCAGACTTAGAAGTCCATGCCGCCCATGCCGCCCATGCCGCCGCCCATGCCCATGTCGGGGGCGCCGCCGCCACCCTTCTTGTCTTCCGGCAGGTCAGCCACCATGCAGTCGGTGGTCAGCATCAGGGACGCCACGGAAGCGGCGTTCTGCAAGGCGATGCGGGTCACCTTGGTGGGGTCCAGCACGCCCATTTCCATCATGTCGCCGTACTCGCCGGTCGCCGCGTTGTAGCCGTAGTTGCCCTTGCCTTCGAGCACCTTGTTGACCACCACCGAGGACTCTTCGCCGCAGTTGTTGACGATCTGACGCAGCGGCTCTTCGATGGCGCGCAGCACGATCTTGATGCCGGCGTCCTGGTCGTGGTTGGCGCCCTTCAGGTCGGTGATGACCGAGCGGGCGCGCAGCAGCGCGACGCCGCCGCCGGCGACGATGCCTTCTTCAACGGCGGCACGGGTGGCGTGCAGCGCGTCTTCGACCCGGGCTTTCTTCTCTTTCATTTCGACTTCGGTCGCGGCGCCGACCTTGATCACGGCAACACCGCCGGCCAGCTTGGCCTTGCGCTCTTGCAGCTTCTCCTTGTCGTAGTCGGAGGTGACTTCTTCGATCTGACGATTGATCTGGGTGATGCGATTCTTGATCGCTTCGCCAGCGCCGGCGCCGTCGATGACGGTGGTGTTTTCCTTGCCGATCTCGATGCGCTTGGCGCGGCCGAGTTCAGCCAGGGTGGCTTTTTCCAGGGACAGGCCGACTTCTTCGGCGATCACCGTGCCGCCGGTCAGGATGGCCATGTCTTCCAGCATCGCCTTGCGACGATCGCCGAAGCCCGGGGCCTTGACGGCGCAGGTCTTGAGGATGCCGCGGATGTTGTTGACCACCAGGGTGGCCAGCGCTTCGCCATCGACATCTTCGGCGATGATCAGCAACGGCTTGCCGGCCTTGGCGACTTGCTCCAGCACCGGCAGCAGGTCACGGATGTTGGAGATTTTCTTGTCGAACAGCAGGACGAAGGGATCATCCAGCACCGCCATTTGCTTCTCGGCGTTGTTGATGAAATAGGGCGACAGGTAGCCGCGATCGAACTGCATGCCTTCGACCACTTCCAGTTCGCTTTCCAGGCTGGTGCCGTCTTCAACGGTGATGACGCCTTCCTTGCCGACCTTGTCCATGGCACCGGCGATGATGTCGCCGATGGTGGAGTCGGAGTTGGCGGAAATGGAGCCGACCTGGGCGATTTCCTTGTTGGTGGTGCAGGGCTTGGAAATGTTCTTCAACTCGGCGGTGATGGCGATCACGGCCTTGTCGATGCCGCGCTTCAGATCCATCGGGTTCATGCCGGCGGCAACGAACTTCATGCCTTCGTTGACGATGGATTGCGCCAGCACGGTGGCGGTGGTGGTGCCGTCACCGGCGATGTCGGAGGTCTTCGAAGCGACTTCCTTGACCATCTGCGCGCCCATGTTCTCCAGCTTGTCCTTCAGTTCGATTTCCTTGGCCACGGACACGCCGTCCTTGGTCACGGTGGGGGCGCCGAAGGAACGATCCAGCACGACATTACGGCCCTTGGGGCCCAGGGTGACCTTGACCGCGTTGGCCAGGACATTGACGCCAGCGACCATGCGGGCACGGGCGGAATCACCAAAACGTACGTCTTTAGCTGCCATTTCTTAATTCTCCTGAATTGTTTAAAGGGGGGAGACGGAGTTGAAAACTCAGGCCTCGACCACGCCCATGATGTCTTCTTCACGCATGACGAGCAGTTCCTGCCCATCCATCTTCACGGTCTGGCCGGCATACTTGCCGAAGATCACGCGATCACCAGCCTTCAGGCCCATTTCGATCAGCTTGCCGGAGTCGTCGCGCTTGCCGGGACCGACGGCGACCACTTCGCCTTGATCGGGTTTTTCGGTGGCGGTGTCGGGAATGACGATGCCGGAAGCGGTCTTGCGTTCCTCTTCCATGCGCTTGACGATGACGCGATCGTGCAACGGACGAATTTTCATTGCTTTCCTCCTACGGAAATCTGTGTTTCAACAAGGGTGGGTCAATCGGAAGAGCGTCATTAGCACTCTAGTCCAACGAGTGCTAATAGTAGGGGCGGCCCATGACGATTTCAAGAGCCGGCCAGCAGTTGTTGAACATTAATTGTCAGGGGCGGGGGCGCCCGGCACAGAAGCGGTCAGGCAACTGGTGCGGTTGCCATGATGGCAATGTAGCTGCTGGACTGCGTTCAGAATGTTCCGGATGTTCCGGACAGCGTGGTCGTTTCAGACCTTGTAGCCGACATGCAAGGCGACCACGCCGACCGTCATGTTGAAGTAGTCGACGCGCTGGAAACCGACCGATTCCATCATGCTCTTCAGGGTTTCCTGATCCGGGTGCATGCGGATCGATTCGGCCAGATAGCGATAGCTTTCGGCGTCCTTGGTCACCAGTTCCCCCATGCGCGGCAGCATTTGGAAGGAATACAGGTCATACAGCGGCGCCAGCGGTTTCCAGACCTTGGAGAACTCCAGCACCATCAATTTCCCGCCCGGTTTCAGCACGCGGCGCATTTCGGCCAGCGCGTCTTCCTTGTGGGTCATGTTGCGCAGGCCGAAAGCGACGGTGACCAGATCGAAATAGTCATTCGGAAACGGCAGCTTTTCGGCATCGCACTGCGCTACCGGCAACATCAGACCCTGATCGAGCATGCGGTCGCGGCCGACGCCGAGCATCGAGCCATTGATGTCGGTCAGCCAGACCTCGCCGGTCGGGCCGGCATCCGCAGCCAGCAGGCGCGAGATATCGCCGGTGCCGCCGGCGATATCGAGCACCTTGTGGCCGGGACGGATACGCGCATGCAGGGCCAGAAAGCGTTTCCAGACCCGGTGCAAGCCCATCGACATCAGATCGTTCATCGCGTCGTAGCGGTTGGCGACGGAATGAAACACCTCGGCGACCTTGCGGGCCTTTTCTTCCTCGGCGACGGTCTTGAAGCCGAAATGGGTTTGTTTGTCGGACATGGCTGGAGCGGTGAGGGGTGGAAGGGGGCGCGGCTACGCCGCTGGTGAAATGTGATGCGGCTGCGCCGCGCGTGAAATGTGAGGACTGTTCACGTTTCACCAAAGCCGCGCAGCGGCAAATCACGTTTCACGACGGTCAATGCGGCTTGAAGCCTTCCGGCGCGCCGACGCCATCGCCGAAGAAATACTTCTCCGCCTGTTCCATCAGGTACTTGCGATGCTGGGCATCGGCGAGATTGAGGCGGTTCTCGTTGATGATCATGGTTTGCAGCTTGATCCAGCCTTGCCAGGCTTCTTTCGAGATGTTCTCGAACACCCGCTTGCCGAGTTCGCCGGGTAACGGCGGGAAGTCCATGCCTTCGGCTTCGCGACCGAGTTTCGTGCATTGCACCATGCGTGCCATAAGATTGCTCCTGCTTTAAGTTGAACTGAATGTTGAACTGAATGTAACGGATGGTAGCCGCTGACCGCCTCGACGTCACTCGGCGGCGAGTTGCTTGTCGATGCGTTTGGCGAAAACCTGCATTTCCTTTGCCGCCTGAATATCACCACGGGCTTCGGCGGCGGCTATTCCCTGGCGATAGATTTCGCGCGCCTCGGTCAGTTCGCCGGCTTCGCTCAACGCCTTGCCGAGCAGCTTCCAGGCCGCCGAGTAACGCGGGTCCAGTGCCACCGCGGTTTGCAGATGCGCGCGCGCGGCGTCGAGCTGGCCGAGTTTCAGATATTCATTGCCCAGCGAATAACGCAGCAGCGCGTTGTCCTTGCCGGAGGCGAGCAATTTTTCAAAAGTTTCCAGAGCGCTCATGGCGGCTTCCGATCGGCGAGTGGCGACCTGTCGGAAATGGGGCCGAGTCGCCGTGACACAAGCCCGCCGCCGAATCCAAAGATCATTCCTTCGCGCCGGCGTAGCCCTGTTGACGCCAGGCTTCGAACACCGTTACCGCCACCGCGTTGGACAGGTTGAGGCTGCGCTGGCCGGGCCGCATCGGCAGGCGCAAGCGCGCGTCGACCGGGAAATCGGCCAGTTGCTCGGCCGACAGACCGCGCGTTTCCGGGCCGAACACCAGCACGTCGCCGGGCTGAAAAGCGATTTCGGCGTAGGGCCGCGAGGCTTTGGTGGTGAACGCGTAGCGCCGGCGTCCGGGCAGCGCGCGCAGCAGCGCCGGCCAATCGGCATGCACGATGAGTTCGGCGTACTCGTGATAGTCCAGACCGGCGCGGCGCAATTGCTTGTCCGACAGGTCGAAGCCCAGCGGTTGCACCAGATGCAGCCGGCAACCGGTATTGGCGGCCAGACGTATGACATTGCCGGTATTCGGGGGGATTTCCGGTTCGACCAGGACGATTTCAAACATATGACTTGAGATATACCACCCAACTCGTTAATTTACGGACAAATCCAACTCTGGAGACCGCATATGGCGCGGCCTGAGAAGATTCGCCTAGGCGATCTTCTGGTACAGCAAAAGCTCGTTTCTCAGCAACAGCTCGGCGAGGCGCTTGAGAAACAACGCCAATCGGGACGCAAATTGGGTCGCGTGCTGGTCGAGCACGGCTATGTCACCGAGGACGAAATTTCCGGCGCCATCGCCCGCCAGTTGAACATACCCTTCCTCGATCTGCGCCAAGTGCATGTGCGGCCGGAGATTGTGCGCTTGTTGCCGGAACAATTGGCGCGCCGGTTCCGCGCCATCGTCCTCGAACAACGCGAGCAGCGGGTGCTGGTGGCCATGGCCGACCCGACCGATCTGTTCGCCTTCGATGAAATCATCAACCACCTCAACCGCGAAATCGAACTGGCGGTGGCCAATGAGGGGGCGCTGATCCAGTTCATCGACCGGGTGTATCGCCGCACCGAGGAAATCAGCGAGCTGGCGCGCAATCTGACCGATGAGCTGGGCGACGAGATCATCGACTTCGGCGCCCTGGCGGCCACCCAGTCGGCCGAGGAAGCGCCGGTGGTGCGGCTGTTGCAGACCTTGTTCGAGGATGCCTTGCAGGTCCGCGCTTCGGATATTCACGTCGAACCGCAGGAACGCCTGTTGCAGATCCGCTTCCGCGTCGATGGCGTGCTGTCGATCGCCACCGAAGCCGATCGCAAGATCAGTCCGGCGTTGATCCAGCGCCTGAAATTGATGGCCGATCTGGATATCGCGGAAAAGCGCTTGCCGCAGGACGGCCGCTTCATGCTGCGTCTGAAGCAGCGCGCCATCGATGTGCGGATGTCCACCGTGCCGACCCAGTTCGGCGAATCGGCGGTGCTGCGCCTGCTCACCGGCGGCGGCACCACCGGGCTGGCGGATCTGGCGATGACCGCCGATCATTTCGCGCGCTTCACCAAAATGATCCATCGCCCGCATGGCCTGATCCTGGTGACCGGCCCCACCGGTTCCGGCAAGACCACCACCTTGTACGCCGCGTTGGCCGACCTGAACACCCCGGAGCGCAAGATTCTGACCGTCGAGGATCCGGTGGAATATCGCCTGCCCGGGCTCAATCAGATTCAGGTCAACGACAAGATCGATCTGACCTTCGCCCGCGCGCTGCGCGCCTTTTTGCGGCAAGACCCGGATGTCATCCTGCTGGGCGAGATGCGCGACGCGGAAACCGCCCAGATCGCCCTGCGCGCCGCGATCACCGGCCATCTGGTGCTGTCCACGCTGCACACCAACGACACGCCATCCGCCGCCGCGCGGCTGATGGACATGGGCGCGCCGGCCTATCTGCTGGCCACCAGTCTGGCCGGCATCGTCGCCCAGCGGCTGGTGCGCAAACTGTGCGCGACCTGCGCCCGGCCGGCGGAGCCGGATGCCAACGAACGCGCCTGGCTGCGCGACGAGATCGCCGACGGCCTGCAACTTGAGCAACTGCGCCAGGCCCGGGGATGCAGCCACTGCAACCACACCGGCTATCACGGTCGCCAGGCCATCTACGAACTGCTGGAGGTGGATGCCGAACTGGCGACGCTGCTGAATCGCGGCGACACCAGCGCCTTCCGTCTCGCGGCGCAGCGCAATCTGCTCGGCCAGACCTTGCGCGACCAGGCCTTGCGCCTGCTGCGCGAGGGCGTGACCAGCATCGCCGAAGCCATGCGGGTGACGCATCAGGTGGAAGACTGATGTTGATAGGGGCAAGGTTCAAGGTTCAAGGGGCAAGGTTCAAGGGGCATGGGGCAAGGTGGGTTTCCTTGTACCTTGTACCTTGTACCTTGCCCCATGTCCCTTGCCCCTTTCACCTTGCAACTGTTTCTGATGCCGGCGTTCAGTTATAAAGCCCGCAATCCGCGCGGAGAACTGCTGACCGGGCGGCTGGAAGGCGGCTCCAGCGACGCGGTGGCGGATGAATTGATGCGCTCCGGCCTGACGCCGGTGGAGGTCAAGGCGCTGGTCGGCAAGGCCGCCGCCAAGCCGTTGTTCGGCGCCTGGTTCGAGGACAAGGTCAGCGAACTCGACCTGATGCTGTTCGCCCGCCAGATGGCCAGTCTGCTCAAGGCCGGCGTGCCGATACTGCGTTCCCTGACGTCGCTGGCGGAGTCGAGCGCGCATCCGGCGTTTCAGAAATTGTTGGCCGATCTGCGCGAAGGCCTGTCCGCCGGACGCGAACTGTCCACCTGCCTGCGCAAGCACAGCCGGATATTCCCGGCGTTTTTCATCAACATGGTGCGCGTCGGCGAGGCCACCGGCCGGCTGGACGAAGTGTTTCTGCGGTTGTTTCACCATCTTGAATTCGAACGTGAAATGCGCGACCGGGTGAAGAGCGCGTTGCGCTATCCGAGCTTCGTCATCGCCGCGCTGGCCATCGCGCTGGGGGTGATCAACGTGTTCGTGATTCCCGCCTTCGCCAAGGTGTACAAGAGTTCGCAAGCCGATCTGCCGCTGATGACCCGGATACTGGTCGGCTTTTCCGAGTGGACCGTGCAATGGTGGCCATTGTTGCTGGCCGCCGCGGCGCTGGGTTTCATCGGCTTGCGCTGGTGGAAGAACACCCCCCAGGGACGCTATGCCTGGGATCGCTGGCTGTTGAAACTGCCGATCGCCGGCAAGATCGTGCACAAGGCGGCGCTGGCGCGGTTCGCCAAAGGCCTGGCGATGACCTATCAGAGCGGCGTGCCGATCGTGCAGGGCTTGACCAATGCGGCGGAAGTGGTCGATAACGCGTTCATCGCCAGCCGCATCGAGCAGATGCGCAATGGCGTCGAACGTGGCGAAACGCTGACCCGCGCCGCCACGACCACGGCGGTGTTCACGCCGGTGATTCTGCAAATGATGGCGGTCGGCGAGGAAACCGGCGAACTGGATCGTTTGCTGCTCGAAATCGGCGAGTTGCAGCAGCGCGAGGTCGAGTATGAAATCCGTACTTTGTCGGAACAGGTCGAACCGATCCTGATCGCCGGCCTGGGCATCATCGTGCTGGTGGTCGCGCTCGGGGTTTTCCTGCCGGTATGGGATTTAGGCTCGACGATGATGAAGCGCTGAATGCGAATTTTTTGTTTTATCTTGTTCAAGATATTTGTCGTCATGCCGTATAAACGAACTATGTGATTGTTGAATCATTTTTCCAGACTGGAGATCACCATGCAGCAGCAAAAGGGTTTCACCATGATTGAACTGATCATGGTCATCGTCATCCTCGGCATCCTCGCGGCGGTGGCGTTGCCGCGCTTCTATGATCTGCAGACCGATGCCCGGGTGGCGAAGATGCAGGCGGCATTGGGCGCGCTCAAGTCGGCTTCGGCGATCGGTCATTCGGCGGCTCTGGTTTCCAACAAGACCGCCGCGTCGGGCGAGTCCGTCGTCATGGAAGGCGAAACCGTGAATCTGGTGTATGGCTATCCGGATGTCGGCGCCACGGCCGCCGCCAGCGGCATCGTGGTGGCGGCGGGCGGCCTGGTCGATTACACCCTGTCGGTTACCGGCAATACGCTCACCGTGCAGGTCGATAGCTCGCACGCCGATTGCAAAGTCACCTATGCCGAGCCCGCCGCCGCCGGCAATGCGCCGACCTTCAGCGCCGCGCCGGCCGCGACCGACTGCGATTGATCGTATCGGCGGGTGAACGCCATGCCGTTGCCGGCTAAAGGCGTCACCCCAGGCTACACCCCGGGCTTCACCCTGGTGGAACTGATCGGCGTGATCGCCATCGCCGGGATTCTGGCGATGGTCGCCGCGCCGCGTTTTTTCAGCGCTGACACGTTTGCCGCCCGAGGCTATTTCGATGCCGCCTCGGGTGTGTTCCGCTATGCGCAAAAACTGGCTATCGCCCGTCACGGCGATGTCGCGGTGCTGATTGACGCCGACGGCTTGACGCTGTGCCGCGTCGCCGTCGCGCCGTGCGCCGCAGCCGATCGGATACCCGGACCGGACGGCGATACAGCGTATCGATTGACGCCGCCGAACGGCGTCACGCTCACCCCCACTGTCGCCAGTGTCAGCTTCGATGCGCGTGGCCGGCCGAATGCCGAAGCCAGCCTGAGCATCAACGACGATCCGACGCTGACGCTCTATGTCGAAGCGGAGACCGGCTATGTTCATTAAGGAGCAAGGGACAGGGGGCATGGGGCATGGAAAACCGGGCATGTCGGGCGTCTCGCTGATCGAGGCGGTGCTGTTCATCATGGTGGTCAGCGTCGCGCTGGTGGTCGTGCTGAAGGTTTTCGACCTCGCCAATCAGGGCAGCGCCGATCCCTTGCTGCGGCGGCAGGCGTTGGCCATCGCGCAGTCGCTGCTCGACGAGATCAGCGCCAAACCGTTCGGCGACGCCGCCAGCGACGACCCGGCCCAGGGCGGTTTCGCCGGGCTTTACACCAGCGCCAACCGGCAATGGTTCGACGATGTCAATGATTACGATGGTTACAGCATGAGCGGCATACGCAGTCTCGACAACAGCCTGTTGATCGGCCTGGAGCGCTATCAGGCCAGCGTCACGGTGGAAGCCGCCGCGTTCGGCACAGTGCCTTCCAGCGCCGGCTACCGGATCAGCGTCACGGTCACCGACCCATCCAACGCGGAGATCACGCTGGATGCCTATCGGGCGGATTACTGATGCGGGGGAAGGGGCGGGGTTTCTCCCTGGTCGAACTGATCGTCGTGATCATGATCGTCGGCATCCTGGCCGGCATCGTGTCGGTGTTCATCCGCAATCCCATTGAAGGCTACATGGCCGCCGCGCGGCGGGCGGAACTGACCGATACCGCCGATGCCGCGTTGCTGCGCATCGCCCGCGATCTGCGCGGCGCGTTGCCGAACAGCCTGCGCGTCACGCTGGCCGGCGGCGTGGCTTATCTGGAATATCTGCCGATCGCCGATGGCGGACGCTATCGAGCGGCGCCGGCGGGTGATGGTTCCGGCGACATACTGGATTTTACGGACGGCGACGATGCCGGCTTCGATGTACTTGGACCGACGGTCAACGCCAGCAACACGCAATTTCTGGTGCTCTACAACCTCGGCCTGGATGCCGACAGCGATGCCTGGCGGGGCGGCAATCGGCGCGCGGTGACCAGCAACGGCAGCGTGGCGAATCTGGCGTTCACCTTCACCGGCACGCCGTTGCCGCTGGAATCGCCGAATCAGCGTTTCTATCTGGTCGAAGCGCCGGTCAGCTATGTTTGCGATCCGGCCGCCGGCACGATCCGGCGGTATTCCGGTTATGGCGAGCCGACCGCCAGCCAGCCGACCAGCTTCAGCCAGGGCGTCAACGCGCTGCTGGCGCAAAGGGTCAAGGCCTGCAGCTTCATCTACGACCCCGGCGCCAGCCAGCGACTGGGACAACTGACGTTGTGGATACAACTGGAGAACAGCGCGGGGGACAACGTCGAACAGGTTTCGCTGTATCGCGAAGTGGTGGTCAACAACGATGCGTGAAACGCTGGTACAAGGTACAAGGTACAAGGGGCATGGAAACCCGATTTTCCATGTACCTTGTACCTTGACCCATGCATCTGCCTCCGGTTTCGTGCTGCCCGCCGCGATCTTCCTGCTGGTGGTGCTGGGCGGCCTGGCCGGCTGGATGATGCAACTGACCCAGGCGACGCATGCTCAGGATGCCCTGGCGATCGAGGGCGAGCGCGCCTGGCGCGCCGCCGAGGCGGGGCTGGAGGCGGGGATCTATGCGGCCAGCGTGCAAAACGCTTGCGCCCATCAGAACATCACCTTTTCCGGCGCGTTGTCACGCTTTACCGCCAGCGTCTCCTGCGCCGCGCACAGCGCCGACGAAGCGGGGGTGACGATCGCGTTCCATGAAATCCTCAGCATCGCCTGCAACCAGCCGGTTGCCGGCGCGTGTCCGAATGCCGCGCCGACGCTGGCGGAATACGCCGAACGGCGTATCTCGGCCAGCGTGGAGAATTAACCTATGCGCTGGCTGCTGACCTGGCTGCTGATTGGCTGGTGCGCGCCGTTGCAGGCCGCCACCTATGCCTTCCAGTCCGACACCTTCGCCTGGGAGTCCGCCGCCAACAACGTGATCTGGGAGCAGACCAACACCTCCTATCCGCGTGATGACGACAAGCGGGTGGTCAATTTCAGCGGCGGTTTCACCTTCAACTTCGGCGGCATCGCCTACAACGCGGTACGTATTCATTCCAACGGCGCCTTGCAATTCGGCGCCGACAGCGGTTTTCACCGGGTCTATACCAATTCCACACTGCCGGTCGCCAGCCATGATCGTCTGATTCTGATGTACTGGGACGACATCAATCCCCGTACAGGCGGCAGCGTGCGTTACGAACAGAAGGGCGTCGCGCCGAATCGTTATTTCGTGGTCTCGTGGGAAAGCGTGCCGCATTACAGCCTTGGCGGCGTCTATACCTTTCAGGTCATCCTCTACGAGAACGGCGACTTCAAGTACCAGTACGGCGCCGGCAACGCCGCCGGCGCCAGCGCCACCATCGGCGTGGAGGTCGGCAACAGCGATTTCACGCTGTATTCCTATAACAACGCCTTCGGCACCAGCGGCACCGCGATCCGTTGGACCAAAGCCAGCGCCAGCCCCGGCGTTTCCGCCTACTACGCGTTCGAGGACGCGTCCTGGAGCGGCGCTTCACAGGAAGTCTACGATCGCTCCGGCAACGATCGTCACGGTCGTCGCGTCGGCAATGCCCAGGTCACCACAGCCGGGCGGGTCTGCCAGGGCGCGGCGATTCCGGCCAACACCAGCGCCGCCGGCATCGATGCGGTGAACACCGCGTTCGACCTCGACGCGACCTTGGGCGGCAAGGGCTCGATCTCGTTCTGGTATCGCGGCAACCTGGCCTGGAGCGGCGGCGGCGCGGTGCATGCGCAATTGCTGGATGCCGGCACCGCCAACAATCAATGGTTTTTCATGACCAAGGACCGCAACAGCAAATTACGCCTGGTGATGACCGATTCCGCCGGCGCGACGGTCGCCACCGAAACGTCCGTCAACCACATCGACGCCGGAATCTGGACGCATATCGCCGCCACCTGGAGTCTGGCCGTCGGCGCCAACCAGAGCGTGCTGCGCATCTATGTCAACGGCGCGCTGGCGACTGCCAGCAACGTCACCAGCAGCGGCGCGTTGCACGGCTCCATCGGTACCTTGTATCTGGGCGACAACCGCGGCAGTTTCATCAAGTCCGGCGCGACATCCGGCACCGGCAACTCCGCCGATGGCACGCTCGACGAGGTGCGCATCTACAACTATGAAATCAGCAGCGCGCAGGTACTCGATGATCTGTCGGCCGGGCATGGCTGCGATCTGGACATCCGCTTGGGCGGCTTCAACGCGGTCGATGTGGCGGCCGATGCACTGACCGGAAAAATCTCCAGCAAAACCGCCGGCGCCGCGTTCGACCTCGATCTGCTGGCGTTGAACGCGGCGCGCAACGCCCTGGCCGGCGGCTTCAGCGATGTCGTGCGGGTCGACCTGATCGCCAATACCGCGCTGGGGATCACGTTGGATGGCAACAACTGCCCAGTCACCGGCGACATCCTCGACGTCGGCGCGTTGACACTGACCGGCAGTCGCGACACCCACAGCCTGCCGGCGGTGGCCGATGTCTGGCGTGACGTCAGGGTGCGGATCCGCTATCCGGCCAGCGGCACGCCGACCATCACCGCCTGTTCCACCGACAACTTCGCGGTCAAGCCCGCTTCGTTGAGCGTTGTCGCCAGCCATGCGGACTGGCTGACGGCGGGCACTTCCGCAAATCTGACCAATACCAGTGCCACGGGCGGCGTGCTGCACAAAGCCGGGCGGCCGTTCAGCTTGCGGGTGACCGGCTATAACGCAGCGGGTGGTGTGACCCCGAACTACGCCGGCAGCCTGACCGCCAGCGTCGAGTGTCTGCTGCCGGCCAGCGGCTGTGCGCTGGGCAATCTGGATACCGGGGTGTTCAGCAACGCATCCGGCGTGCTGACCAGTAGCACCGCCAGTTACGATGAAGTCGGCGCGATCAGCGCCAGCTTCGTCGATTCGGTGTGGGCCAGCGTCGACAGCGCCGATACGGCAACGGGATGCGCGGGTTTTCACGCTTGCTCGGCGGCCACCGCGATCGGTCGTTTCGTGCCCGACCATCTGGTTGTTTCGGCCAACCTGGCCGCCTTCGCGCCGGCATGCGGCGGATTTACCTACCTGAGACAGCCGTTCGGGTTCGACACCGCGCCGGTCTGGACGGTCACCGCGCGCAACAGCGCCGGCGCGACCACGCGGAACTATGCCGGCAGTCTGTTCAAACTTTCCGCCGCATCGGTGACCGGTCAGTCCTGGAGCGCCGACAGCGGCGCGGTGTCTGTCGTCAGCAGCTTGCCGTCGGTGCTGGTCGGCGATCTCGGCAACGGCCTCGGCAGCCTGGCCTTCGGCGTCGGCGATGGCCTGGCTTTCGAGCGCACGACGACCGTCGCACCGTTCAGTCCGTTGTTGACGCTCAGTGCCAGCGTCAGCGACAGCGAAGGTGTGAGCTATGCCGGCAATCCATTCCTGCACACCAGCATCGGTTTCGCGGATGGCACCGGCGAGATGCGCTTCGGCCGTCTGCGGCTGATCAATGCCAGCGGCTCGGAAATGCGGCCGCTGCCGATGCCGCTGACCGCGCAGTATTGGAACGGCGCGGGTTTTGTCGGCAACGCGGCGGACAACTGCACCGCCATCGCCGCGCCCGGACTTACATTTTTTGCCGAAACAGCCGATAACCGCCTGGCTGCCGGCGAAGTCACCGCCAGTTTCAATGCCACGCTGGTTGCGGGTAACGCCGATCTGCGACTCTCGGCCCCGGGTGTCAACAACTTCGGCTATCTCGATCTGAGCATCGCCGCGCCGGATTGGCTGAAGTACAACTGGGATGGCGTCGATCAGGCCGAAGATGGCGAGCTGTTCGACGACAACCCACGCGCGCGGGCGAGTTTCGGCAAACGCAAGGGCAGCGACAAAGTCATCATTCGACGGGAAATATTTTGACATGACAATGGCTTATCGAAGTAATCTCGCGCGTTGCATCAACTTGGGAAGCAGCTAGACTCGATGAACTGGTTGATACCTCGGTCACGCAAGCAAAGCCACGTGGTGTTGACCGCCAACGCCGGCGGCGTCGCGGCGTTGCGGGTGCGGGACGCTGGCGAACGGGTGAGCGTGCTGGCTTATGTCCAGCACGACGCCCAGCCCGGCGGTGCCGGCCTGACCCCGGCGTTGCTGAGCCGCACGGCGGCGGAAGTCGACGGCAAATCCGCGCCGCTGATCGCGTTGCTCGATCAGGACACCTACCAGACCGTGATGGTCGAAGCGCCGAGCGTGCCGGACGAGGAGATCCGCAGCGCGATACGCTGGAAGGTCAAGGATCTGCTCAGTTTCCATATCGACGACGCGGTGCTCGACCACCTGCCGGTGCCCGGTGGCGGCGGCCGACCGGCCAGCCTCTATGTGGTGGCGGCGCAGGCGGCGGCGGTCCGCGCACTGGCGCAGCCGTATCACGATGCCGGTTTGCATCTCGATGTCATCGATATCCGCGAAACCGCGCAGCATCAGTTGGCAATGCGCATCGCGCCGGCCGAGTACGCGGTGGCGATGCTGCATTTCGATGGCGAGAATGGTTTGCTGACCTTCAGCTTCGGCGCCAGTTTGATCCTGTCGCGACGCATCGAGGGGCGCGGCGCGACCGACGAAACGCTGTTCGACAAGGTGGCGATGGAAGTCCAGCGTTCGGTCGATTTCTTCGAGCGCCAGTATTCCTGGTTTCCGCTGGCCAAGCTGTATCTCGCGCCGACGCCGCAAGCTCAGGCGCTGTTGCGGCGTTTGGGCGAATATCTGCCGATCGGCGTGGACAGCTTCGATCTGACCAGCGTCTTTGAACTGGGCGAGCAGGCGGCATTGCAAACCACCCAGGCGCAGAACGCGGCTTTCCATGTCCTCGGCGCCAGTCTGCGCGATGGCGCGGCTGTGTTGGGCAAATCGGCGGGCAAGGCGTGATGAAACAGATCAATCTCTATCAAGCCGCGTTCCGGCCGCCCCGCATCGCCTTGCCGGCGCGTTCGATCCTGTTCAGCGGCGGGGTGTTGCTGGCCGGGCTGCTGGCGCTGTATGTCTGGGACGGCTGGCAACTGGCGCAGTTGCGCGCGCAGGTGGCGCAGGTGTCCAGGCACGCCGACGCCTTGACGCTACAGGTGG
>JAGUXX010000312.1 GCA_020061585.1 Betaproteobacteria bacterium | reverse complement strand
CGCGGCGCGTACCGGCGCGGATGCCGGCAACGGCGTGGCGCTGGGCGCCAGACAGGGCCGGATAGTCGGCGCCGAGCGGGTGGAGGTGGAGGCCTACCAGGTTTACCAAGGCGAGGACGGAACGGGCGTCACCGAGTTGACCGCCGGCGCGTCCAGCGGCAACACACTCGGCTTGGCCACGGTGCAGGCGGACAACGATGCCTTCGTCGCGGCGGTCGATCTGGACGCGCTGAAAGGCCAACTGGATACCGGAGCGGCCAGCTTCCACCTGCTGCCCGGGGTCGAAGTGCGCAACGCGGTGGAAAGCGATAGCAATGGTGATGCCATCGTCGGCAGTGGTGACATTGTGTTGTCCGCTGACTGGAACCTGAATGATCTGCGCCACGGCGACGAAGCCGGGGTGCTGACAGTACGCGCCGGCGGCAATCTGAACTTTGCAGCCAATCTGAGCGATGGCTTCAATACCGCGACCGCGACCGGCACCCTGCAAACCACTCCAACTAGCTGGTCTTACCGTCTGGTTGCCGGTGCTGATAACGCCGCCAACCCTTTGGCCACCGATCGCCATTCAATGACGGGCAACTTTATCCTGGCGGCGAACACGTTGGTGCGGACCGGTAGCGGTGATATCGAAGTCGCCGCGGCAAGAGATGTTCTGATTGGTAATGGAGCGGCGCTTTATACAGCAGGTTTTGCGACGCCAACTTTGACCGGATTCACGCTAACCGGCCTGAGCGGTAGTGCTTTTCCGACGGGGGGGGGCGATGTTCGCCTGAGTGCCGGTGGTGATGTCGTATCCGAAACGGGCCCTTCCGGCTTGTTGACCGACTGGTTGTACCGCCAGGGCAACGTAAATACGCCGGCAGCCGTTCAGTTCCGCACGCCTGGCTGGTGGCCGCAACTGGCCCAGTTCAAGAACGGCGTCGCCACCCTGGGTGGCGGCGATGTGGACATTTCGGCAGGCGGCCAGATCGCCAATCTGCTGGCGGCCACGGTCACCAATGCGCGTCAGCCGGCCAGCTTCGGCCAAGACGTCGACACTAGCAAACAGGTGATCCAGGGCGGTGGTGATTTGAACTTGCGTGCCGGCGGCGATATCGAAGGCGGCCTATTTTATGTTGATCGCGGCCTTGGCGAGATCGAATCGGGCGGGGCGATCAGCCAGGGTCTGGCGCGCGCGAACCAGGTGGTGGGCGCCGTGCTGGCGCTGGGGGATGCCAGTGCCAGTCTGACAGCAAGACTGGATCTGGACTTCGAGATGGTCATCAATCCGTCGTTGGTGCCGCAATCGACCGGCAACACGGCGGGCGCGGGTGGCAGCAACCGTGAAACCTATTTTGTTACTTACGGCCCTGACAGCACGGCGAGCCTGGTTTCAGTGGCGGGCAATACCATTCTGAAGAACGATGTGTCTGGCCTTGCCGGCCTGAGCAACGCCTATGGTTTGAATGCCAATCATGTTGCCGGTCTGGGGTTCTTTCCGGGTAGCCTGGAGGCGGTTGCGCTGCAAGGCGATTTGAGCATCCGGGAGGGCTTCACCCTGATGCCTTCGGCGGTGGGTGATCTGCGCCTGTTGGCGGGTGGGTCGATCGAAAAACTGGGTGGCAAAGAAATCATATTGTCCGATATGGCTCTGTCCCGGATTCCGACGTTGACCGGTCCCACCCGCAGCACCGGAGATCTCAGCGCACTGATAATAGTACCAGTGAGGGAAAGCGATGCCTTTGGACCCGATCTGGCGCACCAAAATGACACGCGTACGGCTTATATCGTGGCGCGTAGCGGGGACATCATCGGTCAGGAGAGCCCGGATATCTTCGCCAGGTTAGCCAAGTCGGCGGTGTTTCAGGCCGGTCGCGATATCTTGAATGTGAGTGTGTTTGGCCAGAACATGCGGGAAGACGATGTGACCCGCTTCATCGCTGGGCGCGACATCCGCTTTGCCGCGAACCGTGATGAAACCTACGGTGCGCTCAGCATCTCCACGCTCATCAACGCGCAAATCGCCATTGGCGGCCCCGGCCGGGTGGAGTTGATCGCCGGTCGCGATATCGATCTGGGCGTTTCGCTGGGCGTGGTGACACGCGGCAACCTGAGCAACCCCTATTTGCCGGAAGGCGGCGCCGATCTGCTGGTGATCGCTGGCGCGGCGGCATATGACCAGGATGGAATGCCGCTGCCGATCAACCCGGCCTTGCTGGATGATCAGGCGCTGGAGAATTTCTTTGCCGAACTGGCGCTGTCTGCCACTGAAAGCAGCTTGAACAAGGACTACAGCCGCGGCGAAACGGCCATCGCGGCCTTGTTCCCGACCGGCACGGCTGATGCGCCGCTGACCTACCAAGGTGATATCAGCCTGTTTTTCAGCCAGATAAAGACCGAGCAGGGTGGCGATATCGAGATACTGGCGCCGGGCGGTGGCATCAATGCCGGTCTCGCCAGCGTCACCGGCTTCACGCGCGAAGCGGCCAAGCTGGGGGTCATGACCGTGCAGGGCGGCGATATCCATAGCTATTCGCTGGGTGATTTCCAGGTCAACAGCAGCCGCGTGTTCACCATCTCCGGCGGCGACATTCTGCTCTGGTCAGCCGAGGGCGACATCGACGCCGGCAAGGGCGCGAAGACCGCCACCGCCACGCCGCCGCCGCAGTTGCGCATCGACAGCAAGGGCAACTTCGTGCTCGATGTCAGCCAGTCGATCGCCGGCAGCGGCATCGGCGGCCTGTCCGAGGGCAGCAACGTCGCCCTGATCGCGCCGAAAGGCGAGGTCAACGCCGGCGATGCCGGCATCCGCGCCGGCGGCAATCTGACCATCGCCGCCGAACGCGTGGTGGGGGCGGACAACATTCAGGTCGGCGGCATTTCCACCGGTGTCCCGGTGGCCGACACGGGAAACCTTTCGAGTAGTCTGGCCGGCGTCAACGTGCTCCCGGATGCCACTGGTGATGCCGGCAAATCGGTCGCGGGCGCGGTCAGGGATGACAACGAAAAGCAAACAGAGGAAGCCAGACAGGTGCTCGCGGCATTCAAACCGACCTTTATCAGCGTCGAGGTGCTGGGCTTTGGCGACGGCGCGGGCAGCGTCGGCGATCAGATTGATGAACTGGAGAAGAAGCGGCGCGAGGAGGAACAGCGGCAACGTGGCGCATAGAGGCGTGCCAGCAAGTAATTGCTACCCCACGAAAAGACGACAACCTGGTGAAGGAATCCGATCTTCGTAAAACCCTTATTAACGTTACCGTGAAAGCCAGTAGCAGAATGACAACAACCGGCCCACTCGCCCCGAGGCGAGTTCTTCAATGACCCAATTCCCCGGATCAATGGGTGCTGG
>JAGUXX010000236.1 GCA_020061585.1 Betaproteobacteria bacterium | reverse complement strand
TTGGCCAAGGGGCGCTTGACGGCGGGGCCGGCGCTGCCATCCGGGTCGATGGAGACAACGGCGGCGCTGCCGGAAGCCGCGCAGACGACATGACCGCTGCTCAACGCATCGGTGCTGGTGATGCCCAGGCTTTGCAGCAGTGCTGTCAGGTCGAGCAGGTCGGCGCCGGGCAGGAAGTCCGTGATGGTGTCGGTCGCGTCGCGCAGGCTGGTGTAGATGAAGCGGTCACGCCCCAGGCCGCCGGTGAGCGTGTCGGCGCCGTATCCACCCTGGATGGCATCGTCGCCGGCCGTGCCGATGATGACATCGCGCCCCGCCGTGCCGGCCATGTTGTTGATCAGGTTGAGGCTGATCACCACCGGGTCGTGGTCCGAAGAACGATAGGCCGAAGCGGTGTAGTAGTCAGGGCCGCAGGTGGGGCAGGCTGGCTGCTTGAATTCCAGGTTGTAATCGATGACCGAGGGCTCATCGGCATTGATGTTCCAATGCCGGGTATCGACGATCTGGGCGGACAGACTGGGCGTGGTCAGGGCGTGGTCGAGGTAGCCCGATTCGCCGTCGAAGACGTAGGAGTAGCCTTGGGCGTCGAAACGCGAAACCTGGTCGACATAGCCGTTGTCCAGAAACTCGGTGATCGGCTCCTCGCGGCCATAGGCGTTGAGGTCGCCCATCACGATGACGTCGTCATCGCCGACGCTGTCCTGGAGGTCGTTGATGAAGCCGCGCAAGGCCTGCGCCTGCTCGACCCGCAACACATTCCAGCAGCCCTGACCATCACCCTGGTCGGCATTGGCATCGGCACTGCTGTCCGGGCAACTGCCCTTGGACTTGAAGTGATTGACGACGACGCTGAATTTCTCGCCATTGGCGGCGGTGAAGGCCTGCGCCAGGGGCGGGCGGCTGTGGATGGCGTTGGTATCGCTCACGGCGCTTCCGACCAGGCTGAGCTTGGCGGGCTTGTAGATCATCGCCTGGCGGATTGCATCGTCGCCGGTGCCGCCAATGGGAAGGCCAACACTGGCGTATGTACCGGCGCCCATCTCCGCATTGAGCGCGGCCACCAGATTGTTGGCCGCGACCTCGCCGTTGTTCTCGATTTCGATCAAGCCAACCACATCGGCGTTGATGGCCACCAACGCGGCGACGATTTTGGCCTGTTGGCGGGTAAATTCATCCGCGCTGTCCGCGCCCCGGCAATCCGACTGGGTGCCGGTGGGGAAGCAGGAAGCGCCGGTTTGGTCGATGGTGGTGAAGTAGTTCAGTACATTGAAGCTGGCTACCCGGACATTTCCCGCCATCACTTCCGGCGCGGCGGTGCGAGGATTGGCGCGTGTGAATTCGACAGTTTCCGCCGGATGGATGCGGTAATCGGCAATCCCGGTACTGCTGCTGGTGGCGAGACCGTAGTCAATGACGCCTATCAAACCATTGGGCAGGGTATCACCGGCGCGCAAGGTGTTATCAGCACCGATATATGGTGTCGGATCGGGGTTCTGCACGCTGGTGCCGTCGTCCAGCATGATGCGGCGACGCGCGTTTTCGTCGGCCAGATCCAGGGCTTCCGGGGTGCCGGCGCGGTGGATGTTGGTCGGCTTGATCAGGCGCCCATCGGCGCTCAATGTCACCTGGCCGTAGCGGCCCTGGAAGTAATTTTGGGAGGCCGTCAGCGGCGCGTTGATTTCCACCAGCATGCCTTCGTAGCGCTCCAGGTCACCCTCCACGGCTTCCGGGAAGGTGATCGGTGTCGGCGCAATGCCGATGCCGCTGGCCAGCACGGTCAGGCCGCTGATGCTGGTCAGCTCGGTCAACGGGTTGGCCAAGGTGGTCGCGTTGGAGGCCGCGCCGGTGTTGTATTCGGTCACCGTGGCGGACAGACGCACTTTGTCGCCCACGCTTACCGTCGGCGCGCTGCTGGTGAACACAAAGATGCCGTCCGAAGTGGCGGGGTCGCCATCGCCAACCTCGTCCTGCAAGTAGAAGCCGTTGTTGTTGAGCTTGGTCACCACGCCCTCGGTGGTTACGATCTGTCCAACCAAGGGGCTGGTGCTGCCGGAGCCCTGAATCATCGGGATGCTGGTGATGCCGGATACCGTTACGGTAACGGTGCAGGCGGCGGTCTGCGCTTCGTTGTTGGCGAAGGTAACGGTTACCGGATAGCTGCCTACCGCCAGATTGGATACATCGAGCGACACACTGGCGGTTTCGCCATCGGCCATCGCCGTATCGAAGCCGCTGAGGGAAATGCCGGTCACGGCACCGGCGGTAATGTTGGCGGCATTGACCACGCTATCCGCGTCCGTGGCGCTCAGAATGACACTGCCAGCCTCCGCCGCCGCGACCGAAAGGCCGGCCGGGCAGGTGGTGACGATGGGCAGGTTGACCGCGCCGCCGCCGGAACCGGTAACGGAAATGTCGTCGATGCCGATGTATTCGTCGGTGCCCGCCGCGTTGCTGGTGATGATGCGGACCTGCACTTCGGCCTGGTTTTCGGCCGCGGCCGGCAGCGTGACCAATACCGGGAACGTGGCGGTGGCCAGGCTCGGACCGGTGCTGGCATCGGCGACAAAGCCGGCGGGCAGGTTGATGAAGTCGCCGCTGTTGCCGATGCGGTATTGCAGGGCGACCGGCTGTACGGCGTTGTCAGTGGAGTCGTCCAGATCGCGCAACGTGTAGGCCACCTGGATTGCCTGCTGGCCGGTGGTGTTCAGGTGCAGCACGATGTGCGGCGCGTCGGCCGTGCCCGAACCGGTAAGGGCGATGGCGGGATTGGCAATCTCGAACTCCGTCACGCCACCAGTGGTGTACGTACTCGGGTTGGTCTGGTTGGCATTGACGTCGACAACCGGCGTGCCTGTGCTCAGTATCGTCTGCGGATCGGTTCCGGTGCTGCCGGTCAGGCTGTCACCCCGGTAACCCATGATGCCCGGCACGCCCGACCAGTCGTCATTGGCGGTAATCAGGCCGGTGTTGCTCCAGTCCTGAGTAAACGGCAGCGGCTGAGGCGTTGTGTCCGCTAGCGTGGACTGACTGCACAGGCCGCAAAGTGCCAAAGCCAGAATCAGGGGACGGGGGGGCGGGAGCAGGTGGGGCATGTTCGGATTCCTAGGTGGGTTTGCGAGGAGTCCGAATCCTGGTCAGCAACTGTTACGCTTGTTGTGGTCGCGCAAGGCCCGCAAATAGTCCTTTCGGCTTATGCGCCCCGCACTCGTTGATGCCTATGGAACGTCAGCCGCGCCAAGTCCGCGGCCTGGAGCAGGCTGACGCGCAATATCAATTTCAGGCGAGCCGGCGACATCGCGCGCCATTCTTGTTGTCGCTCCTTGCCTGACCCGGAAATCCGGCCTTCGCGGCCGGTTTGCAGCCGACGATTTCCGAGCTTGAGAGACTGCTTCCTGTCGAAATAAGCCGAACGGCTCATTTTCAAGGCGGCTGCGATACGTCAAATTGTCATCACCGGACTGTAATTTTGCTCCAACTGCTGGTATGCGCGTTCATTAAAACGAGTACTTCAGGGATGTATCGCATCCAGCTTTTTTCCAGAACTTTTTTTTAAGGAGTTTTCATGAAATTCGACAAATTGCCTTTCCTGCTTGCGCTAAGCCTGGTTTCGGGAGCGGCGGCTGCATCCGTTCCTTCCTATCCGCTTACCCCTGGCATCACGATTACGCCGATCAGCCAATCCGCCGCCAACTACACCGGAACGGTGTCTCATAACGGTGCGGTAAACGAGTTCTTCTCCGATTCTTACAACATCGATTTCACCCAATACTGTGCTGGCGCGGGTTGTGTTGGTGACGAGCTGTCCTTCAAGGTCTCCTATACCAACCTGATTCCTTTGGGTCAAAACCTCAACAGCATGAACATGAGCCTTTTTGACGTGACCAATGCGACTCAGCTCTGGTCGCTTCCGGTCACCATTGATCAGCAGGTTCCGGGCTTGTTCACCGTTGGGTCGGCCTTTAACGATGCGTTTTATCTGGAAGGCATGTATCGCCTGGATGTCACCGGGGCGGGCAGCGGCGCTTACGCAGTCACGTTGACGGTACCCGAGCCGGAAACCTGGGCTGTCTTCTTGGCCGGTCTGGCCGTCCTTGGCTTGCGTTTGAGCAAACGTTTGCCGAACAGCAAATCCGTCTGATTTCACTATTTTCGGGAGACCCCCCATGAACATGAATCAAATTGCCCTGGCCGCCACCCTCACTCTGATGAGCGGCATGTCTCAAGCAAGTATCATCGACATCACTCCGGACCCGATGGTTGCCGGTTCTTCTTTCTTCCATAACGAGTTGCATGGCGTTTCCGGAAGTTTCGAAGACATCTTCAACTTTACCGTTGACAGTGGCAGTTCATCCGCCCTGGATGCGATTTGGGTTGCCTTCACCCAAGCCGTCCCCGCGTTAGGCGGCGGTTTTACTTCCGAGATTCAAGGCCTGGAAGTTGAACTCTGGCAAGATCTGGCGGCGGATCAGTTGCTGTTCACCGGACTGAACGGCATGGCGTCGCTGACTGATGGTGACTACTACTTGAAGGTGACCGGCGATGTAACCGGGATCATGAATGGCGAGTACACCCTGGCTTTGGGCACGACCGCTACCACCGCGGTTCCTGAACCGCAAACTCTGGCTTTGCTGGGGCTGGGCTTGTTGGGCATGATGCAACTGCGTCGCCGCTGAACATTGACCTTGCCGCCACAAAGAAAACGCGGTCTTCGGACCGCGTTTTCTTTGTCTGACACAGCTTGTTTGTCGTGAGCAAAGGATCAAGGCATGGCGACGTCACCCCGGCGAAAGCCGGGGTCCAGTCAAAGCCGATCAATCAGCGCGGCATTGCGAGAAGTTGAAGAGCTGCCGCCCCACGCCACCTCCGCTTCAGGAACCGTCGAGCAGAGGTTCCAGTTGGGCAGCGGTCAGCGCGCCGGCGAGGAGGCGGCCATTGGGCAGCACAATGGCGGGAGTGCCGTGTATGCCCAGCTTTTCCGCCAATTCGGCGATGGCCTGCACCGGTGTGTCGCAGCGTGTGCCGGTTTCGGGTTTGACACCTTCCAGCATGTAGCTTTGCCATGCCTGGGCGCGATCTTTGGCGCACCAGATGTCGTTGCTGATAGCGACCGCTTGCGGATGCAGTTCGGCGAGCGGCATCAGAAACAGATGCACGGTCAGGTTGTCGAGCATGCTTAATTCTTTTTCCAGCTGTTTGCAGTAAGGGCAATCGGGGTCGGAAAACACCGCAATCTGACGCTCGCCCTTGCCTTTGACCAAGGTGATGGCTTGGTCGAACGGGAGCGTTTTGTAGTCCAACGTATTCAGACTCTGCAAGCGCTGCTGAGTCAGATTGACGCGCGCGCGCGTGTCCAGCAACGGGCCCATCAGCAAGTAATCTCCATTGGCGTCGGTGTAGATCAGTCTGCCGTCGGTAAAGACTTCAAAGACGCCGGGCAGGGGCGTCGGATTGACCGCCTTGATCGCCGGCGAATTCGGATATCGCTCGGCAAGTGCCTTGCGGATGGCGGCCTCATCGGCCTGGGCGGTGTATGAAAGTAAACTGAGCAGCAGTATGGATAGATGTTTCATGGAGATCCTCTTTTGAGTGGTGGCCGCCAAGAGCCGGACAGATTTGGAGTTTAAAAAAGCAATTGTTGCAATTGCCACCCCGTAACTTGTTCAACTTTGGAATTCCTGACCCCGCATGGCATCGGTCAGCCGCCTGTCGCTGAAGCCGCACGCAGTTGACCGTCATTCAACCGACACCGCAATGCAACAATTCAGCCATGTGGCCTGTGTATCATTTTCAGAATTTCCACATATTCCGAGGTATGTAATGCTAGTGATTCGCCCATTTGCACTGAGCACCATGGCTTTGGCCATAGCCATGGCCTTGACCGGTTGCGGCGACAAGGAAGAAAACAAAGCCGAGGCCGCAACCCAGGTCGTGGCGAAAGTGAATGGCGATGAAATCACGGTGCATCAACTGAATTTCGAGGTATCGAAGTTGGGCAACCTGAACCCCGACCAGGCCAAGAAAGCGACCGAACAAGTCCTGAAATCACTGGTTGACCAGCAACTGCTGATCCAAAAGGGCAGTCAGGATAAAGTCGATCGCGAACCGCGGGTATTGCAGTCCGTCGAAGCCGCCAAGCACCAGATTCTCGCGCAGGCGGTCCTTCAGAAGGCGACCACCAATATCGCCCAGCCCAGCAGCGCCGAGCTGGCTGATTACTATGCGAAGAATCCCTATTTATTCTCCGAGCGCCGGATATACCGTTTCCAGGAAATCAATATCAAGGCCGAGCCCGAGCAAATCGATTTGGTCAAAGAGCAACTCCAGCAAGCAAAAAATCTGGGCGATTTCTTCAACTGGCTGAAAGCCCAGAACATTCCGGCGCATACAGGCCAATCGACGAAGAGCGCCGAGCAGTTGCCGCTTGAATTGCTGCCACGCCTGCATCAACTGAAAGACGGTCAGGCAATCACTTTGACCCAGCCGGCGGGCCTCAATGTTCTGGTTCTTGCCGGGTCGGCATCACAACCGCTCACGCAGGAACAGGCCAAGCCCATGATCGAACGCTATCTGGTCAACAACAGAAAACGCGAAGCGGGGGAAGCCATGCTTGACGCGTTGCGTGAAAAAGCCACGATCGAATATCGCGGCGAATATGCCCGGATGGACAAGCCACTCCCGGCGGAGCCCGCCACGCCGCGCCAACCTGTTACGGCCGTCGATACCAATACCAAGGCCATCGAACAGGGTATGAGCGGTCTGAAATAACAGGCTGAAACCTAAACAGGCTGCGCCGGCAATCCCCGCAAGGGGGGGGCGCCGGATTCGTCAGCGCTGAAGCGCCATCGACTCCGCTGTCCTTTGCCGCCGGTTCAACATCAAACGGCCTTGCATCGGACGTTTCACATTCCGGAGATATTCCTCTGCGATGATCCAACGCCTTAATTCACGTGCGTAGCTTGGCATGCCACCTGCCCACCGTCGTCAAGGCGGATTTACCTTCCTCTGGCTGTTGTTCTATGTCGCCGGTTTGGGCGTCGGCATGGCCGCGCTCGGCACGCTGTGGCATACCGCCCAGCAACGGGAGAAGGAGGCGGAATTGCTGTTTGTCGGCGATCAGTACCGCCGGGCGATCGAGAGCTTCCTGAAAGTTGTGCCGCCGGGGCAAGCGTCACGCTTGCCGCAAACGCTGGACGAACTGCTGCTCGATCCGCGATTCCCGCATACCCTGCGCCATCTGCGTCGAGCCTATTTCGATCCGTTGTCCGGGGATGCCGAATGGGGCTTGCTCAAGGATGCTCAGGGCGGCATCGGCGGGGTGTTCAGTTTGTCCGACAAGCAGCCGTTCAAGACCGGCAATTTTCCCGCCATGTACGACAACTTTGCCGGCAGGACCGCCTACAACCAATGGCAATTCGTTGCCGCCGGCGTCTCGGGGTCGTTGCGGGCTATGCGATCGGACGGGCTTGCGGAAGCTGGCGTCAGCCTGCTGGACGAACGGAACAGTTCTGAGCCCAGGGACGTCAAGTTCCCCGAAACGCCGAACACCAGTGATCCAACCCGGATCAGCAGGATATTCGCCTGTCAAAAGGCCATGGAGCAGGATTACCACGCCTGTACGGCGAAGGCCATGGGCAATGGCGACGTGCTCAGCGCCTGCACGGATGAGGCGACCGCGCGCCACCAGGCATGCCTGGCAGGCATTTAGCGCAACCCGGCCGCGCATCGACGCTGCTGCATACGCGGCGGGGCGTGTCGCAACGGCGGTCGGCAAGCGCTTGCGGGCCAAGCGTCTGGGCCGGAGTTGTCGGAGTTTTTTACACCTATGAGCCTTTCGGCTCATTTTCCCGTGCCGGTCGTGTCGATATCTTGTCACTTCCCGCGCATATCGTGGCATGACTGGTATTGATTTTTCACGCTTTTATGAGCCGAAAGGCTCAGTTTCATACCGGTTCGCCGCCAACATGACGGTAACAAAGCGCACTCAAAGTGTGAACGACGCGATCCGTATCACCGGCAAGCGTCTTTCCCGGCGCTGTGGTGTCGGATTGTGATGGGAAAACGTGTTCTTCAACTTTAGAAAAGGAAACTTAACATGAAACTGAAAATGATCGTGGCCGCTCTGGCCTTTGCTGCCACCGGCAGCGCCAACGCTTTGATCGTCGACGGCTCTGGCGGCAACGGCGAGCTGTTCATGACCTTGTGGGACGAGGCGGGTCAGCAGTCCTATACCCTGGACCTGAACATCACCATGGACGACTTCCTGGCCAGCGCCGCCGCCAACCAGGCGTTCAGCTACGCTGCCGATGCCAACATGACCAGCTTCTTGGGCAGCGTCGGCAACGTCTCGGAACTGAAATACGCCATCGGCGCGATGGATACCGTTGGTGCTACCTCCACCGACTTCCACCGCTACATCACCACCGCCAGCACCATCGACTTGGGCAATACGGTGACCAACACTCTTCTCAAGAACCTTGGTTCTTCCGGCGCTTTTTTCTTGGGTGACACCAACGGCATGATCGGTGCCGCCGACTCGCTCATCGTCACCGATTCGTCTCTTGTCGCCTACGCCGGCAGCGCGCAGTGGGGCAACAACTGGGGCACCGACTTCAACGGCATCAGCACCGGCCTGATTGGCGAAGACCTGGGCATGTACTTTCTGAGCCAGACCTCCGGCGCTTTTGCCGTGCGTAACAGCCCCTCGGTCTATGCGGAACTGGATGCCGGTAATGGTTTCCAGTACTACGCCAACCTGAGCGAAAACGGCAATCTGACTCTGGCGGCTCCGGTGCCGGAAGCCGACACCTATGCGCTGATGCTGGCCGGTCTGGGCCTGGTCGGCTACATGGTGCGCCGCCGCCGCGACGCCGCCTGAATCTGAAGCCTCGGCGCGGCAGCGCCGAATTTCAGCTTCGCCACCCGCAGCAGAAAGAAGCCGGCCCGCGATTGCAGCGCGAGCCGGCGGCAGTACCCGAAGCGGCGCGGGGTTTTCCCGTGCCGCCCGTACCCATCGCAATGAGCAATAGGAGCTTACCATGCAAATGAAGACCCTCGTACTGGCTGTGGCCGCCACTTTGGTTGCCGCCCCCGCTTTCGCCAACATCGCCCCGGAAACCGTTCCCGGCGTGCAGAAAATCATCCTGTCCGGCGCTACCGCGCCTGATCTCTTCGTCGAGAGCGCGGTGAAGGAAATGCTCGACTCCGCCACCATCAAGACCTACCGCGACAATGCCACCAGCCTCGCCTTCCAGCATCGCGCCTGGTATGGCCTGGCCAAGTCCGGCATCCCCGGCGTCACCGCCGGTACCCCCATCCTGTTCGTCAAGCGCTCCAAGGGTGGTTCGGTGTGGGGTGTCGATCCGGTGGCGCGCGCTTCGCGCATCGAGTCGATCGACTTCTCCGCCTGCGCCATCAGCGGCGTTGCCCTGCCGAATGACGGCAACAAGGTCTACGACTACCTGTGTCCGGTCAAGGGCCTGGACCCGGACAGCCCCGACTTCACCAACCCGGCGCTGAACAACGGCGTGCCCAGCGACTTCGGCGTCTCCGACGTGTCGCCGGCGCTGTTCAAGGCGCCCTACAACGTCGAATTCGGCCAGACCCAACTCTCTGTCGCTGAAGTCGCCAAGTTGACCATCAAGCCGGTCAACACGCTGATCATGGGCGTCGTAGCCACCGACTCCGTGCCCTTGTCCACTGTCATCAACCGCGCCGACTACGGCAACATGCTGATGGGCAACATCCAGGACTGGACCCAGATCTACGATCAGGACTACGACGGCGTCAACAACTTCGACGGCACGCCCGTGACCGGCAACACCCAGGTGGTGGTCTGCCGCCGCGTCAATGGTTCCGGCACCCAGGCATCCTACAACTGGTTCTTCAACAACTTCCCGTGCGAATCGGCTTATTCAGGTCAGCAGGCGCCGATGTCGATGTATGCCGACAACGCCGGCGGCATCAGCGGCGGCCCGGGTACCAGTTCGACCAACCCGTTCCTCATCGATCCGACCGCCGGCTTCACCGTGGTCAACAACTCAACTTCCGGCGACGTGCGCAACTGCCTGAAGAACGCGCAGAACAACACCGACCACGTGAACAAGGGCGATGACGGCAACTGGTACAAGACTGAGTTCAGCAAGAGCGGCATGCCTTTCAAGGCTGTCGGCGTGCTGTCCGGTGACAGCTACGGCAATGAAAGCGGCTGGACCTTCCGCAACATCTACGGCGCCGGCAGCTTCCTGCCTGCTACCCAAGTGGCTTCCGTCGGCGCCACCGGCATCGCCCCGTCCAAAGCCAATCTGTTGAACGGCGCTTGGGAATTCGCGGTCGAGCTGACCATGCAGTATCGCAACGCCAACGTCACCAACCCGCAGGGCGATGTCATCGCCCCGCTGACCGGCGTCAAGAAATCTTTCGCGGATGAGCTGATCAAGCGTTCCGGCGACCCCGCCAAGATCGACCTGAACAGC
>JAGUXX010000318.1 GCA_020061585.1 Betaproteobacteria bacterium | reverse complement strand
GCTGCCATCCGACAGGATCGCCGCCGCGCCCCTTTCGATCGCCATCGCCGCGAATTTCGTACCATCATGCACGCTGCCTTTCAGCGCCGCGAACAGCCATCCCGGCTGCACCTGGCGGCTGTCAGCCGTCATGCCGAGGATCTCGGTCCCGCCATTCTCGGCGAGGGGGAAGAGGTCCTTCAGTTTCAAGGGGAACTCCTTTCTGGAGACCGGTTTTCAGGCTCAGTCCGCGCCGTCCGGATATCCTCGAAGCGCGGAGCAACACCGAGGATCGGCGCCACGCGTTCGACAATCCGGCCCGCCACGGGAGCCGCACTCACCGACGCCGTTGCACCGCGGCCCGGTCGGGCCTGCGGATTATCCAGCGTCACGATCAGGGCAAATTGCGGGCTGTCTGCAGGAAACACGGCAGCAAAGCTCGAAACGTTGGCATTCTTGTCATAGCCACCAGCGATGGCCTTCTCGCCGGTGCCAGTCTTGCCGGCGACGCGGTAGCCCGCGATGTCCGCTGGCCGGCCCGCACCGCGCTTCACGCTTTCGCGCATTATTGCCGTCACCTGCGCCGCCGTTTCCGGCGAGAGGAGGCGATCGGTTTCCGCCTTGCGCCTGGGATCGAAAATCAGCGTCGGCTGCACCATCTCGCCGTCATTGCCGAGCGCGGCAAAGGCCGTGAGAAATGCCAGCGGCGTCACCGACATGCCATGGCCATACGACACCGTCGCCGAATGCAGGTCGTCCAGCCGCGCCGGCATGATCGGCGCTTCACTGCCCGGCAGTTCGATCTTCGCGCGCCGGGTCAGCCCGGAGAGATCGAGGAACGCGCTCTGCCGCTTCACACCGAGCGCGCGCACGACATGCACCGTGCCGATGTTTGAACTTTCGACGATGATCTCGGTGACGTTCGCCGACTTCGCAAACCGGTGCGTGTCGCTGATCGAGAACCGCCCCGCCTGCACGGGCTGGGACACGTCAAACATCTGCGTCCGCGTCACCGCGCCTGCATCCAGCGCCGCTGCAACCGTCAGCGGCTTGAACACCGAGCCCAGCTCATACACCGCGCCGATCGCCCGGTTGAGGCGCGCCGGATGATTCGACGGGAAGTCCGAGGCGCGGTTGGGATCAAAAGCCGGCCAGCTGGCCATGCCGCGGATTTCGCCTGTGCGCGTATCCATCAGGATCGCCGCGGCGCCTTCCATGCTGAAGGCTTCGGCCGCCGCCTCGAGTTCGAGTTCCAAAGCCGTCTGCGTTTCCACATCAATCGTCAGGCGCACCGGCGCCTTGCCGGCGGCGAGGCTGGCATTCAGCGTGCGCTCCACGCCGGCAATGCCCTTGCCGTCGACATCCGTCTGCCCGAGCACATGCCCCGCCAGCGCGCCCATCGGATAGGCGCGGCCCCATTCTTCCTGGAAGCCCAGACCTTCCAGGCCAAGGTGCAGCAGTTCATGGCCGGGATGCAGAACCGCACCCTGTTCTTCAGCCTGTGGTGGAAGGATTTGGATGACGCCACCGCCAACCGCCTGATGGATGCCTCCGGCGATTACCGGTATTACCTGGAGGAAATGCGCCACTACAAGCCGCACACCTTGAGCGAACCCGAAGAAAAGATTCTCAACATCAAGAATGTCACCGGCATCGAGGCGCTCACCAACCTGTACGACTCCATCACCAACCGTTATGTCTTCAAGGTGGAAGTGGGTGGCGAGGTCAAGGAAATGACGCGCGGCGAGTTGATGTCTTACGTTCGCCAGTCTGACCCCGATTTGCGCGCCCGCGCCTATCAGGAACTCTATCGCGTCTACGGAGACGAAGGCCCGATCCTGGGGCAGATGTACCAGACCGCTGTGCGCGACTGGCGCAACGAAAATGTCAACCTGCGCAAGCACGCCACCCCGCTGGCGGCCCGTAACCTGGCGAATGACATCCCCAACGATGTGGTCGATACGCTGCTCGAAGTGGCGCGCCAGAATGCGCCAGTTTTCCAGCGCTTTTTCAAGGTCAAAGCCAAATTGCTCGGGATCCCTTCGGGGAAACTGCGCCGTTATGACATCTATGCCCCGGTCAGCAAAGCCGAGAAAAAGTACGATTTCAACGCCGCCGCCGAGATGGTGCTTGACTCATTCAACCAGTTCTCGCCCCAAGTTGGCAAGCTTGCCAAACGCGTATTCGACGACAACCACCTCGATAGCGAAGTCCGCAAAGGCAAACGCGGCGGGGCTTTCTGCTCCACGCTTGGGCCGGACCTGACGCCCTGGGTGCTGGTCAACTACCAGGGCCGCGCCGACGATGTTGCCACGCTGGCGCACGAACTCGGTCACGCCATCCACTCGATGCTGGCCGAGCATCACAGCCTGTTCACCCAGCATTCCTCGCTGCCGCTGGCTGAAACCGCCTCCACCTTCGGCGAGATGATGCTGGTCGACCAGCTGCTGGCCCAGGAAAGCGACCCGGCCGTCCGCCGCGACATGCTCTTCCGCCAGGTGGATGATTCCTACGCCACGATTATGCGCCAGTCGTTCTTTGCCCTGTTCGAGAAGCAGGCCCACGAAATGGTGCAGAACAACGCCTCGGTCGACGAACTGGCTGCCGCCTATATGGAGAATCTCAAG
>JAGUXX010000049.1 GCA_020061585.1 Betaproteobacteria bacterium | reverse complement strand
GGCGGCGGCAATCGCCGGCTGCGGATCGCGCGCGAAATCGCTGCTCAGATACAGCACCACCGACTGGGCGATGTCCAGCCCGGCGGTGTGCATCGCCATGCGCACGGCTTCGGTGACCAGCGCCGCGTCGGCATGGCGCCCCTGAGCCAGTCCGGACGCCGCTCTCATACCGTCTTGTCCCGGTAATCGCACAGGTCGTGGATCGCGCAGGTCGGGCAATCCGGGCGGCGGGCCTTGCAGATATAGCGGCCATGCAGGATCAGCCAGTGATGCGCGTCCGGCTTGAACTCGGCCGGCACATGGCGCAGCAAACGGTTTTCCACGTCCTGCACGGTCTTGCCCGGCGCCAGGCCGGTGCGGTTGGAAACCCGGAAAATATGTGTGTCGACGGCGATGGTCGGTTCGCCGAAGGCGGTATTCAGCACGACATTGGCGGTCTTGCGGCCGACCCCGGGCAGGGCTTCCAGCGCGGCGCGGTCGCGCGGCACCTGGCCGGCGTGCTGGTCGAGCAGGATCTGGCAGGTGGCCAGCACATTCTTCGTCTTGGTCGGATACAAGCCGATGCCGCGGATATGCGATTTCAACCCATCTTCGCCGAGCGACAGCATGCGTTCCGGTGTATCGGCGACCGGGAACAGCGTGGCGGTGGCGAGATTGACGCTTTTGTCGGTGGCTTGCGCCGACAGCATCACCGCAATCAACAATTCGAACGGCGAGCGGTGGATCAGCTCGGTGGTCGGATGGGGATTGGCGGCCCGCAGGCGCTGGAAGATTTCGCGGCGGCGGGCGGCGTTCATCAGGCCTCGCGCATCAGCAGGCGGTTGCGCAACGCGATCAACAGGCCGAGGCCGATGAACGCGCCGGGCGGCAACACCGCCAGCAGAAAACCGTTGTAGTCAGGCGCCAGCGGGATCACCCAGTCCTTGGCGATCGGACCCAACGCCAGATCGACGCCGGAAAACAGCGTGCCCTTGCCGAGCGCCTCGCGCATGGCGCCCAGCACTACCAGAACGGCGGTGAGTCCGATGCCCATCATCGTCGCGTCGAGAATGGAATGCGCCGTGGAGCGCTTGGAAGCGAAGGCTTCGACGCGCGCCAGCACGATGCAGTTGGTGGTGATCAGCGGGATGAACACACCGAGCACGATGTACAACGCCGGCACCCAGGCATGCATGGCCAGTTCGACCACGGTGACCAGCGCGGCGATGATCAGCACGAAGGCGGGGATGCGGATTTCATGCGGAATGAAATTGCGCACCAGCGCCACCGAGCCGCTCGCCACCGCCATCACCAGCGTCGTGGCCAGACCCAGCGACAGGGCGTTGACGATGTTGTTGCTGATCGCCAGCAGTGGACACAGGCCGAGCAGTTGCACGATGCCGGGATTCTGCGTCCACAGGCCGTTGACGATGATGTCGCGGGTTTCCCGCGACATCAGGCCGCCGGATGGCGCCGCGGGCTGTACAGGTGCGAGGGTGGCTTCAGGGCTGGACATGCGGGTTCTCCTTGAGCGGCGCCAGCAATTCGGCCTGGTGCGCGGCGAAATAATGCAGCGCCCGGTTGACCGCCTTGATGATCGCGCGCGGTGTCACGGTGGCGCCGGCGAGGTAATCGAAGGCGCCGCCGTCCTTGCGCACCTTCCAGGCGGCGTCGGCCGGCTGGCTGAGGCTCTTGCCGGTGAATTGATTGATCCACGGGCTGCGCGCGATGTCGATGTAATCGCCCAGCCCGGGGGTTTCCAGGTGACCGGTGACGCGCACGCCGCTGAGACTGCCGTCGATGCGGATGCCGATCAGCAGGCGGATTTCCCCTGCATAGCCATCTGGCGCTACGGCTTCCAGCACCACCGCCACGGCCTGGCCCTCCTTGCGCGCGATATAGGCCTGGCCGGGATGCTTCAGACCGAGCCGTGGATCGGCGGCCAGCGGCAAGGCATCCTGGATCGGGTTGTTGTCGAAACTGCCGGGGGGCAGGGTTTGCGCCACCAACGCCAGTTTTTCGGCCAGTTCGCTGTGCTCGATGGTCGGCCGGGTCAACTCGAAAGTGCCGGCCAGCAGGCTGGCGCCGATCACCGCGATGACCAGCAGGGTCAAGGCGGTGGCGAGGGTTTCGCGCAGCACCGGGGTCATGGCTGGCCCGCCTTGGAACGCTTGCGCGGATGGCCGAACACGCGCGGTTGGGTGTAGTCGTCGATGAACGGCACGCACATGTTCATCAGCAATATGGCGAAGGCGACGCCATCCGGAAAACTGCCGAAGCCGCGAATGATCACGGTCAGAAAGCCGGCCATGGCGGCGTAGATCAGTTTGCCGCGCGGCGTGGTGGCGGCGGTGACCGGATCGGTGGCGATGAAGAACGCGCCCAGCATGACGCCGCCGGAGAACAGATGCAGCAACGGGCTGGCGTGTTGCGTCGGGTCGATCAGTTGCAGCACGCCGGCGGTGAGCGCGACACCGGCCAGAAAGGCCAGTGGAATGTGCCAGGTGATCCGTTTTCCCCAGAACAACAGCAGGCCGCCGGCGAGATACATCAGCGCGACGATTTCATGGCCGCGCGCGCCGATCCAGCCGAATATCGGCTGGGCGAGCAGCACCTCGGGCGCGGTGTTGAGACGCACCTGGGTCTTCCAGGTATCCAGCAGCGTCGCCGAGGTGTAGGCGTCGGCGCTGATCGAGCCCTGGCCGGAGAACACGATGTCGAACGCATCCCACAGGCCGATGGCGTGATCGGCCAACACGATCGGCGCCGGCCATTGCGTCATGTATACCGGAAAGCTGACGATCAACGCGGCATAGCCGACCATCGCCGGATTGAACAGATTCTGGCCGAGGCCGCCATAGAGTTGCTTGGCGATGACGATGGCGATGCCGATGCCGATCGCATACAGCCACCACGGCGCCAGGGTCGGCAACGACAAGGCCAGCAGCCAGGCGCTGACCAGCGCCGAGTTGTCGCTGAGGAAGGGTTGCAACGGCAGTCGGCGCGCCAACAGCAGCAGCGTTTCGAAGCCGATGGCGAAGGCGCTGCACAGGATCAGGCTGACCACGATGCCGGGGCCGAACAGCCAGACATGCGCGGCGATGCCGGGCAGCAGCGCCAGCAGCACCTTGAACATGATCGTCGCGGTCGAGTTGCTGGCTAGCGTATAGGGTGAGCCGATCATTTCTGCGATTCCGTGTTTTCGACACCGGCGCGCCGGGTTTCGATGGCGTCGATTTCCTGCTGAACCCGCGGCGGCAGATTGTCGGTGTTCTTCGGCGTCACCGTTTGCTTGGCCTGGGCGGCGCGCTCCAGCGCGGCTTGCAGGATCGCCTTTTTCTTCTCGGCGTCCGGATCGGCCGGCGCGGCGCCGGCGTCGGCACCACCGGCGACCTTGGATTTTTCCGCCGCCTTGGCGAATTTCTCGGCTTTCTCGCGTTTCTCGCGCTCCAGACGGAAGGCCTTGAATTCGTGCCGCACGCGGGCCTGATCGGCGCTGGCTTTTTCGCGTTCACGTTCCCAGATCTCGCTCTTGGCGAACCGGAAATAATCGACCAGCGGGATGTGGCTGGGGCAGACGTAGGCGCAGCAACCGCATTCGATGCAATCGAACAGATGGTAGCTTTGCGCGTGACCGAAGTTCTTGGCGTGGCTGTACCAGTACATTTCGAACGGTTGCAGGTCGGCCGGGCAGGCGCGGGCGCAGGCGCCGCAGCGGATGCAGGGCAGTTCGACGGGTTTCGGCGGGAACAGCGACGGACTCTTGACGATCAGGCAGTTCACCGCCTTGGTCACCGGCGCGGCGAGATCCATCAGGTCGAAGCCCATCATCGGCCCGCCGACGATTTCACCGCTGGCGCCGGGCAACGCGCCGCCCGCCGCGGCGATCAGATCGGCCAACGGCGTGCCGATGCGCGCCTCGAAATTGCCGGGTTGCGCGACATGGCCGGTGAGCGTGACCACCCGCGAAATCAGCGGCTCGCCGAGTTCCACCGCGCGGTACAGGCTGTATGCCGTGCCGACGTTGAACACCTGGATGCCGACATCGGTGGAACGGCCGCCGGTCGGGGTTTCGACGCCGGTCAGCAGATAAGTCAACTGCTTGCCGCCACCGCTGGGGTACAGCGTCGGCACCGACATCACCCGCCAATCAGGCGGCGCCGCGCCGCGCATCGCGGCCAGGGCTTCCGGCTTGTTGTCCTCGATGCCGAGCAGGACCGTCGTGCAACCCAGCGCATGACGCATGATTTCGATGCCGCGCGCCAGTTCCGCCGCGCGTTCGCGCATCAGCCGGTCGTCGCAGGTGATCCACGGTTCGCACTCGGCGCCATTGACGATCAGCGTGTGGATTTTCTGCGCGCCCGGGTTCAGCTTGATATAGCTGGGAAACACCGCGCCGCCGAGTCCGGCCAGACCCATGTCGCGGATCCGGTTGCGCAATGCCGAGGGGTCCAGGGCGCGCCAGTCCAGCGGCTGCATGTCGATCGACAGATCTTCGCCATCCGCTTCGATCACCACCGCCAGGTCGAACAGGCCGGAGGGGTGCGGCACGGCGCAGGCCTCGATGGCGACCACCCGGCCGGAGGTCGGCGCATGCGCGGCGGTGGAAACGTAGCCCTCGGCGGCGCCGACGATCTGCCCGCGCAGCACTCGGTCGCCGACCGACACCACCGGTCTGGCCGGGGTGCCGATGTGTTGCCGCATCGGCACGACATAACGCGGCAACAGCGGCATGACGCTTATCGGCGCGGCGTTGGACTCGGCCTTGTGCTGTTCCGGGTGCACGCCGCCATGGAAGGTGAACAACTGGGTTTTCATGCCACGCGTTTCATCATGTGGACGGGATAGCGCCACTTCCAGGACAGCACGTCCTCCTGGATCACCTGCATGCTGATGCAGTCGACCGGACAGGGCGGCAGGCAAAGCTCGCAACCGGTGCATTGCGAAGCGACGATGACATGCATCTGTTTGGCCGCGCCGACGATGGCGTCGACCGGGCAGGCCTGGATGCACAAGGTGCAGCCGATGCAGGTGTTCTCGTCGATCACCGCGACCGATTTCGGCTTGGGTTCCTTGCCTTCGCCCAGCGCTTTCGGTTCCACGCCGAGCAGATCCGCCAGGCGTTTGACGCCGTCGGCGCCGCCGGGCGGGCACAGGTTGATATCCGCCTCGCCCTTGGCGATGGCTTCGGCATAGGGTTTGCAACCGGGAAAGCCGCACTGGCCGCATTGGGTCTGCGGCAGGATCGCGTCGATCTTCTCGACCAGCGGATCGTCGGCGACGCGAAATTTGATCGACGCCCAGCCGAGGATGCCGCCCAGCACCAGGCCGATCGCCGCCATCACCAGAATCGCGGCGAGCACTAGCGGATCAACCCGGCGAAGCCCATGAACGCCAGACTCATCAGGCCGGCGGAAATCATGGCGATGCTGACGCCCTGAAACGGTTTCGGCACATCCGCCGCTTCCAGACGTTCGCGCATCGCCGCGAACAGCACCAGCACCAGCGTGAAGCCGAGCGCGCCACCCAGGCCGAAGAACAGCGATTCGAGGAAATTATGTTGTTCGCGGACATTCAGCAGCGGGATGCCCAGCACCGCGCAATTGGTGGTGATCAGCGGCAGGTAGATGCCCAGCACGCGAAACAGCACCGGCGAGGTTTTCTTGATGAACATCTCGGTGAAACCGACGATGCCGGCGATCACCACGATGAACGACAGGGTGCGCAGATAGTGGAGCTGCTGGCCGAGCAGATAGGTATCGATCAGATAACTGGCGCCGGACGCCAGGGTCAGCACGAAAGTGGTCGCCGCGCCCATGCTGATCGCGGTTTCCAGTTTGCGCGACACCCCCATGAATGGGCACAGTCCGAGTATCTTCGACATGACGATGTTGTTCACGAACACCGTGCCGATAAGTATGAGTAAGTAGTTTTCCATGGGGGGCGAGATTTTCGCCGTGATTATCCGCTACCCCAAGGGGCGCGGACAACGCCGGAATTCAATCCAGCAACTCATGCGCGCCATCGCAGTACGGTGGATTGGCCGTATGCTTGCAGGCGCACAGCCAGACTTGGGTAACGGTTTCCAGTTTGAACGGCACGGGTTTCAAATCGGTTCCGGCATGCGAACCATCGCAAAAGGGTTGATTCTTTGATCGGCCGCAACTGCACCACCAATATTCACCGGCTTCCAGCGTGGCTTCGATGGGCTGCTTGCCGGCGACAACGGGTTCGCTCATGTTCATGTCCTCTGGTTAATACCCGACTGAATTAGTCGGGTAGCGCATATTACAAGGGATGCGCGGATTCGTCAGGCGCCGTTTGATATCCCCTCGCGGAAAATTAATGCGCCGGCGCGGCTGGCGAGCGGGCGCGCCCGGCGGATAATCCGCCGCTGTCGAGCTTTGAACATTAAATCGCGCACATGACATCTCTTGCCCGCTCGACGTGGCTGAACGGCAGTGCCTGGCGGCTGTCCGCCACGGCGGGGCTTGCCGGTCTCACCGGTCTGGCGGCGTTTGCCCTGGTTGACGGCGGTTACGCGCCGTTTCTGTTCTGGCCGCCGGCCGGCATCGCGCTCGGCGCCGCGCTGCTTTGGGGCTATCGCATGGCGCTGGCGGCGGCGGCGGGGGTTTTTGTCGCGGCATACTGGGGCGGCGAAATCGGACTGCAAAGCAGTTTGGCGCTGGCCTTGGCGCTGGCGCTACAGGCGCTGCTGGGTGGCTTTTTGCTGCGTCGACAGGATTTTCAGGCCGGACTAGATCGGGTATCCGATTTGTTCAAGCTGGCTTTTCTGGGCGGTTTGCTGGCCGTGTTGCCGGCTTTGCCGCTGCTGCATGTCGCCCTGTACACGCTCGAACCGTTGTGGGGGCTGAGCGATGTTCAATTCGCGCTGTTCGGGGTCATGGGGCAACTGGCCTCGACGGTCATTCTTGCGGCTTTGCTGCTGTGCCTGTTTTCGCCGCGTAGTCCGAATATTCCGAGTAACGGCGCGCGTTGGCCGGAGCTGGCGCTGGTGTTCGGCGGCCTGGCTCTGGTGTTGATGTTTCTGGTGCGGCCGGCTTGGTTCGGCATGCCCAATCTGCTCATGCGACCCTACCCGGTATTGCCGTTCTTGCTCTGGTTGGGGTTGCGCGGCAATCCGCAATGGACCGCGGTCGCATTGCTCGGTGTCTTTGTCGCCTTGTCGAGCAACGCGGGCTGGGGACGTATCGATGCGTTTCTGCTGGCGGAAGGCGTGCGCGTGCTGCCGTTGCATGGCTTCATGGCCACGATCGCGCTGGTATTTCTGTCGTTGGCCATCGTCACGCTGCAACGCAACCAATCCGAACAGCGCTTGCGGCTCAGCGAAGCCCGGTATCGCGGGATAGTCGAATCTAGCCAGAGCTGGTTCTGGGCGGCTGACGCCGAGGGCAAGTTCAGTTACGCCAGCCCGCAGGTCGCGGCGATGTTGGAGGCTGAACCGGCCGCGCTGCTCGGTCGTGAGTTGGAAACGGTTTTTGATGTGGATTCGGCGCGCAGTTTTCTGACTGTGGGGGATACGCCTCGGCGGCACGATGTTGCCTCGATGACGCGGGAGCATGTCGTCACCGGGGCGGGGGGTGTGACGCTGCATCTGGAGACGTCCTGCGTGCCCATGCGTGACGAAATCGGCCGGCTATGCGGCTGTCAGTGCATCACCCGCAACATCTCGGATTTGTCCGCGACGCGTCGGGCGTTAGGGGAGGCGAACATCCGTTTCCAGCAACTCGTCGAACATATACACGAAGTGTTCTGGATCGCCCGCCGCGACAGCAGTGAATTCCTGTATGTCAGTCCGGCTTGCGAGCGGATGCTCGGTATACAGCCGGAGACGCTGTATCGTGAGCCGCTTGCCTGGCTGGCGCGGGTGCACCCCGAGGATATGGAAATCACCAAGGCCGGACTGGCCAAGCAGGAGCAGGGTGAATCGGTTGCCGCCGAGTTTCGCATCTTGCATCCCGAACGGGGTATCCGCTGGCTCTCCGCGCAGGTTTTTCCGTTTCTGGATCGGGATGGCGAGCCGCTGGTGGCCGGCATCCTGGAAGACATCACCGAACGCCATCAGGCCGAGGCGAAGCGTCTGGCCTATGCCCTCGCCCAGCGCGAAACCCTGATCCGCGAAGTGCATCACCGCATCAAGAACAATCTGCAAACCGTGGTGAGTCTGCTGCGGCGCGATGCCGCCAAGATGCCCGAATCACGCGTGGCGATCGAAATGGCCATCAGCCAGGTGCAATCGGTGGCCGTGGTGCATGGTTTGCAGGGACAGATCGCGCGTGAATCGGTGATGCTGTGCGAGTTGTTGCCGGCCATCGTCGGCATGGTATCCAGCCTGACCGGCGTGGCCGTACAACTGACCGGCGTACACGCCGGAGGCGGGCATTTGCATGTCAAGGAAAATGAGACCGTCGCGGTGGCGCTGGTGCTCAACGAGCTGGTCACCAACGCGGTCAAGCATCGCGTCGAAGACAGCATGACGCCGCCCCGCATCGATCTGGAAATCGTCGGCGATAGCGCCCGTATCCGTATCGTCAATGCCGGTCATTTGCCCGCCGGGTTCGATTTTTCCATGGGCCGTGCGATAGGCATCGGCCTGGGTCTGGTGCGATCGTTGATGTCGGCCGAAGGCATGCGACTGAGTTATCGTCAGATCGGTGACGAGGTTGAGACCCTGGTCGTGCTTGAGTCCCCCGTTTTGATGTATCGAACTGATGAAGAAAGGCAAGCTGAATGACCCGCATCCTGTTGGTGGACGATGATCGCGTGATCCTGAACATGTTGGCGGAGGGGTTGCGCGAACTGGGCTATGAAGTGGCGACCGCGATGTCGGGCGCCGAAGCGCTGCGTCTGGCTACGCCGGAAAGCTGCGATCTGGTGGTGCTGGATGTGCGCATGCCCGGTATGTCCGGCATCGATGTGGCGCGGAAACTGCGTCTGCGCGAGCCCGATGGTGGCGCGGTGCCGTTCGTGTTCCTGTCCGCCTACGGCGATAACGGGATCGTGCGCGACGCCGCCGACGCGGGCGCCCTGGGTTATCTGGTGAAGCCGATCGATGTGGTGCAACTGGCGCCCTTCATACAGGCCGCCATTGCCCGCGCCAGGGATATCCAGGCATTGAAGAACAGCGCCGGTCAGCTTGAACAGGCTTTGAGCATCGAACAGCGGACGCGTATCGCGGTCGGCATCATCATGGCCAGAAAGCACCTCGATCGTGACGCGGCATTCGCGCATCTGCGCAATCAAGCCCGCTCGCGGCGGCGCAAGATCGCCGAAGTGGCGGATGATCTGATCGCGGCGCTGGAAACTGAAAGCGCGCTGTTGCGCGAGACATGAAGCTTGTTGCCCGACCGATTTGATCGCGGTGATGAGGACCTCGTCATCGAACTTGCCCAAGGTGGTCATTTCACCAGCCAATTACGGCCACTCATCCATGCCATGATCAGCGCGGCTAAATCTTGGAATTGATGCCCGTCAATATTGACCGTTCATGGCGGGGCATGGACTTCGACTATCGCTAATCAAAATTATTTAAAGCTTCGTTGTATTGCTTATAAATACCCCTAAAGTTTGATATGGTACTGCCGTAATCGGGCTGCAAATTCCGCGCGGGGATGTCGTGTTCGGCCCGCATGGGGTTCGTTCAATACCCTTCAATACCCGATTTCGAATAACCCGCCTGAACATAATGCGGGACATTCGTCCAACCGCCGCCCAACCCCCGCGGCAATGTTGTATCTGCCGGGCTCAATCCCCGCCCGCGATCTGAATTTGTTTGGTTGACAGCAGCGATTTCCGATCTTGCGACATCAGGGGGTGCAATGCGTAATAACGGACCGGTAACCCAGCAGGAATATCTGTTGCGCGATGGCATGGCCATCATTTCCAAGACCGATCGCAAGGGGCGTATCACCCATGTGAATTCCGACTTTGTTGAAGCCAGCGGCTTCGAGGAAGCCGAACTGATCGGCCAGGCGCATAACATCTTGCGTCACCCGGACATGCCGGGCGAAGCCTTCCGCGATCTCTGGAACACGGTCAAGTCCGGCCGGCCCTGGTCGGGTCTGGTGAAGAACCGGCGCAAGGACGGCGCCCACTACTGGGTGCGCGCCAGCGTCACGCCGCTGCCGGACGGTGGCTACATGTCGGTACGGCAACGCCCGGAATCGGGCGAAGTTGCCCAGGCCGAGGCCTTGTACCGGGACATGCGCGATGGCCGATCCAAAGTGCAAATCCAGCGTGGCCGGGTTATCGCCAACCCCTGGCTCTGGCATTTGGTCGAATCGCTGCGCCGCCTGTCGCTGACACAGCGACTTTGGGCCATGGCGCTGATCGGTATGCTGCTGATGCTGGCGGTCGGCGCCAACGGCGTCTGGCAGGTGCGGGAGGGCATGCTGGCGTTGCAGTCGGTCTATGCCGAACGCACAGCGCCGATCAATGATCTGGCGCGCATCCAGCGGCTGTTGGAAATCAACGCGGCGGAGGTGTTGCGTGGTTATCAGCATGATCCGAGCACGCATTTCGCGCGCCTGCATGATCATCAGGCCGTGCAGCACCTCGATACCATAGAGCGCAACCGCCTGGAAATCGACGCGCTCTGGCAGCGTTACAGCCAACGCCGACAAAGCGGTGATGAAGCGGCGCTGGTGAAGTCGTTCACCGATAAACGCCAGGAATACGTCACCCATTTCCTGACGCCGGCGGTGCGGGAAATCCGCGCCGGCAGCTTCAGCACCGATGTGCTGCTCGCCTTCTTGCGCAACGACAAGGGGGTCGGCGCCGAGACCCGCAACCTGCTGGGTGGCCTGATGAACTTGCAGGCGGAAGCGGCGAAAGCCGAATACGCGACGGCGGTGACGCGTTACAACCGGGTGCTATGGACTTCCGCCGGCATGATAGTTGTCGGCGGCATCGGCTTCCTGCTGTTCGCCTGGTTGCTGATACGCGCCATTGTGTTGCCGGTACGGGCCGCGACGCGGGCGGCGCAGGCCATCGCCCAGGGCGATTTGCGCCAGAGTCTGCCGACGGCGGGACATGACGAGATCGGCGATCTGATCGTCCAGCTCACCCGCATGCGTGATGGATTGTTCGAGATGACCCACACCATCCGCCACGATGCCGGCATCCTCAAGCAGGCGGCGTTCGAACTCGACGCCTCGGCGCGGGAGGCCGCGAATATGTCGGAAGCGCAGTCTGCCTCCTCGACCAGCATGGCGGCGGCGGTCGAGCAGATGTCGGTCTCGGTTGACCAGGTCTCCGAGCACGCCAACGCGGCGCAAGACGTTACGCTGGCTTCGGGCAAAGCCTCGGAGCAGGGCGGACGGGTGATCATGACGGCGGTCGCGGAGATGCGCGGCATCACCGACGCGGTCAACGAGTCGGCGCGGGCGATCCATTCCGTTGAAGGCCTGTCCGGCGAGATCGCCGGCATCGTCAATGTCATCAAGGAAATCGCCGATCAGACCAATCTGCTGGCGCTCAATGCCGCCATCGAGGCGGCGCGCGCCGGTGAACAGGGGCGTGGTTTCGCGGTGGTGGCGGATGAGGTGCGCAAGCTGGCCGAGCGCACCGGCAATTCGACTCAGCAGATCGCCGAAATGATCGGCCGCATCCAGGGCGGCGCCAGCCGCGCGGTAAAGGAAATGCAGACCAGCGTCAGCCAGGTTGAACAGGGCATGCGGGTTGCCAGCGAGGCCGGCGACAGCATGGTCAGCATACAGTCCGGTTCCGGCCGGGTGCTGCAATCGGTGAAGGATATCGCGCTGGCCCTGAAGGAGCAGGGCACGGCGGCGCAGGAGATCGCCAAGGGTGTCGAGCGCATCGCCCAGATGTGCGAAGCCAGCCATGCCAACGCCGGTCGCACAGCAACGGCAGCCGCTCGACTGAAACATATGGCCGACCGTCTGGAGGCCGATGCCGCGCGCTTCTCGGTGTAGCCGCGCAGTCTGGGAGTGGACATGAAACGGGCAGGCGCGGTATTGGTACTGATCGGCGGATCGATGTTGGGCATGGTTTTGACCGCGCATGGAAAGGACTGGTTTTTGCAACGGTCTGAAGCATCCTCCGTGGTCCAGGGGGGCATGCTGGCGGCGGGGTTTCTGCTCGCGCTGCTGCTGGGCTTGCAGTTGCTGCGCCTGCGAGCGCGCCACGGCGATAGTCGGCGCGAACTGCGCTTGACGCGCGAGGCGATAGAGAAGAGTCCGATCGCCATCCTGATCAGCGACGCCGACAACCGTATCATCACGGTCAATCACGCGTTCACCCAGATCACCGGCTATACGGTCGACGAGGTGAGGGGCAAAAATCCGGCTTTCTTGAGTTCCGGGCGGCACGACAAACGCTTCTATCAAGCGCTATGGAGCAACTTGTTGCGGACCGGTACCTGGAGCGGCGAGATCTGGGACAAGCGCAAGGACGGCACGCATTACCCGAAGTGGATCACCATCCATGCCATCCGTGAACCCGGAGGCAATCGCATCGACCATTTCCTGGCAATTTTCAATGACCTGTCCGAGCGCAAGGAGACCGAGGATCGCATCCATCACATGGCGCACCACGATCCGTTGACCGATCTGCCCAACCGCTTGCTGTTGAACGACCGGCTGAAAAGTGCGCTGGCGCGGATCCGCCGCGACGAATCCTATCTGGTGCTGATGTTCATTGATCTCGACGACTTCAAGAATGTCAACGACAGCCTCGGCCATGCGGTCGGCGACCGGCTGCTGATCGAGGTTGCCGAACGCTTGCGCGACGTGGCGCGTGATAGCGACACCGTATCCCGCCTGGGCGGCGATGAGTTCGTGCTGGTGATGGAGGGCTTCAAGAACCTGCGTTCGATAGACAACATGGCGCGGAAAATCGTCGATGCGCTGGACTGCCCGGTGGAGATCGACCATCACTGGTTGCACGTCACCGTCAGTATCGGCGTGGCGGTGGCGCCGTCCGATGGCGATGATGTCGAGACGCTGATGCGCCATGCCGACATGGCGATGTATCACGCCAAGGAGCAGGGCAGGAACAATGCCCAGTTCTACGCGCCGGCGATGAATCGCGAGGCGGCTGAACGTCTAGGTCTGGGCAACGCCTTGCGCATGGCGGTGCGACGGCGTGAACTGACCTTGCAGTTTCAGCCCATGGTCGATCAGATCGACGGCCGAGTCGGCGCGGTGGAAGCGTTGTTGCGCTGGCAGCATCCGGAACAGGGCTGCATTTCTCCGGATCGCTTCATTCCGCTGGCCGAGGCGAACGGCAGCATCGTCTCGATTGGTACGTGGGTGCTGGAGGAATGCTGTCGTACGCTGAAATACTGGCGGAGTATCGGGCTCTCCGACCTGCGCATCTGTATCAACCTGTCGCCACGCCAGTTTCGGCAGCATGGCCTGTTCGAGGATTTCACCGCGATTCTCGCCCTCGCCGAGATGGAAGCGCATCACTTCGAACTGGAAGTCACCGAGGGCGCGTTGGCCGAGAAGCCCGAACAGGCCGCTGAGTTGCTGAACCGCTTCAAGGCGCGGGGCTTTTCCATCGCCGTCGATGATTTCGGCACAGGCTACTCTTCCCTCGCCTATCTGAAGACATTTCCGATCGACCGGCTGAAGATCGACCGATCTTTCGTGCGTGACATCGCCACCGACAGCAGCGACCGTGAAATCACCACCGCGGTCATCGCTCTGGCGCACAACCTGAACATGAGCGTGGTGGCGGAAGGCGTCGAGGAACTGGAGCAGCTCGAATTTCTTCGCCAGCGCGGCTGCGACTGCGTGCAGGGCTTCTACTACAGCCGCCCGCTGGCGGCGGAGAGCTTGCCGGATTTCGTCAGGCTGACCGCGGGTCTTCCAGCAGGCGCTTGACCACCGCGCCGGCCAGCATCAGGCCGAACAGCGGCGGCATATAGGAGATGGTGCCGTTCACCGCCCGGGCGCGGCCGTGATGTAGACCTGACAGGTTTTGGAAACCTGTCAGGTCTGCGTTGTTCACCGCGCGGCCGTGGCTGACGGTTTCCGGCGGCAACGGCGGGGCGCCGGGTTCGTCGGTCCAGACGCACAGCACGTTGTTGCTGACGCCGCGTTTGCGCAGGCGTTTGCGCACGATGCGCGCCAGAGTGTCGACTTCGGTCGTGCTGATGTCGGACACGCGTACCCGGGTGACATCCAGCTTGTTGCCGGCGCCCATGCTGGCGGCGACCGGCAGGCCGCGTTCGCGGGCGGTGACGATCAGCGCCACCTTGCAATTCAGCGAGTCGATGCAGTCGATAACGAAGTCGGCATCCGGCGGCAGCAGGTCGGGGATGTTGTCCGGCGTCAGGAAGTCGGTCAGCACGGTCAGACGGCAATCCGGGTTGATGTCGCGGATGCGCGCCGCCATCACCTCCGCCTTGCGCTGGCCGACGGTGGACAGCAGCGCCGGCAGTTGCCGGTTGATGTTGGACGCGGCCACCACATCCATGTCCACCAGCGTCAGCCGACCGATGCCGGCGCGCGCCAGCATTTCCGCGCACCACGAACCGACGCCGCCCAGACCGGCGAGAAACACATGTTTGCCGGCGAGTCGCTGCAGACCCTCGGCGCCGATCAGGATTTCGGCGCGCTCGAATTGTGGCGCGACGCTCATGCTCGGGTCATCGGGCCTGTGGCAGCAAGCTGACCACCATCCCGGCGAACACCGCCGCGCCGAACCAGTTGTTGTGCAGAAAGGCCTTGAAGCAGCGCGCCGGGTCGCGGTCCTTGATCAGCCAGTAGTGGTAGACCGCGACGCCGGCGGCGGCCGCCAGACCAATGAAAAACGGCTGGCCTAGATGCAGTCGCCAGCCGACGTAGCCGAGCAGCGCCAGGGTGATGGCATAGCACAGCATGATCGCCGCGATGTCGTAGCGGCCGAAGGTGATGGCGGAGGTCTTGATGCCGATCTTCAGATCGTCGGCGCGGTCGACCATCGCATATTCGGTGTCGTAAGCGATGGCCCAGAACACGTTGGCGGCCATCAACACCCAGGCGATCGACGGCACCGCGTCGAGATGCGCGGCATAGGCCATCGGAATGCCGAAGCCGAAGGCAATGCCGAGATAGGCCTGCGGAATGGCCAGGAAGCGTTTGGTATACGGATAGCTGGCGGCGAGGAACGCGGCGGCGACGGAAAGCTGGATCAGCAATATATTTTTCAGCGGCAGGATCAGCACGAAGGCGAGCAAGGCCAGCACCCCGGCCAGCATCAGCGCTTCCTTTTCAGTCACCCGACCGGCGGCCAGCGGCCGATTTTTGGTGCGTTCGACATGCGGGTCGAAATGCCGATCGGCATAGTCGTTGACCACGCAGCCGGCGGAGCGCATCAGCACCACGCCGATGACGAACACCCACAGCACCAGCCAATCCGGTTTGCCGATGCTGGACAGCCACAGACCCCACAGCGTCGGCCAGGCCAGCAGCAGGATGCCGATCGGCTTGTCCAGCCGCATCAGCTTTTCGTATTCGGTGAGGCGTTGCGCGAGCGACAGGGTGGTCTGATTCATGGCAGTTGCAAAGTGGCGGGCAGGAAGACTTCGGTGACCAGTATCGGCTGATTTTGCAGCGCGAACAGCGAACGCCGCGCCCACAGCGAGCGCGGCGGCAGATCTAGATGAACGGCGGCGGCGCGGTACAAAGCGTGGCGATGATCAAGATGCCGGTACGCCAGCGCCTGGCGCTGGATGCGTGGATTGCTGAACAAGGCGGCGCCCAGTGGGCGATTGCCCAGCCCGGCCAGTTGCGTCCAGGGGCCGGCCAGACCAGCCAGTGGAATCACGCTATGCGCGAACACCAGCGGCGTGTCGCGGTTCAGCAGCAGTACATCCCGGAGCATCGCCAGGCGACCGTGAATCAGACCCAAAGTTGCGCATTCATCCTGATTCGGCTGACCAAGCGACTGCTTCAGACGCGCCACGCGGAATGCCGGGCAACTCTGTTGCAAGCGTTTGGTCAACGAGCCGCGATGCGTCAGCCAGTGCCGCCAGGCGCCAGCCTGCCATGCCGAAGTCAGCCATTGGGTTGCCATTGCGGAGTCGATTCGATGCCGAATTCAGGAAAGCGCGGATTATCCTTGAAACAGCCGTTGCAGGCTCAAGACGGCCTCACGACGATGGGCCGCAAATGAAAAAGGCCGCCTCCGATGTCTCGGAGGCGGCCTTGAAAGCAGCCGCGGGTCAGAACTGCCCGTTGCGGGCCAAGTCGATCTTGGGGCGGCGCCCCATGATCGACTGGAAAGGCCGATCAATAACCGATCTGGCCGCCGTCGTTCTTGGTGATGACGATGGTCGCCGAGCGCGGCCGCGCCAGGTCGCCACCCGCGCCGTAGCCGTCAACGCCCGGCCAGTGACTGGTGTACTTGGTCGGGTCGGCGATGTCGGCGTTGGCGGTGTTTTCACCCGGATGCTGGATATTGACGAAGATGGTTTTGCCATCCGGGGTCTCGCAGATGCCGGTGATTTCGCAGTCCCTGGAACCGACCAGGAAGCGCTTCAGCGTATCCGCGGTCGGCAGCATGCCGCGATGCGTGACAACGTTGGTGCCGGCGACGGTGATGCTTTCGCCATCGCCGACTTCTCCCGGCAGTGCGGCCAGCATCATGCAGTTGGTGACGTCGGTGTAGTAGCCGTCATCGGTCTGGATCCAGCAGACACCGGTGGATGGCGTGAATACCAGGCCGTCCGGGCTGGAGAAGTCCTGGTCGGCGGTGAGGCTGGACAGGTTGATCAACGCGCCGGCGGTGGATTCGGCGCCGAACAGGTAGACGTCCCAGGTAAAGGTGGTGGCGGCGGAATCGCCGGCGCCTTCCTTCATCCGGATGATGTGGCCGTTGACGTTGCCGGTGGTCACCGAGGCGGCGTTCTTCACGTCGCTGTAGACGCGCGGATTGGCGGCGTCGGCGGTGAGATTAGTGCGCGAAGTGTTGTTGGTCAGCGTGAAATAGATTTCTCCATTGGCCGGATTGACCGCGCTCCACTCCGGGCGGTCCATCTTGGTGGCGCCCACCGAATCGGCCGCCAGTCGGGCGTTGACGCAGACATCGGCCTGATCGGCAAACGGGTAGGTGGCGTTGGTGTTGTCCAGGCCATTCACGCCATGCGTCAGTTCCAGCCATGCGCCGGTACCGTCGGCATCGAAGCGGGCGACATACAACTTGCCAGCTTCCAGATACTTGTCACCCACCGCCAGACGGTCGGCGGCGGTGGCATCGGCGGCGGACCAGTCTTCCGCGGAGACCCACTTGTAGATGTACTCGTTGCGCGCGTCGTCGCCTTGGTAGATCGCCAGCGGTTGGCCGACGGTCGGCACCGAGAAGGCGGCGGCTTCGTGGGCGATGCGGCCCAGCGCGGTACGCTTGCGGGCTTTCAGGCTCTTGTCGTAGGGGTCGATCTCGACGATGTAGCCCATGGTGTTCAGCTCGTTGCGATAGTCGTCGTGGGCGGTGGCGCCTAGCAGGCTGATATCCCAACGCTGATAGCGGTCGGCGCGAGCGGCATCGGTGGTATCGCCTTCCCAGCCGTGGCGGCTGGCGGCGCCCTGGCTGCGGCCATAGCGATTCAGCGAGGTGACGCTCTTGTCATTGCCGCGCGCGTCGTTATCGGTGCTGTTGCGGGTGAAATAGCCAGCCCAGTTCTCTTCGCCGGTCAGCAATGTGCCCCAGGGCGTACGGCCGGTGCCGCAGTTGTTCAGCGTGCCGCGGGTGTTGGTGCCGGCGGTCGAGTACTTGGTCTGCGCCAGGGTGTTGCCGCGAACCGGGCCATGAATTTCGACATCGGTGTTCTGATGGATGCGGAAATTGAACGCGGAGTCCTGAACGTAGGTGAAGGTGTTGCCGGTTTTGACGATTTCGAACACGGAAACGCCGTGGATCGCCATTTCCTTGTCCAGTTCGGCGGTCGGACGCGGCAAGGTGTTGCTGCCGCCGTCGGCATGCAGAAAGTAGGAGGATTTCGATTCGTTGGTCGTGGCTTCGTGATTCAAGCCGATCAGCGCGCGGGTGTTGCTGGTCGGATCAGGCGTGCCGGTGGCGGACAGGCCGAAATACTCCATGCCGTCGTGATGGTCGCCGAAGCGGTTTTCGTAGTCGGTATCGTTGCCGACGTTGCCGTAGGCGGAAACACCGGCGGCCAGCGGGTCGCCCAAGGCGCACAGCACGGTGTAGCTATAACCTTCAGGAACCAAAACGGTATCGGCGATGCTCTTGGTGACGGCCTTGAAGCCGAGTAGTTTCTTTGCGGTGTCATCGTCATCGCTGTCACAACCCGCCAGCGCGCTCAGCGACACGCCGCCGAACAACGCCATGGCGCCGGTACCGGCACTGCCGAGCATGAAGTTGCGGCGGCTCAGGCGGGCGGCCAGGATCGAGTCGAAACTCGGGTTGTTCGACTCGTTGTAACCGATGTCGTCCGGGTCGGCGGGGCG